>MNRP01000009.1 GCA_001916005.1 Clostridium sp. 26_22
CATATTTTCAAGTATTTTTGTGTTATACTTTTAAAAAGCATAAATATATTGAGGCAGAAAACTTTCAAAGTTTTCCACCCCAACTATTGACATTCAGCCCTATTATTTTACAATTGCAACCATTGCATTTTTTAATTCTTCTAATTTTTGATCTGCATCTTCTTCAGATTTTCCTTTAATTCCCATATATAATTTAATTTTTGGTTCTGTTCCAGAAGGTCTAACACAGCACCAACTATTATCTTCTAATCCATAATATAAAACATTAGATTTTGGTAATCCAGATTTACTTTCTTCTCCAGTTACCATGTTTTTAACATAATCTCTATCAATATCTTTAAATTCTAATACTTTATATTTTCCAATTTCTTCAATTGATGTATTTCTCATATTTGACATCATTTCTTGGATTTTTTCAGCACCTTCTGCTCCTTCAAGAATTATAGAAACTTGAGTTTCTTTATAGTAACCATATTTTTCATATATATTGTTCATTTGATCCCATAAAGTTTCTCCTTTTGCTCTATAATAACAAGCTGCTTCGCATAAAGCCATTACTGCTGCAATACCATCTTTATCTCTTGCATAATCACCAATTAAGCATCCATAACTTTCTTCAAATCCAAATACATATTTATCTCCATCGGTCTTTTCTTCTTCTCTTTTCATAACAGCACCTATATTTTTAAATCCTGTTAAAACTTCAAAACAATCCAAATTATAATTTGAAGCAATTGCTTTTGCTAAATCAGAAGAAACTATTGTTGTAACAAACATTCCTTTTTCTGGTAAAAGTCCTTTTTCTTGCATTTGAGAAATTCTATATTCTGCAATTAATAATGCTGACATGTTTCCTGTATATGTCATATATTCACCTGTTTTTGTATCTTTTGCATAAATTCCTAATCTATCAGCATCAGGGTCTGTAGCAAGAACAACATCTGCATCTACTTTTTTAGCCAATTCTAGAGCTAATTTAAATGCCTTTTTATCTTCAGGATTTGGGTAATCAACTGTTGGGAAGTTTCCATCTGGTTCTTTTTGTTCTGGAACAACATATAAATTTTCAATACCGATTTCTTTTAAAAGTCTTTCTGCAACCATATTTCCTGTTCCATGTAATGGTGTATATACTACTTTTAATTTTTTACCTTGTTCTTTAACTACTTCTGGATTTAATATTAATGATTTTAAAGTATTTATATATTTATCATCCATTTCTGTTCCAACAAGATTAAATAATCCTTTTTCAATTGCCTCTTCTTTAGAAATTTCTTTAATTTCACTATATTCTGCAACAGCTCTTACTTTTGCAATTATATCTTTATCTCTTGGGCTAACTATTTGAGCTCCATCATCCCAATAAACCTTATAACCATTATATTTTGGTGGATTATGACTTGCTGTAATCATTATTCCTGCTGTACATTTTAATTCTCTTACTGCAAAAGATAATTCTGGAACTGGTCTTAAACTTTCAAATAAATATGTTTTTATTCCATTTGCATTTAATATTAATGCTGTTTGTGTACTAAATTCTTTTGACATTTTTCTTGAATCATAACTTATTGCAACACCTTTATCTTGTGTTCCTTGTTCTAATATATAATTTGCTAATCCTTGTGTTGCTTTTCCAACAGTATACTTATTCATTCTATTTGTTCCAGCTCCAATAACTCCACGAAGTCCAGCTGTACCAAATTCTAATTCTTTATAAAATCTGTCTTCTATTTCTTTTTCATCATCTTTTATAGATTTTAATTCTTTTTTAGTTTCTTCATCAAAATCTGGACTTTCTAGCCAATTTTGATATTCTTTTAAATAATCTTTCATTTTATCAATCCTTTCTTCCGTCGTCATTTGGGATGCCCTTTTTTGACAACTTGTTTTGGTATGCTTATAATAACACTAATTGCAAAATAAATAAAGGGGTTTTTATAAAATTATTTGCTTCTTATAATAAAAAAGTTGTAAAACATTTCTCACATTTTACAACTTTTTATTTTATTTTAAATGATAGAATTTTTCATATAACTCTCTAGCTGTGCTAGGGCAATCAACACCCGCTTCATCTGAATTTTTTACAGGTGCGAATTCTTCTTCTCTTTTAACTCTTAATATTGCCATATCATCAACTTTACCAAAAGCATCAAATAAAAATGCTTCAAATTTATATGCATTTGGAGATGTTGGAACAACTAAATTTCCATCTTTATCAATATATTTAGCTTTTTTATAAGCACTATGATATGGTAATGGATTTGCTCCCATTCTTTCTATTGCTTCTATATTAAATAAATTGCATAAAATATGAGATTCTCCATATAAAAGCTCTCCATTTTCATCAACAGCTTCTGCCATTTCATCTGTAATTTCTGAATATTCTATAACACTTGGTTTTCCATTTCTTTTACAAAATACTCCTACTTTTTCATGAGGATTTGCTTTTACAATTGATTTACAAGCAACTGTAACTTTTTTATCTATAGCTATTCCGATTAATACAGGGTCAACCATTTTTACTAAACAATTGTCTACACCACCAATAAATACCCATTCTACTCCCAATTGTCTCATTTTTTCTGTCATTCCATTTTTTACTAGTGATTCATAAATTCCTCCATGCCCATCTGCTGCTTTTTTAATAAGTCCATCTTCTCCAATTAGTATTTTACCTTCTGTATCAACCATTGGTAATTCACCTTGAATAAAGAAGAAAATATTTTTATCTTTTTGATATCCAAAATATTTATGCTTATCAAAAAATTCAACTGTTTCTGCATTATTTTCTCTACTAGTCATGATAAACCAAGGAATTGTTACATCATATTTTTTTCCTTCTTCTTTTAAAGCATCTGCTAATAACTCAAATAAAGATTTATGCGAGTCAAGTCCTATATCATATGTTCCTTTTGGTCCATTATGTCCAAGTCTTGTTCCTTGACCACCAGCCATTGTAACAGCAGCAAGCTTTCCTTGTTTAATTGCATCTTTTCCAATGTTTTCATAATATTTATATTTTTCATTTAATTTAAATTTGTCCATATAATCCATTGGTTCTATTTTATCATCATTATTATCTAATTGTTTTTTCGTATTTGCATATAAACTTTTTATTAATTCAAAATCTGTATCAAAAATTTGATTTAATAATACTTGTTTTTTATTTTCATCTAAATTATCATAACCATTTAAAATATGTTCTTGATTATATTTTTTTAATATGCTTTTTGCTTCTTCTAATGTACGTTCCATATTTTCATATCCTTTCAACATTTACTATTGCAATTTTTTATATATTTATACACCATAATTTAAAATTTATCAAGTATTACATAAAATTTTATAATTTTTTCATACCAGCAGTTACTAATATATTATTATATTTTTTTGTAATTTCTTCTACATTATCCTCTATTTCATTAATATCATAACAATCTATAATTTCAATTTTATTATCATCATTAATCCAATTTTCTAAGTTTTTATTAACATTTTTTATATAATTTTCTTTTCCTTTTATAAATACAATCGTACTTCTTTTTTCTTTGTCAGCTTCTTTTATTTCTTTAAATTTATCAAAGTCATTATTCTTCCAATCAATTTTTAATATTTTATCTTTTTCATCATCTTCTAAATTAACTTGTAATAATAATTTGTTAATTGTATTTTCTAAATCATTTTCTGAAATCACAATAACTTCTTTATTGTTTTTTATACTCTTATTAATATAAGGTAAACTTATCATCTCAAAGTGGTAATCACTTGCAAAAAATAAACAATTTTTTTCTTTAGTTTTATCTTTTTTTAACATTAATTTCTCAACCCTTTCAGTTTCAAACACTAATTTTTTCTTTAGATTCTCTTATTTTTGACTACTGGTAAATTTTACCATTTTTCTTTTTATATGTCAATATTATTTCAAGAATATTTCAGGAATATTTCATCGTGTTTTTTCGACATTTTAGGAAATATGTATATTTTAATAAAAATGGTAAATACTTAAATAAAAGAATTTTTTAACAAAAAAGTTTATTGGAGGTAACCTATGAAAAATTTTTTAAAATTTATTAAAAATCCCAAATTTAAAATGACACTTATCTTAACTCTACTACTTATATTATATACAGGAATATGTGCAATATCTTATGCTGAAACAACCTCTTCTGATATAGCAGAAAGTGTTTTTAGACTTCATGTAATAGCTAACAGTAATAGTGATGAAGACCAAAATCTAAAATATAAAGTAAGAGATAGTTTATTAGCATATATGAATAATTTATGTAGCAATTGTACATCCAAAAAAGAAGCTATAGAAATTGTAACCCAACATCAAGAAGAATTTAAAAACGTAGCTATTCAAACAATTAATAATCAAGGTTACTCTTATAATGTAAATATAGAAATTGGAAATTTTGAATTTCCTACAAAACAATATGGAGATATATCTTTGCCTGCCGGTTTTTATGATGCTTTAAAAGTCGAAATTGGAGAAGCTAAAGGAAGAAACTGGTGGTGTGTAATGTTCCCTTCTCTTTGTTTTGTGGATATCTCTTCTGGTATAGTTCCAGAAGAATCAAAAGAGGACCTAAAAAATAATTTATCAGATGAAGAATATTCATTAATTTCAAATGATTCAGATTACGGAATTAAATTCAAATTTAAATTATTAGAAATGTTTGCAAATTCTGGACTAGTTACTGCTAAAAATTAAAGATTAGCTATTGCAATACTCTCTAGTTTATGATATATTTTAAGCAAATATTTATACCTAGCTAGGAGGAATTCAATTGGAAAAATTAGTAATAACAGGTCCTACACCTTTAAAAGGTGAGGTTGAAATAAATGGAGCAAAAAATGCAGCAATAGCAATATTACCAGCAACATTACTTATAGATGGTGTTTGTACAATTAATAACTTACCAAATATAAGTGATGTTCAAATATGCTGCACAATTCTAGAAAAATTAGGAGCAAAAATAACATGGAATACTCCTAATGAAATAACAGTAGATACTAGAAATATTATTACAACTCAAGCACCATTAGACTTAACAAGCAAATTTAGAGCATCTTACTATGTAATAGGTGCAATGCTTGGAAGAAAAGGTGAAATTGAAGTTGGAATGCCTGGCGGTTGTAATTTAGGTGCAAGACCTATTGACCAACATATAAAAGGTTTTGAACAATTAGGAGCTACTGTAACAGTAGAAAAAGGAAAAATTCATGCAAAAGCAGATAAATTAGTTGGAAGTTCTGTATATATGGATATTGTTTCTGTTGGTGCAACAATTAATATCATGCTATCTGCAGTTTTAGCTAAAGGTGTAACAACAATAGATAATGCTGCAAAAGAGCCTCATGTTGTTGATGTTGCAAATTTCTTAAATACAATGGGAGCAGATATTAGAGGTGCTGGTACAGATGTTATAAAAATTACGGGTGTTGAAAAATTACATGGAAATGCTACATATTCTGTAGTACCAGATCAAATTGAAGCCGGAACATTTATGCTTGCAGCAATTGCTTCAAAAGGCGATTTATTAATTAAAAATTGTATAACAAAACACTTAGAAGCATTAACAGCAAAAATATTAGAAATTGGCGGAAATGTTGAAGATTATGGAGATAGTATAAGAGTTTGGTATAGTAAAAGACCAAATAAAACAAATATAAAAACATTACCTTACCCAGGATTTCCTACAGACTTACAACCTCAAATGGGTGTTGTTTTAGCTACAGCTAATGGTACAAGCATTATAAATGAAAGTATCTGGGAATCTAGATTTCAATATACAGCAGAATTAAACAATATGGGTGCAAAAATAACTCCACAAGGAAAAACTGCAATATTTGAAGGTGTAGATGAATTATTTGGTGCTCCTGTTTATTCAACAGATTTAAGAGCTGGTGCTGCATTAATCATAGCAGGTGTTTCTGCAACCGGAACAACTGAAGTTTATAACTTATCACATATTGATAGAGGTTATGAAAAAATAGAAGAAAAATTTAGAAAAATAGGTGCAAATATTAAAAGAGTAGAAGAATAATCAAAGGAAGAAAACAATCATGTTTAATTTTTGTAGTTTATATAGTGGTAGTAGTGGCAATAGTTTATTTGTAGAATCTGAAAATACTAAGCTTTTAGTAGATGCAGGTGTTAGTAGTAAAAAAATTGAAGAAGCATTAGCAAACTTAGAAATTGACCCTACATCAATAGATGGTATATTAATAACACACGAACATTCAGATCATGTTCAAGGACTTGGAACATTTGCAAAGAAATTTAACTTACCTGTCTTTGTAAATGAAAAAACATTAGACGCTATGCCAAAACAAAAAGAAAAAATATCAGAAAAAAATATAAAATTATTTAATATAAATGAAAAATTTGAAATAGGCGACTTAAAAGTTAAGCCTTTTTCAATTCCTCATGATGCTGCCAATCCTTGTGGCTTTAATATTTTCAAGGATGATAAAAAAATAAGTATAGCAACAGATATTGGTCACATGACAAATGGAGTTTTAAAAAATTTAGAAGATAGCATTTTTATTATGCTTGAATCTAATTATGATCCAGAGGTATTAAAATATTCTAAATACCCATATCAATTAAAAACAAGAATAGCAGGCCCTGATGGACATTTATCAAATGAATTAGCAGGAAAAACAATTTCTTATCTACTTAATTCAGGTTTAAAACAAGCTGTCTTAGGTCATTTAAGTAAGCAAAGTAATTTTCCAGAATTAGCTTACAAAACAGTAATTGATGAAATAATGTGTACAAAATATGATGAAAATTCATTAAAATTAAGTGTTGCAAGCAGAGATATACCTGGTAATAAAATAATTTTATAAGTTTTTAAAAACTTAAATACATAAAAGGTAAATAAAAAATGGTAACAATAAATATAATATGTACTGGAAAAATAAAAGAAAAATATTTAAAAGATGCAATAGATGAATATTCCAAAAGACTTTCTAAATTTTGTAAATTAAATATTTTAGAATTACCTGATAAAAAAATTCCAGATAAAACTAACTCCAGCATAGAAAATGAAATTAAAAATATAGAAAGTGAAAATGTAATAAATCATCTAAAAAAAGATACTTATGTAATATGTCTTGATTTAAAAGGCAAACAATTTTCTTCTGAAGAATTTGCACAAGATATTCAAGATATATCAATGCTACATAGTAATATTACATTTATAATTGGTGGTTCGCTAGGAATGAGTGAAAAGCTTTTAAACTTAGCAAACCAAAAAATATGTTTTTCAAAAATGACATTTCCACACCAATTAATTAGAGTATTTTTATTAGAACAAATTTACAGAGCCTTTAAAATAATAAATGGTGAAAATTATCATAAATAAATATATATTGGATTGTAGAGAAAATATGTTATTGATTAAATAAAAAATGATATTGATTTAAATGTGGGACGATAACAATATAACAAAATCTTTATCTATATAATAACAATAAAATGGGGGTTCATATTTTCCCTACAAAATTAAAAACAATTTTATTAAATTTTAATTATTGATTTTTTTCAAGATTATAATTGCTAGTATTTTAGCAATTATTTTTTTGACAATAAAAAAAATTGAAATAAATAATACGATTTTAAAAATCATAAATCCTCCTAATGTTAAAAATAATTTGTCCAAATTTATGCTTCTATTTTACAATGCTTTTTTGCATTTGTCAACAAGAAAATTACGACAAAAATCGACAAACCAAGATACTTATAGTAATTCCAACAAAATCAGCTATCAATGCAGCACATAAAACAAATCTCGTTTTTTTAATTCCAACACTACTAGTATAAACAGCAATTGTATATACCGTTGTTTCTGTAGACCCCATAATTACAGAAGCAATTAAACCAATTTTGCTATCTACAGAAAAAGTTTTCATTATATCTGTTGCCACAGCAATAGATGCACTTCCTGAAATCGGTCTTATTATAGCCAAAGGAAGTATTTCTGAAGGAAAATTTATGATATTAAATAATGGTGTTATAATTTTTACTATTAAATCTATTATTCCTGAACTTCTCAATAATCCTATTGCAACAAACAATCCTACTAAAGTAGGAAATATACTAAAAACAATTTCTACTCCCTCCTTTGCCCCATCTAAAAATACATCAAAAACTTTTTTTCTCTCTAATAATCCATAAATAACAATTAAAATTATTATTAAAGGCATTGCCATATTTGAAATAAAACTAATAAACTTCATTTATATATTCTCCCTAATTTCTTAACAACATTTATTTTCCAATTTTAATAAATAATTTTGTAGCAAATATTCCAGCTATAGCTGCACAAATTGTAGCAATCCACACCGGGAAAATTATAGCCACAGGATTTTGTGATCCTAAAGAACTTCGAATTGCAATAACAGTTGTTGGAATTAATTGTATAGAAGCCGTATTTAAAACTATAAAAATAGCCATTTCATCGGTTAAAACTTTTTTCTCTGTATTATTTTCTTGCATAGTTTTCATCGCTTTAATTCCCAATGGTGTTGCAGCATTACCTAATCCTAAAATATTTGCCACCATATTCATAGAAATTTCTTTATACAATTTACTATCCTTTTTCATTTTAGGAAATAAAATTTTCATTACAGGTCTCAAGAACTTCGTTATTTTTTCTGCAAAAGATGTTTCACTTGCAATTTTCATAATTCCACTCCATAAGCACATAGTTCCTATTAATGTAATACACAAATTAACTGCTGAAGCAGTGCTTTCAAAAATAGAATTATTTAAATTTTCTAAATTTCCAAAACAAATAGCATATAAAATTGATATTATTATAAAAACTGGCCAAACTATATTTAACATTACTCTCACCTTAATTAAATTTATTATCATTTTAATTTTTTTATTACTTTTAATTGACCATACGAATGATTTATGATATAAATATTATATATTTAGCAATGGAATTGTGAAAAATAACATTAAGGAGGAATAACATGAAATCTACAGGAATTATAAGAAGAGTTGATGAATTAGGTAGAGTTGTAATACCAATGGAAATAAGAAATCAATTCAACATTGTCGAAAAAGATCCTATTGAAATTTATGTTGAAGGTTCATGTATTGTATTAAAAAAATACGAACCCAATTGCATCTTTTGTGGAAACACAAAAAATTTAGTAGAATATAAAAATAAATTAGTATGTGATAAATGTACCAGCTTACTTAATTCATTGCAAGAAGATTCAAAAAATAAATAAAAATAAAAAAACAAATAAAATATATTATTATTTTATTTGTTTTTTATTTTAAATAAATAATTTATAAATTTCATTTTTATTTACATTTCTATCTTTTGCAATTAATTTAATTATTTCTTTTTTTTCATATCCTTTATCTTCATAATATTTATAATGTTCTTCAATTGATAAATCATTTAATTTATTTTCATTAGAAATATTATCATTTTCTTCTATAATTAAAACTATTTCACCTTTAATATTTTTTGATTTTTCAATTAAATCATCAATATTTTCTCTTACAAATTCCTCATGAATTTTTGTAATTTCCCTAGCGAGTACTATTTTTCTATTATTTAATATTTCTTTTAAATCTTTTAAAGTTGTTTCTAATTTATGCGGAGCTTCATAAATAATAATTGTTTTATTTGAATTTTTTATTTCTTCTAATTTATTTTTTCTTAATTTTTTATTTAATGGTAAAAATCCTAAAAAAGTAAATTCTTTTGTATTTAAGCCTGAACAAATTAAAGAATTAATCATTGCACAAGCACCTGGTATTGGAACAACATTAATTTCTTCCTCAATACATTTTTTTATTACTTCTTCTCCGGGATCACAAATTCCTGGAGTACCAGCATCAGATACTAATGCTATATTTTGTCCTTCTTTTAATTTTTCTATTAAAATATCTGATTTCACTTCTTCATTATGTCTATGATAACTAATTAATGGCTTTGAAATATCCAAATGATTTAATAATTTTAATGTATGTCTAGTATCTTCTGCTGCAATTAAATCAACCTCTTTTAATATTTTTATAGCTCTTAAAGTAATATCATCTAAATTTCCTATTGGAGTTGCAACTACATATAAAATACCTTTATTCATATTATTTTTCCTTTCCATAAATTTTATAAATTTCATCTGTATATTTACCATCTTCATTATAAATATATAAATTTTCTCTAAATTTTAAAAATGCTTTTCCATTCTTTACTCCTTTAATTAAAACCATTTTAGGAGCATCATTAATATGAGAATAAATAAATCTAATTTCTTTTGGCTCTATTTTGTACTTTCTCATAAAATACAAAATATCAACTAATCTTTCTGGTCTATGAATCATATAAAATTCACCTTTATCTTTTAATAATTTATTTGAAATATTTATATAATCCTCTAATTTAGCAAGAACCTCATGTCTAGAAATTAATTTTTTTTCATCAATATTTGTAATTCCAGTATTTTCTTTTTTATAAGGAGGATTTGTTACAATTGCATCAAAAGAATTTTTTTCATATATTTTTTCTAAATTTAAAATATTTTCATTAATTATTTTAAATTTCTTTTCTAAATTATTTAATTTAATACTTTTCTTTGCCATTTCATAAACTTCTTCTTGAACTTCTACTCCAATTATTTCTCTTAAATTTGTTTTTCCACACAATAAAATAGAAATAATTCCTGTACCTGTTCCTAAATCTAATACTTTTGCATTATTTTTTATATTTTTTGCAAAATCAGAAAGTAATACAGCATCAATTCCAAAGCAAAATCCATTTTTATTTTGAATTATTTTTAAATTTTTAAATTCTAAATCATCAATTCTTTCATCTTCATTTAATTTTATATCCATTATTCTCCCTACTAAATCACATATTTTATTTATTTGAATATTATATAATAATTTTATGGATTTTGCAAATTTGAAAGGACTGATATTATGCCAAATTTATATAGAGTAGAAAAAAATAATTTTCCAGAAGAAAAAATACAAGAAAATAGAGGAGAAAAAAAATCCCCTCCTCCAAAAAAGAAAAAATTAAATTTTAAGACCTGTAAAAAAAATACAATAAATTCATTAAATGAAGTTGAACATTTTTTAAGAGATTTTAATCATTTTTTTAAATATGTAAAATTATATAAAATATTAAAATAAATATTATTTTCTAACATATTCATCTTTAAATTCTTCATTTATTTGACCATTTATTAATATTTTTACTTTATTAACTTCTGTTAATTCTGTAAGTGTATTAACAATGCTTTTTACCATATTTTCTTTTTCATTTTGATTATTTTTATTATAATTTAATAATTCGTTTGAAAAATCCACAGTTAAACATTCTCCATCTAAAGATGTATTCAATAATTGTGTATTTTCTGGAATTAATTTTTTTAATTTTTCATTTTTAGGACCATTTATTAATAATTCTATTATCGTATTATATGGTGAAGTAATTATATTTTTTACACTTACAAGTCTTGCTTCTGGTTTTAAAGTGTTTGATTCGCTATCTAAAAAATATAAAGTTACTATTGTTTCTCTTGCTTGATCTTCAGATATTTCTTCTTGGGGTGTATATTCACTCATTCCTTCTTGTGATTTTTTCTCTTTTACATATTTTATTGCAAAATATCCAATTAAAAAAATAGCAATTACTAATACAATAAATGATATAACAATCTTTTTATTTTTCATGTTTTCCTCCTTGTTTTTTAATTTCTTTTTAATTGTATTATTTGTTTGTCCCAAATATGCTATTTAATGTTACATTTTTGAATTATTACCAGTTTTTACCATTTGACAAATAGTCATTTTCCGTATAAAATTAGGGTGATTAAATATAAGAAATAACCTATATTTAATTAGGGGATAAAAAGGAGCAAAAAATTATGGAAAACATATTACACGTTGGCTTAGATGTTGGTTCAACAACAGTAAAAATTATAGTAATGGACGAAGAACAAAATACTATATTCAAAGATTACCAAAGACACTTTTCTGATACAAAAAACACTGTTTGTAATGTATTAGAAAATTTAATAAAAATGTACCCAAATAATAAATTTACACTTGCACTTACAGGTTCTGGTGCAATGTCTGCAAGCAAATTTTTAGGAGTAGAATTTATACAAGAAGTTGTTTCTTGCAAAAGAGCAGTTGAAAAATATATTCCTCAAACAGATGTTGTAATTGAACTTGGTGGAGAAGATGCAAAAATAATTTATTTTGATAAATCAATAGAACAAAGAATGAATGGAACTTGTGCTGGTGGTACAGGTGCATTCTTAGACCAAATGGCATCACTTTTGCACACTGACACAGCAGGATTAAATGAACTTGCAAAAACATACCAAACAATTTACCCAATAGCCTCAAGATGTGGAGTTTTTGCAAAAACAGATATACAACCATTAATAAATGAAGGTGCAGCAAAAGAAGATATAGCAGCATCTATATTCCAAGCAGTAGTAAACCAAACAATTAGCGGACTTGCTTGTGGTAGACCAATAAGAGGAAATGTTGCATTTTTAGGTGGTCCATTAAGTTATTTATCTGAACTTAGAAAAAGATTTATAGAAACACTTAACTTAACACCAGAAGAAGTAATCGTACCAGAAGAAGCTCACCTTTTAGTAGCAAAAGGTGCAGCACTTGATTCCCTAAATACAACACCAATTACAACTGAAGAATTAAAACAAAAAATAGAAAATTTAAGAGTTTCTCATGATAATACAACACATCCATTAGAACCTTTATTTAAAGATGAAGAAGCATATAAAGCTTTTAAAGAAAGACATGATAAAGCAAAAGTTGTAAAAAAAGATTTAAAAACTTATGAAGGAGATTGCTATTTAGGAATAGATGCAGGTTCAACAACAACAAAACTTGTATTAATAGATAATGAAGGAAATCTTTTATATTCATTATATGGAAGCAATGAAGGAAATCCTTTAAAAAGTGTTATGAATATGCTAAAAAAACTATATTCAGATTTACCAGAAAAAGCAATTCTAAGATATAGTGGTGTTACAGGTTACGGAGAAAAATTAATTCAAACAGCACTAAATGTAGATTTAAATGAAATTGAAACAATAGCTCATTATACTGCTGCAAAACAATTTGAACCTGATGTTACAGCAATTATAGACATCGGTGGACAAGATATGAAATATATAAAAATGAAAAATGGTGCAATTGACAACATAATGCTAAACGAAGCTTGTTCATCTGGTTGTGGTTCATTTATTGAAACATTTGCAAAAAGTTTAAATTTAGAAATATCAGAATTTGTAAAAGAAGCAATCAAAGCAAAAAGACCTGTTGATTTAGGTTCAAGATGTACAGTATTTATGAACTCTAAAATAAAACAAGCCCAAAAAGAAGGATATACAGTAGGTGATATTTCAAGTGGACTTTCATATTCAGTAATCAAAAATGCTATTCAAAAAGTTATGAAAGTAAGAGATACTGCTACTTTAGGAGACCATATAGTAGTACAAGGTGGAACATTTTACAATGATGCCGTATTAAGAGCTTTTGAAAAAATAGTAGGAAAAAATGTAGTAAGACCTGACATATCAGGACTTATGGGAGCTTATGGTATGGCTTTACTTTCAAAAGAACAATACGAATCAAACCTTGATATGGAATATAAGTCAACAATTTTAAAAAATGATGAATTAGACAAATTAGAAATAAAAGTTACACATGCAAGATGTAATAACTGTGAAAACCATTGTAAATTAACAATAAATAAATTCAGTAATGGTTCAATCCACGTATCTGGAAACCGTTGTGAAAAAGGTGCTGGAATTACAACAAATAAGAAGAATTTACCAAACTTAGTACAATATAAATATCAAAGAATATTTGATTACAAACCTCTAGAAGAAGAATATGCAATAAGAGGAACAATAGGAATTCCTAGAGTTTTAAATATGTACGAAGATTATCCATTCTGGTTTACCTTCCTTACAAGTTTAGGATTTAGAGTAGTAATCTCTGACAAAACAACAAGAAAAACTTATGAAAAAGGAATGGAATCTATGCCATCAGAATCAGTTTGCTACCCAGCAAAACTTTCACACGGACACATAGAAAACTTGATTGAAAAAGGAATTACAACAATATTCTACCCTTGTATGCCTTACTCTAGAAAAGAATACGAAAAAGCAGACAACCACTACAATTGCCCTATAGTAATATCTTATTCAGAAGTATTAAAAAATAATGTAGAAGATTTAAAAACACATAATATAAAATTCTTAAATCCATTCTTACCATTTGATAAAAAGAATTTAGTAAAAAAATTAATGGAATTAGATGAATTTAAAGAATACAACTTTACAAAAAAAGAATTAGAAGAAGCTGCAGATAAAGCCGAAGCTGAATATCAAAAATGTAAAAAAGATATTAGAGATAAAGGAACAGAAACAGTAAGATATATAGAAGAAAATAATTTAAGAGGAATTGTATTAGCTGGAAGACCTTATCATATAGACCCTGAAATAAATCATGGAATTGATACATTAATAACATCTTTAGGACTTTGTGTTTTAACAGAAGATAGTGTATCTGATAAAACAGAAGCCAAACGTCCTATAAGAGTTGTTGACCAATGGGTATTCCATGCAAGATTATATGCAGCAGCAGACTTTGTAGGAAAACACGACAACCTTGAATTAATACAATTAAATTCTTTTGGATGTGGTGTTGATGCAGTAACAACAGACCAAGTAGAAGAAATCTTATCAAGTTATGACAAAATGTATACTTTAATAAAAATAGATGAAGTTAACAACCTAGGAGCAGTACGAATTCGTATACGTTCACTTTTAGCAAGTATGAATAAAAGAATTGCAAAAAAACAAGAAGAAAAAGCTGATGGAGACTACGGATTAAAGAAAAAAATCTTCACAAAAGAAATGAGAAAAGATTACACAATTTTAATCCCTCAAATGGCTCCAATACACTTCGAATTACTTGAAGCCGCAGTTCAAGAATCAGGTTATAAAGTAGAACTTTTAAGAGAATGTACTCAACATACAGTAGAAACTGGATTAAAATATGTAAATAATGATGCTTGTTACCCATCTATATTAGTTACAGGTCAAATGATAGAAGCCTTAGAATCTGGAAAATATGATTTAAACAAAACAGCTTTAATCATGTCACAAACAGGTGGTGGATGTAGAGCAACAAACTATATTGGATTCATAAGAAAAGCTCTTAAAGACGCAGGATTTAGCAATGTGCCTGTAATATCATTCAATGTAGTAGGAATGGAAAAAATGCCTGGATTTAAGTTAACACCAAAAATGATAGAAAGAATGATAAAATGTGTATTATATGCAGATCTTCTACAAAAAATGTTAACAAAAAATAGAGCTTATGAAATAAATAAAGGCGAAACACAAAAATTATTTGATGAATGGATGATTAAATGTAAAAACTTAGTTAGAAAATCAACTATAAAAGATTTCAAACAAAGTATATACGATATAGTAAATGATTTTGAAAAAATTGAACTTGACACAACACACAAAAAACCAAAAGTTGGTATTGTTGGAGAGGTTCTAATAAAATATCACCCATTTGGAAACAACTTTGCAGCTGATATGCTTGAAAAAGAAGGAGCAGAAGTAATCTTACCAGACTTTATGGGATTTGTTAAATTTATGGCAACACACAAAATAACATTTAATTCATTATTAAATACAAATAAAACATCTGCAAAAATAAGTAAAATTGCTATAAAATTAATAGATATATTAGAAAAAGACATTAAAAAAGCTCTAGCAAGTTCTAAGAAAGGTTACTTACAACCTTGTGACATTTGGCACTTAGAAGATAAAGTAAAAGATGTTTTATCAATAGGAAATCAAACTGGTGAAGGATGGTTCCTTACAGCAGAAATGATTGAATATATGGAACATGATATACCAAACATTATTTGTGTACAACCATTTGCTTGCTTACCAAACCATGTTGTTGGTAAAGGAGTTATTAAAACAATTAGAGAAAAATACCCTGAAGCTAATATTTCTCCAGTCGATTATGACCCAGGAGCTAGTGAAACAAATCAAGCTAATAGAATTAAACTTTTAATGACTGTTGCTAAAGATAATTTAGCTAGACAAGAACATGAGAAAAAAGCTTTAGATGGAGAAAATAATAATAAAGAGACTGTTTTATTATAAAATAAAAAATAATAGGATTTTATTTCCTATTATTTTTTATTTTTTCTTTATTTTTTTCTAAAAAATTTTTAGTAGTCCTATACCCTAATTCAAAAAACTCATCAATTTTGCTCATATCTAGTAAAGAAACCTTTTTACTCTTAATTTTAATTAAATAATCTGCACCCTCCAGCTCATATTTAGAAAGCTCTTTTCCCATAAGCTCAAAAGAACGAAAAGCAACATCTACTAAATTTTTACAACAATTATTATCAACCTCGTTTTCAAAAACAACACTTATAACATCATCTGCTCCAATCATTTTAAGTTCTCTCCAAGGAGTATTTTCTCTTATTCCACCATCAACTAATTTAATATCTTTATACGAACATGGAGAAAAAACAGTTGGAAAACTACAACTTGCTTGAACACACTCCCCTATATTTGCATCATTAACAAAAATTGTTTTATTCGAAAAATTTCTTATCTTTGAAGAAGAAAAACATACAACATCGCCATTATTCATATTAACACTTGGAATTACTAGTGGCATTTTTATATCAGAAATATTATAAATATTTTTTTTTGCACAAACTTTATTAATTAATTTTTTTATAGATTTTCCTGAATTTAATCCATCAATAGTAATTGTTAATGTAGTAAATAATCCAAAAAATAATTTAAATATATTTTTAATATCGACATATTTTATTTTTTTACAATATTTTTTAAAAATATAATAAATTTCATCTGGAGAAAATCCAGCAGCATATAATGTTGAAACTATACTTCCTGACGATGTACCAGCTATATAATCAATTTTAATCTTTTCTTCTTCCAAAGCCTTTAATACTCCTATGTGCGCAGCACCTTTTACTCCTCCACCAGATAAGGCTAATCCAATTCCCATATAAAATTCCATTCCTTTCTCGCTTCGCTCAAAGGCACACATAGAAATGAAAGCCTTGAGCTCGAAGCATTTTCGTTATATAATATATCTCAAGGG
>MNRP01000057.1 GCA_001916005.1 Clostridium sp. 26_22
TCTTTTTTCTCCTTTTTCATATGGGATTATCTCTGGATTTTTTATTGTTACTTTTTGTATCTCTTTTTTTAGTATTGCTTCTAAAAAATCTTTTAATACGCTTTCGTTTCCTTTGTAGGCAAATACTCTTTTAAATATATAGTCGTCTGTTATGGGTAATCTTTTTGTTTCCGTTTTTCATTCCTCCTTAATTATACTAAATTGTTTTGCTTTTAGCAATACCTTTTAGTAAATTTTTATTTTTTCGTATAATTAATTTGACAATTTTTGTGTATACATTTTTTGTATTTACATTTATAGCAATATATATACTTTACTACTTTTGTTTTGCCTCCTTCCTTTTTTATTTTTTGTTTTGGGTATCTTTTTTGATTTTTAATTTTTAGAATTAAAATTCTTGATTTTCCAAATTTTTGTCTTTCCTAAGTTGCTTGATTTAAATTTAAACATTATAATAATAAGATAAATCTGTGTTTAATAATTTTTATAGCTATGCAATTGCCAAATTAATTGCATAGCTATATATTAACACGCTTTACCTTGCATTGTCAACAAAAATCGTTCGACAAATTTCGAGCTTTTCTTGTACCTTTACTATCTTTTAACTTTGTTTTATTAATTCCTTAACTTTTTCAACTACTTCATCTATATTCATTTTTGAACTATCTATTACAACTGCATCTTCTGCCTTTTTTAAAGCACCTACTTTTTTGTTTTTATCATTATAATCTCTAAGTTTTACATTTTCTAATACTTCTTCATATGTTGTGTTTATACCATTTTCCATATTTTCTTTGTATCTCCTTTTAGCTCTTATTTCTTCACTTGCATCTAAATATATTTTTAAGTCAGCATTTGGAAATACTACTGTTCCTATATCTCTTCCTTCTACTATTACATTTTTCCCTGTGGCTAATTTTCTTTGTACTTCTACCATTTTTTCTCTTACTGGTATTATTGATGATATTTGAGATACTATTGCAGTTACTTCTTTACTTCTTATTTCTTTACTAACATCTTCTCCATTTAATAATATGATGTCTTTTTCTTGAGTATTGTCTATTTCTATATTTATTTCATTTGCTATTTGGATTATTTTTTCTGTTTCTTCTAATTTTACATTATTTTTTAATGTTGCTAATGCTACACATCTATATGTAGCTCCTGTGTCTAAGTTTAAAAATCCTAATTCCTTTTCTATTCTTTTTGTTACTGTTCCTTTTCCGCTTCCAGCTGGTCCATCAACTGCTACTATCATTTTTATTCCTCCTTTAGTTTTTTTTATTATATCAAACCTCTTATTTTTGTCAATCAATTTTTAACATCTTTTAGTTTGATTGCATATAATATATTTAGAGGTGGTCTATTATGGCATATTCTGAAAGAGAATTATTAGCTAGGATTGTACAATGTGAAGCTGGTGGTGAAGGTGATATAGGTATGAAAGCTGTTGCTTCTGTAATTATGAATAGGGTTAATGTTTCTGTTGGAGAATATTCTAGAATTTCTCAAAATGGCAATATTAGAAATATAATTTTTCAACCTGGTCAATTTGATTGTGCTTCTGAAAGTTTATATAATCAATACAATCCTCAAAATATTTATAATATGAACCCCACTGATGAGCATTATTATATTGCTGATTGGGCTCTTTCTGGTAATAGACTTATTGAAGCTGGTGAGTGTTTGTGGTATTTAAATCCTTTTAAGCCTACCTGTGACCAAACTTTTCCTAGAAATGGTTCTGGTACTTTTCATACTAGAATAACTAATCATTGTTTTTATAGACCAACACCTGCTTATTCAAATACTTAATATTTTTTGGAGGTTATTATGAGCGAAAATGAAAAAAATTATTCTGAAGAAAAAAGAAATATCAATATAAATTCAAATTCTCCTGAAATTATGACTAATAATATTTATACTCCTGCTTTTTTGCGTGAACAAATTGGTAAATTAGTAAGAGTAGAGTTTTTAATTGGTACTAATAATTTAGTTGATAGAGTTGGTATTTTACAAGATGTTGGTGCTAGTTATATTTTGCTTCAATCTATTGAAAGTAATACTCTTTTGTATTGTGATATTTATTCTATTAAATTTGTTACAATTTCTAATCCTAGCAATGCAAATCGAAATTTATATAATCCATATTTTTATTAAATTAAAACATAAAAAACTCTGTTTAGCTCATTTTTGTTTGAGTTATCAGAGTTTTATATTTTTATTATTTCATTTTTTCAATTAAGTCATCTATACTTATTATTTGGCTTTCTCCTGTTTTCATGTCTTCTAGTTCTACGTTTTCTCCCTCTTGTTTATCTCCAATTACAACTAAGTATGGTGTTCCTAATATTTTAGTATCTTTTATTTTGGCTCCTATTGTTATGTTTTCTCTATCATCTAAAATAGCTCCAATATTATTTTCTTGTAATTTTGAATATAATGTTTTTGCTAATTTGAATTTTTCTTCATTTTCCATTTTTGGAACTATTTGTACTTTGTATGGTGCTATTGATGTTGGTAATACAAATCCACAAGGTCCCCATTTTGCATCATTTATAATGTTTGCCTCATATACTGCTGCAACTGTTCTACTTACACCAATTCCATAGCATCCCATATAATATAATGATTCTTTTCCTTCTTGGTTTATAAATTTACCATTCATCATTTCTGAATATCTTGTTCCTAATTGGAATATATGTCCAAGTTCCATTGTTCTAATTTCTTTTAGGTTTGATATATCTTCTATTCCATATTCATTTTTTAGATATTCTTTGTAGTCTTCTCTTTCTAGTATTTCTGTGTTTAATCCTATTCCTGTTTTTTCATCATAAAGAATTTTGTCTTCTCCTTGTTCTGATATCATCATAAATTCTTCTGATTTTTTTCCACCCATTGCTCCATTGTCTGCTACTATTGGTAAAACTTTTAATCCTATTTTTTCAAATATTTCTAAGAAGGCTGTTCTAACATTTTCATATGATTTTGCCATTGCTTTTTCATCAACATCAAAGCTGTATGCATCTAACATTGTAAATGCTTTTCCTCTTAATAAGTAGCCTCTTGTTCTTATTTCATTTCTAAATTTTTCTCCAATTTGGTAATATGTTGCTGGTAAGTTTTTATATGATTTTAGTTTTTCTCTTGCAAATTCAACTACTGCTTCTTCTGCTGTTGGAGCTAAACAGAATGTTCCTTTGTTTGATTCTGTGATTAGCATTGTTCCATCACTTATATAGTGTTCGTATCTTCCTGAATTTTTCCAAATTGTGTCTGGTTGTAATATTGGTAGTAAACATTCTATACAATCATACTTGTTTAATGTGTCTACTATTATTTTTTCAATATTTCTTTTTACTAATAGTGGTATTGTGTTATAACCAAATAGTCCTGCTCCATATTGAACTAATTGTCCTGTTTGTAATAAGATACTTTGTCCTGGGTACATTTCATCTATATTGTTTAATTTTGTTGTTCCCATTCCTGTGTTTGATAATTTCATTTTTCTCTCTCCTTTTTATTGTTCTTCTTTTTTTATTTCTTTTTCTTCTTGATTTTTATCTGCATTTTCTCCCTCTTGGGGCTCTGGAGCCTCTATTGGTGTATCTTTTTCAATTAAATCATCTATTACTATTTGTTGATTTTCGTCTAATTTATATCTTGGTAGTTCTGGTAAATCATTTAAAGATGTATAACCAAACATTTTTAAGAAATTACTTGTTGTTCCATATGTCATTGGTTTTCCTGGTAAATCTGATTTTCCAGTTTCTTCAATTAACCCATATTCTAGCAATTTATAAATACATGCATCAGCACTTACTCCTCTTATTGATTCTATTTCTGCTCTTGTTATTTTTGGATTATATGCTATTATTGCTAATGTTTCTAGTGCCGCATTTGATAAATTTGGTTTTGCTCTTTTGTCTAAAATTGGGTATATGTAATCATATAATTCTTTTTTTGTACATAATTGATAATTATCTTCTATTTTTATTATTTCTATTCCTCTTTCTTGTGCTTTATATTCTTCTTTCATTGCTTCAATTATGTTTTCTATATCTTCTCTTGACATTTCTAAGCTTACTATTAGTTCTTTTATATTTACTTGTCTGCCTGCTGCAAATAGTATTGCTTCTATTATAGATTTTATTTTTTCTATTTCCATTATTCTTTCCTATCTTTTTATTTTAATATCTTTCATAATATTGTTCTTGTGTATTTTCTTCATAATTTCTATTGTAATTTAAGCCATCGATATAAATATTATTTTTTCTAGATAATACTTCCATTTTTGCTTCCATACTTTTTAGCAAATAATCATGGTAATATTCATTTATATATTTGTAATTTTTCATATATAAAATCCTACTATTTATCCAGTTATCATCCAACAAATAATTTATATTTGGATCATTTCTTGCAATTTCTCTAGCTGTTTCCATATAGCTTTCTTGTAATATATTTGCTAAAAATGCATTATGAGATTGTGGTATTGTATAATTTCTATTATATAAATCTACATATTGATTTGTAACTGGTTGTCTTGCTATACTTACAATATTATCAACACTTTGTAAAAATGGTAACGTCCTTTCTGATTCTTTAAATAATTCTGGTCTTATTGATTTTATATAATGTAATAATTGCATATTGCTTTCTACTTCATTTTCTCTACAATATATTACAATTTTTTCTCCTCTCGAATAGTTAGCATTTTGTTCATTTGGAGTTAATTTTAAATAAAAGTTTCCATTTTGATTATATTGTAATATATTTTGTGCTAATTCTGCTACATTTCCATTATTGCAATTTATATATAGTCTTATTATCTCATTATCTGGTGGTAATTGGTACCCTTTTGATCTAATATGATAAAATACGTTTCTTCCTTCTTTATTTTTTTGCATGTCTAAATTGTATCTGTTTTGCGTATATATATCTCTTAGTAATTCATCTTCTTTTGTATTATTATTTTGGTATTCCTCTTGTTTTATTGCTTTTGCATTCATTTCTACTAATGCAGTATATGCTCTAGGCAATCTACTTTCATCCATTTGATATGTCATCTCTATTGGTTCTATTTGGTTATAATATGTTGTTAAAAATCGTTCAATTTCTATGTCAAGTTTTGTTTCTTTATTATTCATATTATTTTTTAATAACCATGTTTTGTTTTTTGGATTTTCACTTCTAGTGGTAGCTTCTGGTAACGTTTTATATTTTTTTCTAAATAAATTAGATATTTTTTCTAAAATGTTCAATTTATTCTCCTCTATTCATTTGTATTCTTAGAAATTATATAATATTTTTCTAAAAAAATCAATGTTTATGTTGTTTTTATATTGTTTTTATGTTAGTATTAATAATAATTATATTTCTTGGAGGTAAATTTTATGGATGAAAATAAAAGAGAAATAGAAATCGTTACTGGTGATGGATCAAATTTAGATATTTCTGGTGTATATGATCATTTAAATTCTGGTAAACCAAAATGTAATGATGAAAAACCTAAAAATGTTATAATTCCAAAGTCTAATAAAGACCATAAACCTGAACATTTAAATAAAAAATCTGAAGATAAAAAATAATTTTTTATAAATCTATTGCAAAATATCAAAAATTATGTTAAAATAACCTATGTTATAGTGTAATAATGACTAAGAGGAGGTGCAAACATGCCAAACATTAAATCAGCAAAAAAGAGAGTTAAAGTAATTGAAAAGAAAACTTTAAGAAATAATATGATAAAATCTGGATATAAATCAGCTGTTAAAAAATTCGAACAAGCTGTAGAAGCTGGAAATATAGATGAAGCTAAGGTATTATTATCAGAAGCTACAAAGAAAATTGACCAAGCTTGTACAAAAGGTGTTATTGTTAAAAATACAGCTGCTAGAAAAAAATCTAGTTTATCTAAAAAATTAAATGCAGCTATGGCTTAAGCAAAATAAAGATTATGCATAGTTTTTATTTTAGAAAATCCCAATATTTCTTGGGGTTTTTTTGTTATTTATTTCCATTGCTCTTTATTCCTATTAATGCTATTATTTGTATAGGTGATGATTATGTTTAATAAAATTGTTAATTATTTTAAAAACTTAGATAAATTGACTAAATTAATTATGAATAATGGTTTGAAATTTTGCTTATTTTTAGGGTTAATTTCTATTGCTGTTCTTGTTACATATAATTTTTCTTTGACTATTCCTATTTTGTTTTATGTTGGTTTTATTTTATTTAGATTGAGTTTAATTTTTGGAATTGAGTTTGTTATTTGTGGTATTGTTGTTGATGGGATTAAAAAGCAACTTATATAAAATACACAAAAGAGGAGTTTTAAGCTCCTCTTCTTTCTATTTATTTATTTAATTCAGCTAAGAACATTTCATTTAACATTTTGGGATTAGCTTTACCTTTAGTTTCTTTCATTGCTTGACCAACTAAAAATCCTAAAGCTCTATCTTTTCCTGCTTTAAAGTCTGCAACTGATTGAGGATTTGCTTCTAATATTTTCATTACAACCTCTTTTATTGCACCTTCGTCTGAAATTTGAATCCATCCTTTTTCATTTATAATTTCTTCTGGATCTCTTGGATTTTCAAATAATTCTACTAATACTTTTTTACCAATACTTGAACTAATTGTTCCTTTGTCAATTAAAACAACTAATTTTCCTAATTGATTTGCATCAAATGGTATTGCTATTGGTTCCATTTCTGTTTCATTTAATATTCTTGATATATCTGATATAATCCAGTTACATACTGCTTTTGGATTATGACATACTTCTATTGCTTTTTCAAATAGGTCTGATAAGTATTTTGATGCTGTGATTAATTTAGCATCTTTTTCAGATAATTCATATTCTTTTAAATATCTTTCTTTTCTGCTTTCTGGTAGTTCTGGTAATGTTTTTTTGATATTTTCAATATATTCTTCTGATAGTTTTATTGCAACTAAGTCTGGATCTGGGAAATATCTATAGTCTTGTGCATCTTCTTTATCTCTCATTGGGAATGTTTTTCCTGATACATCGTCCCATCTTAGTGTTTCTTGTTCTATTTTTCCACCATCTTCTAATACATCAATTTGTCTTTCTACTTCGTATTCTATTGCTCTTACTATGCTTCTAAATGAGTTCATATTTTTCATTTCTGTACGTGTTCCAAATGGTTCTCCTGGTTTATGAACAGATACGTTTACATCTGCTCTTAAAGAACCTTCTTGCATTTTACAGTCTGAAACTTCAATATATTCTAATATTGATTTTAATTTTCTCATATATGCTTCAACTTCTTCGGCACTTCTTAAATCTGGCTCTGAAACCATTTCTATTAATGGTACTCCTGCTCTGTTTAAATCTACTAAGCTTCCTCCTCCAAAGTCATCATGGTTTAACTTTCCAGCATCTTCTTCTATATGAATTCTTAATAATCTAATTTTCTTTTTACCGTTTGGTGTGTCAATTTCAACATAACCATGTTCACAAAGTGGTTTATCAAATTGAGATATTTGATAAGATTTTGGTAAATCTGGGTAATAGTAATTTTTTCTATCGTTTTTACTATTTCTTGATATTTCACAATTTGTTGCTAATCCTGCTTTTACTGCATATTCAACAACTTTTTCGTTTAATACTGGTAATGTTCCTGGCATTGCCATACAAACTGGGCAAACGTGTGTGTTAGGAGCTGCACCAAATTCTGTTGGACAAGAACAGAATATTTTTGTTTTTGTTGAAAGTTCTGCATGAACTTCTAGTCCTATTACAACTTCATAATCGTTCCTTGACATTATTTAGTACCTCCTTTAAATTCTGGTTTATAATTTTCTCTAAATTTGATTTTTTGTTCTAATGTATATGCTGCATTTAAAATTGTTTCTTCTTGGAATCTATTTCCTATTAATTGCATTCCTATAGGCATTCCTTCTTTGTCAACTCCTACTGGAATTGATATTCCTGGAAGTCCTGCTATGTTTACAGATACTGTACAAATATCTGCTAAGTACATTTCTAATGGATTGTTTGATCTTGATCCTATATCAAATGCTACTGTTGGAGATGTTGGTGTTAATATAACATCATATTTTTCAAATCCTTTGTTAAATTCGTTCATTACTAAAGTTCTAACTTGTTGTGCTTTTTTGTAGTATGCATCATAATAACCTGATGATAATACGTATGTTCCAAGAATTATTCTTCTTTTTACTTCTTCTCCAAATCCTTCACTTCTTGATTTTCTATATAGCTCTTTTAAGTTGCTAAATTCTGGTGTTCTGTAACCATAACGAATTCCATCAAATCTTCCTAAGTTTGAACTTGCTTCTGCACAAGCAATTATATAGTATGTTGCTAATGCATATTGAGCTATATCAAGTGAAAATTCTTCAACTTCTGCTCCTAATTCTTTGTATTTTTCTATTGCTTTTTGTAGTGTTTCTTTTACTTCTTCATTTATTCCTTCTCCAAAAAATTCTTTTGGAATACCTATTTTTAATCCTTTTACATCATTTTTTAATGCTTTTGTATAGTCTTTTTTAGGCATATCTTCTGATGTTGTATCTTTTTCATCGTGTCCTGCAATTAGGTTTAATAACATTGCACTGTCTCTTACATCTTTTGTTATTGGTCCGATTTGGTCAAGTGATGATGCAAATGCTACTAATCCATATCTTGATACTAGTCCATATGTTGGTTTTAATCCTACAACTCCACAGAAACTTGCTGGTTGTCTTATTGAACCACCTGTATCTGAACCTAATGCCCATGGAACCATATTTGCTGCAACTGCGGCTGCAGAACCACCTGATGACCCTCCTGGTACTTTATTTAATTCCCATGGATTTCTTGTTTTCTTAAAATATGAATATTCTGTTGAACCACCCATTGCGAATTCATCCATATTTAGTTTTCCTAAGTCAATCATATTTTCTGCATTTAATTTTTCAACTACTGTTGCATCATATGGTGAGACAAAGTTTTCTAACATTTTTGAGCTACAAGTTGTTTTTACACCTTTTGTACACATATTGTCTTTTATTCCTATTGGAATTCCAGCAAAATCTCCTGTAACTTCTCCTCTTTCTATTTTTTCTTGTACATCTTTTGCTTTTTCTAAAGCTTCATCTGTTAATGTTGTAACAAATGCTTGTACATCTTTCTCTTTGTCATTTATTCTATCTACATAAGCTTTTGTTATGTCTATTATTGTAAGTTCTTTATTTTTTAATTTTTCTTGTAGCTCATGTACTGTTAAGTCTGTAATTTCCATTATTTTACCTCCTTATTTTTATCAAGATTTTTAATTTATAACTTTTGGTATTTTAAACATATGTTGTTCTTCAGATGGAGCATTTTGTAATAAAGCTCCATTATCTTTAAATATTTTCACTTCATCTTTTCTAAATACATTTTTCTTTTCATTTGCTCCTATTGTAACATCTAATCCATCAACTGGAGCATTATTTACTGTATTTGCAAAATTTAATATATCTTGTAAATTAAGAGCATATTTTTCGATTTCTTCTTCTTTGATTTCTAAGTCAGCTAATTTTGCGATGTGTAAAATTTCTTCTTTACTAACTTTCATGTAATCATCTCCTATCTAATTTTCTTTTTTATCAATCATGATGTGTACATCTCTTAATTGGTCTCTTCTTACAACTCCTGGTGCTCCCATCATTAAGTCTTGTGCTTTACTATTTAATGGGAAGGCTATAACTTCTCTTATTGTTTCTGAATTTGATAAAAGCATTAACATTCTATCTATTCCAGGTGCAATTCCTGCATGTGGTGGAGCTCCAAATTGGAATGCTGTGTATAATGCACCAAATTTTGTTTTTACTTCTTCCTCAGTGTAACCTGCCATACTAAATGCTTTTAACATTATTTGAATGTCATGATTTCTTACTGCTCCTGAAGAAAGTTCTATTCCATTACATACTATGTCATATTGATATGCAAGTATTTCTAATGGATTTTGTTCTTCTAATGCTTTTAATCCTCCTTGAGGCATTGAGAATGGGTTATGACTAAATGCTAATTTGTCATGTTCGTCTAATTCAAACATTGGGAAGTCTATTATCCAACAGAATTTGAATACATCTTCATCTATTAGATTTAATCTTTTTCCTAGTTCTGTTCTAATTTGTCCTGCAAGTTCTGCAGCTCTTGCTTCATTGTCAGCAATAAAGAATATTGTATCTTCTTTTTCTAGGTCTGCTAGTTCTAATAAAGTTTTCTTTAAGTCTTCTGGTATAAATTTATCAATAGGACCTTTAAAACTTAAGTCTTCTTGTACTTCTAGGTAACCTAATCCTCCCATTCCAATAGACATTGCATATGCAAGCATTTTTTCGTGGAATCCTTTTGATAAATGTCCTTTTACTTTTATTGCTCTTACAGTTCTATCAATAAATGGTTTAAATGTACATTTTTTGAAGAAATCTGATAAATCTATGATATATAATGGGTTTCTTAAGTCTGGTTTGTCTGATCCATATTTAAGCATTGCTTCTTTATATGTTATTCTTGGAAATGGATATTCTGCAATTTTTTTGTTTGAAAATTGTTTAAATGTGTTATACATAACTGGTTCCATTACTTTGAATACATCTTCTTGTGTTGCAAAGCTCATTTCCATATCTAATTGATAAAATTCTCCTGGTGCTCTATCTGCTCTAGCATCTTCATCTCTAAAGCATGGAGCTATTTGGAAGTATTTATCTATTCCAGATACCATTAATAATTGTTTAAATTGTTGTGGTGCTTGTGGTAAAGCATAGAATTTACCTGGATGTAATCTACTTGGTACTAAATAGTCTCTTGCTCCTTCTGGTGATGAACTTGTAAGTATTGGTGTTTGTACTTCTAAAAATCCTTGTTCTTGCATTTGATTTCTTAAGAATTGTAATACTTGTGCACGTAGTTTTAGATTGTTTTGTAATCTTTCATTTCTTAAGTCTAAATATCTATATTGAAGTCTTAAATCTTCTCTTATTTCTTGATTTGTGTTTACTTCAAATGGAAGATTTTCAGTTCTTTTTCCTAATACTTTAATTTCTTCTATTCCTATTTCAACAAGTCCTGTTTTTAATTTTGGGTTAACTGTTTCTTCATCTCTTTTTCTTACTGTTCCAAATACTGTAACTGCTGATTCTATAGGAATGTGTGAAGCAAAGTCAACATCTTCTGGTTTTCCTGATGTTACAACTTGTGTTATTCCATACATATCTCTTATGTCTAAAAATACTAAACCTCCAAAATCACGTATAGTTTGAACCCATCCTGCGATTCTTACTTTTTTTCCTACATCTTCTAAACTAATTTCATTACATGTGTGAGTTTTGTACTCATTCATTTAAAAAACCTCCTTTTTTACTACCGTGTCTTGTCAATTGGGAC
This sequence comes from Clostridium sp. 26_22, assembly GCA_001916005.1. GTDB lineage: Bacteria > Bacillota > Clostridia > TANB77 > CAG-508 > CAG-269. The sequence continues at coordinate 11,408 of MNRP01000057.1, forward strand.
GCCCTTTTTTGACACTATATTTTTAAGTTGTCAAAAAAGGGCGTCCCAATTGACAACTTTTTGCGATGAACTGCAAAAAACGTCCACTGCAAAAATGCAGGGACGAAATAAATCCGCGGTACCACCCAGCTTGAAAATATTTTTATAAATATTTTCCACTTTATAAAAATTGCTCCAATATGTTTCGTAATTTAGGTTGACCTTAAAGGGCTTACAGCCAATGACCCTTTTTCTCTATAAGTTACTTCTAGTTACTTTGTATTGTTCTAACGCAATATATTTTTTATTATTATGATACATATTTTAGCACCTTATTCCTTGTTTTGTCAATAATTATTGAAAATTTTTATAAAAAAAGAGACTATTTCTAGCCTCTTCATATGAATTCATATATTTATATTATACTAAATTATTTTTTATTTACTAAATCTTTTAATGCTTTACCAGCTTTGAATACTGGAGCTTTTGATGCAGGTATTTTGATTTCTTCTTTAGTTTGTGGGTTTCTACCTTTTCTAGCAGCTCTTTTTCTTACTTCGAATGAACCAAATCCAACTAATTGAACTTTATCTCCTTCTTTTAATGCGTCTGTTACAACTTCTACAAAAGCGTTTACTGATGCTTCAGCTGCTTTTTTTGTGTCTCCTGTTTTTGCAGCTATTGCTGCGATTAATTCAGCTTTGTTCATTTAAATTACCTCCTATAAGATTTAAATATTTATGTACTTTTATCGCCTGAACTAAGCAATAACTGTACTACTATTATGACTATTCGCCAAGTTTCGATAAAATCCTTCTTTTTTTCTAATAAATTTTTAATTTTTCTAAAAAAGTTGTTATTTTATCGCCTAATGGCATCATTTTTAATTCTTCTTTTGTAAATATTTTTAATATAATTACTGCTAAAACATAAATTATAACAGCAACTACTATCGCTATTATTGTAGCCAATCTTTCCACAATTATTCCACTTAATGTTGAATATATGAAATATGAGCATATTCCCATTATTGTTGTTGCTAAAATTGGTTTTATTACAAATTTTGAAAATGTTAAATCTAATTTTATATTTTTTTTCAAAGCATTTATCGCTATAGTAAATGCTACCATGTGACATGCAACTGAGCCTATTGCAGCTCCATATACTCCAATGCTTGGAATTGGTATTAAAACTAAGTTTAATATAAACTTAACAAATACTCCTATTGCCAAAGAAACAGTTGGCAGCATTAATTTACCATAACCTTGCAACGCTCCATTTATAGTTTGATCTAATATTGTAAAAATTATAGTAAGTGAACTAATTTGTAATATTAAAGCTCCATCATTTGCATTTGGAAATAATAAATTTAATATTGGTTGTGCAAATATAAACATTCCTACTGTACAAGGTAATCCTATTAACATTGAAACTAATAATGAAAATGACGTTTTTTGTGTTATTGTTTTATTATCTTTTTTTGCTTTTGCTGCTGATATTGCAGGTACTAAAGCTGTTGCGAAGGCAACATTAATTGCAAGTGGTAAACTTGTTAATGTATCTACTTTTCCTCCTAAAATACCATATTGTGCTGTTGCTATGTCTTCTGGTAAGAATTTTTTCAAATTTCTAACAACAGTAAATGAGTCAACGTTTTTATTTATTGATGACATTATTGCTGTTAGTGTTATTGGTATAGATACAAATAATATTTTTTTAATAACTTCTGATACTCTTTCATATTGGTAATTCACTGTATTTTTTATTTCAGTAGCAATTTCTTTGCTTTCACTTTTATAATATAAAAATAAATAACTAAATCCTAAAAATGTTGCAAGTGTTGTTGCTAAATTTGCTCCAGCGGCCATCCATTCTGTTGATACATTCGATAATATTGCTACAATTTCTACTACTATAATTGTTAATAATGTTTTAAAAACTTGCTCCAATGTTTGTGATTTGGCTCCAATACTAATTTTTTGTCTTCCATTAAAGTATCCTCTCATAACTGAGGCTATTGTAACAAAAAATACTGCTGGTGATAATGCTACTAATGTCATTTCTGCTTCTGGAATTTGTAGCCAATTATTTGCAATTACTTTTGCTCCAAAGAATAGTAATAAGCTTCCTACTAATCCTATTATTGCAAATGTAGCAAAAGCTATTTTAAATATTCTATTTGCACCTTTGTTATCTCCTACTGCTGTTCTTTCTGATACTAATTTTGATATTGCACTTGGAAGCCCTATAGATGAAATTGTTAATAATAATGCATATATTTGGTAACCACTAGCACATATTCCATTTCCCTTGTCCCCAAAGCCTGGTCTATTTGTTAGATATAAAGTATATACTAATCCTAATATTTTTATTAGCACTTGAGAAAACATCAGTGTAACAACACCTTGCATAAATCCTTCTTTTTTTCCTCTAGTGCTTTTTTCTTTTTGTTCCTTTTCTTTTTTTATAAAAACCATTCTTCCTCCCTTAAGATTAACCTGTCAAATGGGACGGACTTTTTGACATCTTTTCTATTTTATGTCAAAAAAGTACGTCCCTTCTGACATCTGACATATCTTTACTATTATATATTACTGTTTTCTTTTTAATATTATAATTTTTATTCAAAATTTTAGCAATAGTTTTCACAAATTTTTCAAAAATCGTTGACAAACGCGCTTTTTTGTAATAAAATATTTAAGCAATTATGTTAAAATATGATTTAAATATAAAACTTCTCCCCGGTGGTTTTAAATTTAAGTTTCATATATATAAAAAATAAAATATTAAAATAGGAGGGTAATTATTACCATGAATAATACAACATATAGCCCAAAAAAGGCTGAAATAGAAAGCAAATGGTACATAATTGATGCAGCTAACAAACCATTAGGTAGAGTTGCAACAGAAGCTGCCAAATTATTAAGAGGAAAACACAAACCAACATTTACACCTAATATTGATACAGGTGACCACGTTATAATTCTTAACGTAAAAGATGTTATATTAACAGGAAACAAATTAAATCAAAAAATTTACAGACACCATTCAGGATACATTGGTGGAATGAAAGAAGTTTCTGCTAAAGTAATGTTAGAAAAAAATCCAGAAAAAGCTATGACATTAGCTGTTAAAGGAATGTTACCACACAATTCTTTAGGAAGAGCTCAATTAAAGAAATTAAGAGTTTATGCTGGAGCAGAACATGAAAATCAAGCACAAAAACCAGAAGTTTGGGAGGTAAAATAAGATGGCTAAATCAGGAAAAATAGTTTACTATGGTACAGGAAGAAGAAAATCTTCTATCGCTAGAGTAAGATTAGTAGAAGGATCTGGAAAAATAACAGTTAATGGAAAAGATTTAGATGAATTTTTCGGATTAGAAACTTTAAAAGTTATAGTTAGACAACCACTTACAGTTACAAATACTGTTGATAAATATGATGTTACTTGTACAGTAACAGGTGGTGGATTTACAGGTCAAGCTGGAGCAATTAGACATGGTATTGCTAGAGCTTTAAATGAAGCAAATATTGAATATAGACCTGCTTTAAAATCAAACGGATTCTTAACAAGAGATCCTCGTATGAAAGAAAGAAAGAAATATGGTCTTAAAAAAGCTAGAAAAGCTCCACAATTTAGTAAGAGATAATATTTTAAATATACAAAAACTCAGAAATTTATATTTTCTGAGTTTTTATTTTTCAAAAAAAAATTAAGCCTTATCTAAATTACTTAGATAAGGCACTTCCACAAATAAAATCAAATTTCACTTATATACTATACTTTCCTAATAATCACTCTTTTTCCAATATAATAGTAACCGGTCCATCATTTACCAAACTAACTTGCATATCAGCTCCAAAAATTCCAGTTTGAACATTAGGTATTTGTTTTTTACATTCTTCTATTATATACTCATATAATTCATTTGCAAACTCCGGCTTAGCAGCATTAGTAAATGAAGGTCTATTTCCGCTTGTACAATCTGCATATAATGTAAATTGTGAAATTAATAATAAAGAACCTTGTACATCTTTTAGTGATAAATTCATTTTTCCATTTTCATCTTCAAATACTCTTAAATTAATTAATTTTCTAACTAAAAAATCTGCTATTTCTTTTGTGTCATTATGTGTTATTCCTATCAAAACCATAAATCCTTTATCTATTTTTCCAACTATTTTTTCTTCAACCTCAACTTGTGATTTATTTACTCTTTGTACTATAAATTTCATATTATGCCCCTTTCTTTTCTATATAATATAACATAAATAGCAAAATTACAATACAAATTTCTTTGTACTGTAATTCTGTTTTACTTTATTTTTAAATTATAATTTTGGTTTTATTCTATAATATCTATCGTATTTTCTTTAGTTAATCCCTCTAAATTGTAATAGGTATTTGGAGTATTTCCGACAATTACGTTTTCAACTAATAAAACCTGATTTGTTATACTACTTTTTATATTTTCAAAAGGAGTTAAAATGCTTACTTCACATACAACTTGTAAATAAACTCTATGTAGTGTTTGATTAATTCCTTGAGAAGTAAATTCACTCCTCAAGTCTGTTTGAACATTTCCTATTGATGAAATTTGTATTTTTACTGACGGACCTTTTCCTGCTAATAATGCAAAACCTGTAAAACTTCCTAAGGCTATTTTAACATTTTCGTTTCCTTTATTGTCTATTTCATTTTGAATTTTAACAGCAACTTCTGAAATAATTTCATTAATTGCATTTATATTAGATTTTACCATTGTGATATTTCCATTATTATCTTTTTCTATTGTGAACATATCTTCATATTTATAATTTGACATTACAACTGTCGCTTGTTCATTTGCTACTATTGTTGCTATGGATTTAGCTTTATCTTCGCATAATGCCTCAAATATTGGCAATACAGCATCTAAACTAATTTTTACTGTTATTATTGCTATAATTATAATGAATAATATTTTAAGACTTTTTTGTTTATTTGGATTACTACCTTTTCCTACATTTGTAATTAAAAACTTTGGCAAACGTATTCGTGGTCTTGAATAAATTTTACTCATAGTTTGTTACAGGAACTCTTGAAAATTTAGGTATAAATAATTTTTGTCCTATATTTATTTCATCTGGATTTTCTATTCCATTAACTCTGGCTATGGAATCAACTGTACTTCCAAACATTTTTGCTATATTCCATAACGTATCTCCTTTTTTTACAATATACATTACTATACTATAGTCTTGTTCCTCTCTTTCACCATTTTCTTGAACACTGTCAATAATATTAATATTTGCAGTTCTATACATATTTGTATCTGTTTCCATATCAATATTACATTGTACATCTCCACTATCTTGAATTATAAAGTCTTTTTGTTTGATTTCAATTTGGTTATTGGTTTGTAAACTTTCGCCATTTTGAAGATTTTCAACTGTATATTCAAATGGTATTTTTGCATCTTTTATGCTTATTTTCATTTCTGAGTTTACAAATATAAAGTTTAAATTCAATTCACCTTCATATAATATTTTCGTATTAATTTTACTTTCTTTTAAAATTGTAGGCTCTATATCTACATCTATTAAAGTTTGATTTTGTATGTCTTTTAAATTAATTTTTTCGTTTATTTGTTTTGTACATTTAGATTCTTGTTTATCTGTCATTGCTAAAACTTCTTTTTTATTAAATTCTATATTTTCACAAGGACTATACATATCTTGAATTAAGTTTAAATTCTTTTCCTCATATACACTGCAAGTAACTTCTATTTCAACTTCTACACAAATTGAGTGTTCTTCTTGTGAATTTGGTTTTATTATAACATTTTTTATTTCATAATTTATGTCACAAGTATTTTCATCCATTACATTTGGAATATCTATAAAACCAACAACTGGAATTCTTGAAGTAATTGTATTTATTCGATTGTCTTCTGTTAAATATATTATTTTAACCTCTACTTCTGATTTTGTTAATACTTTGTTGTAACTTGTTTTTATGTCTTTGTCTACCATATTTATATTGCATTTTAAAATTTCTGCTAAATTGTCCATTGCATCAATTGATATATTATCTTTAGCTGAAATTTTTGTATTTCCTTGACCAATTAATGAGTTGACTTTTAAATCTTCTTTTAGAATTTGTATGTTATTTGCATTTTGCACTTCATTTATAACTTCAACATCTTCATTAGAATATATTTTTAGATATATTTCCAATGTTGCTTTTATTCCTATTTTTCTTCCATTTAAAACTTTGCAATCTATTGATTTTACTTTAATTTCAGTAATTGCATTCATTCCTTCTTGACAATTTGGAACATTTATATTTTCTGAAAAATCCAAACTTGTATTTAAACCTCTTACTGAATCGTTTACTCCATCTGGCATATACATTATATATGTATCAATGTTTCCATCTAATCTAACTTTTTCATCCTTTATTTCTTTTTTATATACAGATACAACCCCACTTGTACAAATTGTGTTTAAAATATCTGGCTTAGAATCTGGAACTATCATATCTCCATCTACAGAAATAATCTCCTTTTTTTCTGCTATTAGTTTATTTATTTTTAAATTTTCCTTTGATGTTTCTATCATTTTTTACCTCCTTATAGTTTTCTTTATAAATTTATATGTGCTTTTTTAGTGTTTATGCTTGTTTTTATAAATTTATTTATTTTTCGTTGGAGTTATTATGATATTTAATGTTGGGTCATTTTTATATTGATTGTATATTTTTTCTGAGAAACTTGCTAATTCATTAGGTATTATTATGGTGGTATATTTTTGTTCTTTTAATTCTTGGATTTTGTTATCTATTTCTTCTGGTTCTTTTATTTCTTCTATGTTCATTCCTAATAATTTTGGAATTTGATAATCATTTTCTTTTTCATATTTTATAAAGGATACTTTCATTTTTATCACTTCTTTCTTATAATTATTTTGTTTCAAAAAAAGTATTTTATACTTGAAAACTTTTGTTATTTTTCATTTGACAAAACTAAAAAAAGATGCTATTATATAGGTACATTAAACAATGTACCTTCGGTCTGGTTGTGTATATCGTTTGCTGTATGTGTATCGTAACTGCACATACTTTTTTTATGCTCAAAAAAAGCAAGGAAACTTCGTAACAGCTTCCTCACTTCGACTATGTAATGACACTTTTAGTCTTTACCTTTTTTTAGTTCTTCTAATTGTAATTTAAGTCTAATGTTTCTTTCTCTTTCTGCTAATAACTGTTCAATTAACTTTTGAATAAGGTCTGGTTGTGTCATCTCATTTGCCCCCTTTCCGCCCTTTAGTAAAAGACTTGCCTTCCTGACTTCGAAAAGGTTGCTATTATATTACAATATTTTTATATATTATTCAACCAAACAGAGTAAAATTTTACAATTATTTTGTTTTATATATTTAATCATATCCAATAAATAAAAAAGATGAAAATATTTTTCTATTTGTGTAATTGTTGATACTCTAAAATTGTGCGTAATTTTTATGCACTCTTTAGTTCTAAGCGTAATTTATCAGCAATCATTGCGATAAATTCGCTGTTAGTTGGCTTTCCTTTAGCTGCTGAAATTGTATAACCAAATATTTTCTCAACTGTCTTTTGGTCACCTCTACCCCATGCAACTTCTATAGCATGACGTATTGCACGTTCTACACGACTTGGAGTTGTGTTAAATTTTGCTGCTATTTTTGGGTACAAACTTTTTGTAATTTGATTTATAACATCTATATCATTAACTACCATAATAATTGCTTCTCTTAGATATTGATAACCTTTTATGTGTGCTGGTACTCCTACTTCATGAATTATATTTGTAACTAAAGCTTCTATGTTGTTTTCTCCATTTTGTGGTATTTCAACATATTGAGTTCTTACTTCTCTATCTATAAATGAGTTTTGATTTTGTGTTGGTTTAAAGTTTTTTAATTCCTTTATTCTTTTTATTAATAATTCAATGTCAAATGGCTTTACAACATAATATTCTGCACCTAACATTATTGCTTTTTGAGTAATTTTATCTTGTCCTACCGCTGAAAGCATAATGCATATAGGCTTTTTATCAGTTTTTATCATATTTATTTTTTCTAACACACCTATTCCATCTAAATGTGGCATTATTACATCTAATAATGCTATATCTGGTTCTATATTTGTTATCATATCTATTGCTTCTTCACCATCTTTGGCTATTCCTATCACTTCTAAATCTGGTTGCTCCTGTATGTATGAAGCTAATGTTCTGCTAAATTCTTGATTGTCATCTGCGATTAACACAGTAGTTTTTTCTTTCATAAATTTCCCCTCCAAAATATACTTTAAATTTTTAACTATGGAGATTATAATATTGGTATTTCTAATTTTCAATATTTTTCTGGAAATTTTTTCCAATTATTTATAAAAACATTATTTTACTTTACATTTATTTATAATTTTTTTAGATAAAAATCTTAAATTCGTTAAATTTATATTTTTTGTTTCAAAATCGTTTATCAATTTTGATTTTGTATTTTCTTCTAACTGAATTTTACAAATTATTGTGTTTTCATATTGTATATTGACAATATTTATATTGTTTTTTCTACAATAATATTTAAATGTTTCTAAATTATTATATTCTAGTTCTGCTTCAAATTCTATTCCTGTGCATTTTTCTACTTTCTCTGTTAGTTCTAAAGCGTTTTGCATTGAATCTGAATAAGCTCTTACTAGTCCGCCAGTCCCTAATAAAATTCCTCCAAAATATCTTGTAACAACTACTAATACATTGCATAAGTTATTTTTCTGAAGTATATTTAGCATTGGTCCACCTGCTGTTCCAGATGGTTCACCATCATCACTTGCTTTTTCTACTATTGTGTCATTTTCTTGTACTCTATATGCAACACAATTATGTCTGGCATCATGGTATTTTTTCTTTATCTTTTTAATTTGATCTTCAGCTTCTTCTTGTGTTTCAATTTTTATTAGATTGCATATAAATTTTGACTTTTTTACTGTTATTTCACTTTCTATATTTTCATTTATTGTTAAAAAATTTTCCATTTATTTAAACCTTTTCAATTTTTTTAATTTGTTTTTCCTGCAGTATAACCTGTAGAATATGCAATTTGTAAATTAAATCCTCCTGTATATGCATCAACATCTATAATTTCACCAGCAAAATATAATCCCTCTATAATTTTTGATTCCATTGTTTTTGGATTTATTTCTTTTATTTTTATTCCACCACTTGTGATAATTGCCTCATCAATAGTTCTAAATCCTTTAATTGTAATTTCGAAATTTTTTAATAATTTTACTAAATTTTTTCTTTCTATTTTTGTTATTTCATTTACTTTTTTGTTTGGATCTATTCCACTTATTTTTATTATTATTGGAATTAATTTTTGTGGTAGTAATTTGTCTAAACTGTTTCTAAACATTTTGTTTTTTTCTTCATTAAAGTCTCTTAATATTCTATCATTTAGTTTTTCCTCAGAAAGTGCTGGTTTGAAATCTATTTTTAATGAAATTTTATTTTCATTAAATAGTTGTTGAATATTTTTGTATCTTACTAAATGTGCTGAACTACTTAATATTGTTGGACCAGATACTCCAAAATGAGTAAATAACATTTCTCCAAAATCTTCATATATAACTTTGTTTTTATTTTTATCAATTAATTCTATTTGAACATTTTTTAAAGATAATCCTTGTAAATTTTTGCAAGTTTCTTTATCAAAAGTTTCTAAAGGAACTAATGATGGATTTATTTTTGTTATTGTATGTCCTAATTTTTGTGCCATTACATATCCATCTCCAGTTGAACCTGTTAGTGGGTAACTTTTTCCTCCTGTTGCTAAAATAACTTTATCAGCGTTTATGATTTCTTTTTCTGTTTTTACTCCTTTTACAATATTGTCTTCAACTAAAATTTCTTTTACTTTAGTGTTTAATATTATATTAACATTTAAACTTTTCAACTTTTTCTCAAAGCATTTTAAAACATCTAAGGATTTATCTGTAACTGGGAAAATTCTATTTCCTCTTTCTTCTTTTACTTCTAATCCTTCTTCTTTTAATAGTTTTATTATATCTTGATTTGTGTAATTTTTAAAAGCACTGTATAAGAACATTCCATTTCCCGGAATATTTTTTATAAATTCATCCATCTCTAAAGAAGATGTTATATTACATCTTCCTTTTCCTGTTATTAAAAGTTTTCTACCTAGTGATTGCATTTTTTCTATTATTGTTACATCATTTCCGTTTTCAGCTGATGATATTGCAGACATCATTCCTGCTGGTCCGCCACCAATTACTATAACTTTCATTTTTTCTCCTAACTTTTATTTTTGCATTTCTTCTATAGCTTTTAATATTCCATATTTACCGTAGTCATATGTTAATCCACCTTGCATATATGCAATATATGGTTTTCTTATTGGTCCATCACAACTTAGTTCAATCGTTGAACCTTCTGTGAATGTTCCTGCTGCCATTATTACTTTATCTTCATAACCACCCATTTCACTTGGTTCTGGAATAACACAAGAGTCTATAGGTGAACCTTTTTGGATTCCTTGACAGAATTTTACTAAATTTTCTTCTGATCCTAGTTTTATTGTTTGTACTATATCTGCTCTTTTTTCATTGTATTTTGGTTCTACATCATAACCTAATTTTTCTAATATTCTACTTGCAAATACTGCTGTTTTTACACTGTTTGCTACTACTTGTGGGGCAAAGAATAGTCCTTTTATTAAAGCTGTATTTTGTCCTAATGATGGTCCTATTTCTTTTCCTATTCCTGGTGCTGTTAATCTTTCTGCACATAATTCTATTAAGTCTTTTTTTCCTACTATATATGCTCCTGATGTTGCAATACCTGCTCCTAAGTTTTTCATTAATGAACCTACTGCTATATCTGCTCCGATTTCTATTGGTTCTTTTTCTTGTACAAATTCTCCATAACAGTTGTCTACCATTATTATTACTTGTTTGTTTACTTCTCTTATTGCTTTTATAGCTTTTTCTATTTTTTCTATTGTTAGACTGTTTCTTGTTGAATAACCTCTAGATCTTTGTATTTCTATTAATTTTACATCTTGTTGTTTTAGTCTTTCTTGTATTGTTTTTATATCAAAATCATTTTCTATTAGTTCTATTTGTTCATAGTTTACTCCATATGCTTTTAATGAGCTTGGGCTTGATGTTTCTCCACATCCTATTACTGTTTGTAGGGTATCATATGGTGCTCCTGTTATACTTATCATTGTGTCATTTGGACGTAATAATGCTGATAGTGTTATTGCTAGAGCATGAGTTCCTGATATAAATTGTGCTCTTACTAGTGCATCTTCACTTTTGAATACTTTTGCATATATTTCTTCTATTTTGTTTCTTCCTGGTTCGTCTATTCCATAACCTGTTGATGAGTTTAAGTGCATTTCTTGTAAATTGCTTTCTTGAAATGCTGTTATTACTTTTAGACTGTTTTTTTCACATATTTCATCTATTTCTTTAAATTGTGGTTTTATTTCTTCTTCTACTTGTTTTGTTAATTTTTTTAATTCTTCGTTCATTTTTTTACCTTCTTTTCTCTTTTTCAATATATATATTTTACTATATTTTTATGGAAAAATCAAACGTTTAGATGGGTTATTTGATTTTTTATGTAAATTGTAGTATAATTTATTTGTTATACAAATTACTTAGGAGGTAAATTATATGGAAAAGCCTATTTTACAACTGGAGTTTCATCTTCGCAAACCATATAATGAGTCAAAGCTTCTTATTGAAGCTTTTAATGGAATTATTGAAGAAGGAGGAAGAGCAGAAATCTGCATTAAAAATGATAATCCATCAAAGAATAGAAATATTTTGATGTTGAAAATCTATCGGTGTAGAAATAGCTACTATTCAACCAGTTTGAGTGCTAGTATTACAGATGAAATAGACAATAACTTAAAAAAAGATATTAGCAAATTCAACTTTGCTAATGCAATTAATTGTCCTACGTCGTTTGAAATTGAAGATCCTAAAGATTCAATACATGGCCAAACAATTAAAATGTCTGTTTTCCAGACTAATAACCTTGAATTAAATAAAGTTTTAAAATCAAATTTTGAAACTTTTGATTTAGCGTAAGAAATTCCATTACAAAAAGAACTGAAACTTTAAAATTTAAAGTCTCAGTTCTTTTTATATTATATATTATTACTATTGTTGAGCATATGGTAAAATAGCAATATGTCTTGCTCTTTTAACTGCTGTAGTAATATCTCTTTGATGTTTTGCACAACATCCTGTTGTTCTTCTTGGTAAGATTTTTCCTTTATCATTAACAAATTTCTTTAATTGATCTGCATTTTTGTAGTCTAATTCAAAATTTTTATCACTACACATTACGCAAACTTTTTTTCTTTGTTTTCTGAATTTTGGGTTATAATCTTCATCATAATTTTTATTATTTCTTTTATTTTGTTTTTTATCAGACATTTTAATTTTCCCCCCTTGCCTTAATAATTAAAATGGTAAATCATCAGCTGAAGATGTTTCAAAGTCTGAACCCATACTTCCTGGCATTGTGTTACCAAATGTACTTTCAAATGCTCCGGCTCCAGCATCTCCTTCTCTTCTACTATCTGCAAAGTATGCTTCTTCAGCAACTACCTCTGTTACATAGTGTTTAACACCTTGGTCATCATCCCAAGTTCTTGTTTGTAATCTACCTATTATTCCTACTTGTTGACCTTTCTTAAAGTATTTGCTACAAAATTCTCCTAATTTGCTCCATGCTACTATGTTTACAAAGTCAGCTTGTCTTTCTTCTCCTTGTCTTACAAATCTTCTGTTTACTGCTAAGCTAAAAGAAGCAACTAGTGTATTATTTGTTTGTGTGTATCTTACTTCTGGGTCTCTTGTAAGTCTTCCCATTAATATTACTTTGTTCATTTTTTATCTTCCTTTCACTGGTAAATCTTTTTAGATTTACTACTTTAATTTAGGTCCCACATTTATATTTTTAAGCCTAAGCTTCTTTTCTTACAACGATAAATTTGATTATATCATCTGTAATTCTGTAAACTCTTTCAAGTTCTGATATTGAATCTGGATTTGCTTCAAAGTTAAATAACATATATGTTGCTTCTTTGAATTTTTTGATTTCATAAGCTAATTTCTTTTTACCCATGTTTTCAACAGATTCTACTTTTCCGTTTTCATTGATTAATCCTGTGAACTTTTCTTCTAAAGCTTTTAAACCAGCTTCGTCAACATTTGGATTAACAATGATAATACTTTCGTATTTATTCATTATTTTCACCTCCCTATGGATTTTATAACCTAACTTTTCGTTAAGTAGAGATTTAAAAATAGCTATGCTACTTTTAAAGCATAGCTATTTTATCATATTTTTTGGTATTTTGCAACTAATTTTGGAAATTTTCTTTTTGATAACGAAAATATCTTTTGTTTTGGTTAATTTCATTTTTTGAATCTATTTTTTTCTGTAATTCTATGACTGGTATTGGTAAAATAGAAATTGCTATTGTGATAATCCATTGTATAAGGCTTAATGGTACTACTTCAAATACTTTTGCAAATGCTGGTACTACAACTACTATTGCTTGAACGAATATTCCTAAAACAAAACTTCCAACTAGATATTTGTTTTCAAAAAGTCCTGTCTCAAAAATTGATTTTTCATTTTTTACATTTATACTATGTATTAATTCTAAAAATCCTATTGATAAAAATGCCATTGTTCTTGCTACTTCTAGTGTATAGTATTTATTACCAATACTAAATGCAACTAGTGTAAGAACTCCTATCATTGTTCCTTCTAATATGATTTTATTCCATAGTCCATTTGCAAATATTCCTTTTTTGCTATCTATAGGTTTTCTTTGCATTATATCTTTTTCTGGTTTTTCAAGTCCTAATGCAATCGCTGGTAATGAGTCTGTTACTAAGTTTATCCATAATAATTGAATTGCAAGTAATGGTGATTTTAACCCTAATATAAGTCCTACAAATATTGTTACTATTTCTCCTATGTTTGTTGATAATAAGAAATGTACTGCTTTTTTTATGTTGTCATATATATTTCTACCTTGTTTTACCGCTTCTACTATTGTTACAAAATTATCATCTGTAAGTATTATATCCGCTGCATTTTTAGCTACATCTGTACCATTTTTTCCCATTGCTATTCCTATATTTGCATTTTTTAGAGCTGGACTATCATTTACTCCATCTCCTGTCATAGCAACTACTGCACCATTTCTTTGCCAAGCCTTTACAATTCTTACTTTATGTTCTGGGGTTACCCTTGCAAAAACTGAATATTCTTTAATATTTTTTTCTAGTTGTTCTTGTGTCATTTTGTCTAATTCTTGTCCTGTTATTGCCTTTTCTCCATTGTTTAAAATTCCTAAATCTTTTGCTATTGCTTTTGCTGTTTCTAAATGGTCTCCTGTTATCATTACTGTTTTTATTCCTGCAGTTTTACATGTTTTTACTGCTTCTTTTACCCCTTCTCTTGGAGGGTCTATCATACCAATTAGTCCTACAAAAGTTAAGTTGTTTTCAATTGTACTACTATCTATTTTGCTTGGTAATTCTGTTACATCTTTGAAAGCTACTGCAATAACTCTTAAGGCTTTATGTGCCATTTGTTCATTTTCATTTTTTATTTTTAATTTATCTAAAGTTTTTACTTTTATATCTTGGCTATCTCCTATTTCTAATACTTCTTTTGTGCATTTGTCTAATAACACATCTGGTGCACCTTTACAAATTATACGATATTTGCTACCAATTCTATGTATTGTTGTCATCATTTTTCTGTTAGAATCAAATGGAATTTCATTTATTCTTTGAAAAATTTTTTCTGTTTCTTTTTTATTACATCCTATATGTAAGCCTTCTTCTACAATTGCCTTTTCTGTAGGTTCTCCTATTACTTTTTCTTGATTATTTTCCACAGTTATCTCACAATCTGTGCATAAAGTAGCCATTGTTATAATAAATTTAGGATTTTTTGATTTTACTTCCACTACTTTCATTTTATTTTGTGTTAATGTTCCTGTTTTGTCTGAACAAATTACATTACTACTTCCTAAAGTCTCGACAGCTGGTAATTTTCTTATTATGCTATTTCTTTTTGCCATTTTAGTAACTCCTATTGAAAGCATAATTGTTACAATTGCTGGTAATCCCTCTGGTATTGCTGCAACTGCAAGTCCTACTGCTGTCATAAACATTTCTATGGGTTCTATTTTTTTAATGAGTCCTATTATAAAAATTATTATGCAAATTGCTAAACATGCTATTCCTAATATTTTTCCTACTTCTCCTAATTTTTTTTGAAGTGGTGTTTCTGGTGCTTCATCTTCTATTATCATATTTGCAATTTGTCCTACCTTTGTTTCCATTCCAGTTTCTGTTACAATTGCTTTTCCTGTTCCATTAACTACTGTGCTTGCCATAAATGCCATATTTTTCATATCACCTAATGGAATGTCTTTTTTACATATGATATTTGCTTCTTTTAGACTTGGCTCTGCCTCTCCTGTTAAAGAAGATTCTTCAATTTTTAAATTATGACTTTCTATTATTCTACAATCTGCCGGAATAAAATTTCCTGTTTCTAAAATTACTATATCACCTTTTACTAAATCCTCTGCATTTATTTCAGTTGTTTTTCCATTTCTGATTACTTTTGTGATTTGTGGTGTCATTTGTTTTAGTGCTTCAATTGATTTTTCTGCTTTTGCTTCTTGTATTACTCCCATTAATGCATTAAATATTACAATTCCTATTATTATTATTGAGTCAACATAGTCATTTTCTCCTTGCATTTTTGATATTACCGCTGATATTATTGAAGCAATTATTAATGTTATTATCATAAAGTCATTAAATTGTTTTATAAATTTAATTATTATACTTTCTTTTTTCTTATCTTTTAGCTTATTTTTTCCATATTTTGCTTGTCTAATTTTTACTTCCTCTTCTGTTAATCCCTCTCTTTCTTTTGTATTTAATCTTCTTATAACATCATTTTTTTCTAATGTTTGCCACATACAATTCACTCCTTTGTATTTTGAATTATTAAATTATATGTGGCTTGTACTTTTTTATTACTAAGAAACTATTTTTATTTTTTGTCATATTATGTTGTAAGAGGTGTTTTTATGTTATTAAATTCGTTTATATTCGCTGTTTCTAGTAGTATAGATTCGCTTGGAATTGGTATTACATATGGAATTAAAAATATGAAAATTTCTTTTTTTAGTAAATTTATTCTTTTTATTATATCTATTTCTATTACGTATTTTGCTTTATTTTTAGGAAATTTATTGAGTAATGTATTATCTGATTTTTTTACTATTATAATTGGTAGTGGGATTTTAATTTTTATGGGTGTTTATATTATTTATGAAGCTTTACGAACTAAAAGAAATGATTTTAATATTTTTAATAATCCTATTTCTTCTGATTTTAATCATTCTAAAACCATTGAGCCTAAGGAAGCTTTGTTTTTGGCTATTGCTCTTTCTTTAGATAGTTTTGGAATTGGAATTGGTGGAAGTATTGGTAGTATTAATTTAGTATTTTTTCCTATTTTTGTGAGTATTCTTCAATTGTTTTTTATATGTTCTGGAATTTGGCTGGGGGAAAATATTAATAATTTATATAAGTTGCCTGAAAATATTTGGTCTGTTATTTCTGGGATTTTGTTGATTGGGATTGGGATTGTTAAAATATTTTTGTAATAAATATTAAATATGTTTAAAAAGAGGTAGGAATTTTTCCTGCCTCTTTAATTTATTATTTATTCAATTTCATTGATAATAATTTAGAAATACCACTCTCTTCCATTGTAACACCATAAACAGTGTCTGCTGCTTCCATTGTTCCTTTTCTATGTGTTATAACTAAAAATTGTGTATGCTCTGTAAATTTTTTCAAATAATCTGCATATCTAAATACATTTACATCATCTAGTGCTGCTTCTATTTCATCTAGAACACAGAATGGTGCTGGATTTATTTTTAATATTGCAAATAATAATGCTATTGCTGTAAATGCTTTTTCTCCTCCTGATAGTAACATCATATTTTGTAATTTTTTTCCTGGTGGTTGTACTGTTATTTCAATTCCACATTCTAAGATATTTTCTTCATCTTCTAGGTTTAGAGATGCTTTTCCACCACCAAATAATTCTGCAAATACTTCTCCAAAATTTTTATTTATAATTTTGAATTTTTCTCTAAATTGTTCTTTCATTATTTGTGTCATATCTGTTATTACTTTTCTTAATTTGCTCATTGTGTTTTCTAAATCTAATCTTTGTTCACTCATAAAGTCATATCTATCTTTTAGATTTTTGTATTCTTCTATTGAATCAACATTAACACTTCCTAAGTCTCTTATTTCTGTTCTTATATTGTTTACTCTTTTTTGAGTTAAAGCAACATTTTCAGGTTTTGCATAACCCTCGACATTGTTTGGTGTAAGTTCATATTCTTCCCACATTTTGTTTATTATTGTATTAATATCTTCTTCGACTTTTGTCTTTTTAACATCTAATTTTACTAGTTGAGATTTTAAATCTTCAATTATTTTAAATTTAGATGTAATTTCATCTTCTTGTTTAGATAATTTTTCACTCTTTTGTGCTCTTTCTTGCTTCATTTTCTCAATTTCTGAACTGCTATTGTTTACTTTTTGCTTTATTTCTTCTATTTTGTTTAATGTTTCTTGTATTGATTTTTCTAAATTTTCATTATCTACTTTTATTTGTTCTATTTGATTATTTTTGTTTTCAATACTTGCTTTTGCATTATTCAATTCTTGGTTTATTCTTTCTTGAATTTCTTGTATTGATGATTCACTTTCATCAAATGATGATACTGAAATTTTTAAATTTGTAATATCGAAATTTAAATCATCTATATATTTTTGATCATCTTTATTAAGTTCTGCAAATTCTGAAATCAATTTAGAAAGTTCTTCATTTTGATTTGTTATTTTTTGTGTTTCTTCTTGAATTTTTTCTTTTTGTTCAATTGATTCTTGTTTTAGAGTTTCAAGATTTTTTTGTTCTTCTTTTAATTTGTTTAATCTGTTTTGTAATTTTTGAATATTTTCATCAATTGATATCATTTTTTGTTTTTCTGTAGCATATGTAATATCTATTTCTTGTAATTCTTTTTCTAAATTTGCTGATAATTCTAAAATTCCTTCAATTGATTGTTCGTATTCTTCTTTTTCTTCTTCTAGTTTTTGAATTTTTGCTTTTATATTTTTAATTTCTTTTTCTAGCTTTTCAATTTCTTTTCCTCTACCTAGAATATTAACAGTTTTCTTTGCTACTGAACCACCTGTTATTGCTCCTGATGGATTTATTAAATCTCCATCTTTTGTTACTATTCTAAATGTATAACCATTTTGTTTTGCAACTTTTATTGCTGTGTTCATATTATCTACAATAACTGTTCTTCCTAGTAAGTTTAATATAATTTGTTCATACTTTTTATTGAATTTTACTAAATCAGATGCAATTCCAATTACTCCACTTTCATTTCCTTTTAGCTTTTCTAATTTTTTTCCTTTAACAGAAGCTATTGGTAAGAATGATGCTCTTCCTAAATTGTTTTTTCTCAAATGTTCTACGAGTTTTTTTGCATCTTCTTCTGTATCTGTTACAATGTTTTGTAAGCTTGCTCCTAAGCACATTTCTATTGCTGTTTCTAACTCATCTGGAACTTCTATAATATTTGCTAAAACTCCATGCATACCTTTTCCTAAGTCTTTTATGTTCTCACAGTCTTTTAATAGAGATTTTACACTTTTAATGTAACCTTCTTTTTCTTTTTCAGTTTCAATTAAGAATTTTAATCTTGATTCTTTAATTCTCATATCACTTGATAAAATATTTATATTACTTTCAAATGATTTTATTTTTTGATTTGCTTCTTGTTTTTGTTTTGCTACTTCTTCTAAAGATTTTTGTGCTTTATTTTTCTTATTTTCGCTTTCATAAAATCCCTTAGAAATTTCTTCTTTATTCATTCTTGTATTGTCTAATTCTGATATTGTTGTTTGAATTTCTTGTTTTATTTGATTTTGTCTTTTTTCATAGTTTTGGAAGTTTATTTCTTGTGCATTTATTTCTGATTGTAATTCATATTTTTTATCAGTATTTTGTTCTACTGTTTGTTTATAGCCTTCTATTTCTAGTTCTTTTGCTGATAATTTTTCTGTTATTTTCGCAAGTTCTTCTTGTTTTTCGTTTAATTCTTTTTCGAATTTTTCTTTATTTTGTTTTAAATTATCTTTTTTAGCTTCTTTTTGTTCTAATTCTTGTTTTAATTCTTGTATTTTTTCATTTTGTTCTTGTATTTCATCCGTAAATCTAACACTGTTTTCGTTATTATTTGTTATTCTAGTTTTTGCTACATTTATGTCTGAATTTAGTTGTTCAATTTCCTTTTGGCTTTCAAATCCTAAATTTGACATATTTTCAATTTGTTCTGTAATTTCATCAATGCTTGATTTTAATTCTTCTTTTAGAATTTTTACTCTTTCTAATTTTCCTTCTTCATCATTACATTGTGATTGCATTACATCAATATCTTGTACTATTTGTTGTAAATTTTCTTTATATTTTTCTATATTATATACAAATAACCCTACTTCTATATTCTTTAATTCTTCACGTAAATTTAAATATTTTTTTGCTTTTTCTGATTGTGTTTGTAATGGTCCTAAATTACCTTCAATTTCTGAAATTATATCATTTATTCTTAGAAGATTTAATTTTGTATGCTCTAATTTTTTTTCTGCTTCTTCTTTTCTACTTCTATATTTTACAATTCCAGCTGCTTCTTCAAATATATGTCTTCTATCTTCAGATTTATTGCTTAATATCTCATCAATTTTTCCTTGTCCTATTATTGAATATCCATCTTTTCCAATACCAGTGTCCATAAATAATTCTAGTACATCTTTTAGTCTACAAGGTGTTTTATTTATATAGTAACCTGTTTCACCACTTCTATAGATTTTTCTTGTCACTGTTACTTCTGTGAATTCTATTGGTAATGCTCCATCTGAATTGTCAAATACTAGAGATGCTTCAGCAAAACCTAGAGATTTTCTATTTTGAGTTCCTGCAAATATTATGTCTAAAGACTTTGTACCTCTTAGAGACTTCATACTTTGTTCTCCAAGAACCCATCTAATTGCATCAGAAATATTACTTTTTCCTGAACCATTTGGTCCAATTACAGTTGTTATTCCTGGTCTTAGTTCTAATATTGTTTTATCTGCAAAGGATTTAAACCCTTGTAATTCCAACCTTTTTAAATACATTTTTTATCACCTTTCAGAGGGAAATGGAGACACCCTTTTTTTCCCTACCTTTTTTGTTTTTATTGCTTTTTTCTTGTATATTTTACTATATGAATTAAAAAATAGCAAGATTGACTTGCTACTTTTTGTTGAATTTTGTTATTTTAGTTTTTCTATTTCTTCTTTTGGTAATTTTGTGATTTCACTTATTTGTGATATTGGCATTTTTAATTTTAAAAGATTTTTAGCTATTTCCAAGTATGTTTGTTTTTTTCCTTCTTTAAACCCTTCTTTTTTTCCCATATTTATATACATTTTATTCTCATTTCTTATCATATCTACTAAGGCTAACATTTTTCCTTCACCTCCATCTATTTTTTCTATTAATTCTTTTTTTTTCTTCTCCTATTTTTTCTCCAAATAGTATTGATATTACTCGTTTTAATAGTTCTTTTTCTTCTTTATTTGTATTTGGTATTATTTTTTCTAGCATTTCTATTGATTCTTCTGTGCTTTCACTCTTTTCTAGCAACATCATTTTTGAGATTAGTGTTTTTTCTTGTAATAATTCTTCTTTCGTAAAATCATTGATATCTACTAAATTGTAGTTTCCTGCTTTTATTTCTACACTATCTAATGTTTCTTGGCTTTCCTCTAGATATCTTTTGGCATTCCATTTTTTCTTGCCTGTGTATAAAACTATTGGTATAACCAATGGTAATTTATATTCTTTATTTTTTACTTTTCTTATATCTATTGCACTTTTCATTATTTCTATTTCGTATTCTAATATTCGGTATGGCATTGAATAGTCTATTTTTGTTTGATGTTCTATTAATAAAAATATGTTTTTATTTTTATATTTATACACTATGTCTGCTTCTCTATTCTGGAATATTTTGCTTACAAAGCTACTTGTATATTTTTCTATTTCTTCTGCTTTTAATTTTGTTTTTATTGCTTGATTTATTAGTATTATCGCTTCTTCTTTTTTGTCTAATATTGTTCTAAATATTTTGTCATGTTTACTTGTTATATTATAGTTTTCTTTTTGATCTGATAATTGTGATATTTTTGTATTTTTAAAAATATCTTTATATTTCAGATAGTCTCCATATGTAAAAATTTCTATATTGATTCATCTCCTTTATTATAATTGCATTTTATTTATTTGTCAATGTTTTTTCTGTAGTAAATTTGTATTTTTTATAATTCTTTTGTTTACTTTTTTGTATTAACCTCCTTTTTCCTATTTTCTATGATATTTGTGGGATTTTTTTAGATTTATTTTTGTATTTTCTAAGTTGTTTTGATTTAAAATTTATAAGACTATACATTGGCAAATAGTGTATGGTCTTATATTATCATATTTTTTATTTAATTTCAACATAAATCGTTCGACAAATTTTGAGTTCAAAAATTTTTATTCCACTATCTATCCATTTATTTTCATTTATATAAAACGATGAGTTATAATGAAATACCTTTCTATAAATTTTTTTACCATCTACCCAAGTTCCTATTTCTTGTTCGTCTAAACTATATTGTTTATTGTTATTTTCTCTATTACTCGTTGATATTATTGACTCTATTTTATCACTATATTCAGCTAAAGTAATATTTTCTGTATTTTGTGCATTTTCCATAGCATTTTTTGCTTGCCTTGCTTTTTCAAATAACCCTGTTTGTGTTAATGCAGTTATTGCTACTCCTGCTAAAATTAATAAAATAATTATTGTAATCACCAATGCTACTAATGTAATTCCATGTTCTCTAACTTTACTTTTGTTTTCCATATAATTCCTCCTATGTATAATTATTTTCAAATATAAATTTCTCATACTTAAAATAATAAATTTTATACGTTTATTATACATATAAATAGCCTACTTGTAAATAGCTTATCTATATATTTTATTTATAATAAAATTCTTTTGAGGTGAATTTTATGTTGAATTTTAATATAGAAAAATTACTAAAAAAGAAGAAAAAATCAAAATATTGGCTTTGTCAAAATATGAATATAACAAATCGAAATCTTAATAGAATAATTAATGGAGAAACAACTTCTATTTCCTTCAAATATTTAGAAGAATTATGTAAGTATTTAGATTGTAATTTAACTGAATTAATAAGCATTGATAATGACAATAAAAACATTTCATAACATCTACTATTTCCGACCGCTCCGAACAAAAAATGGCTTGACATTCCGCACTATTTGGCATATACTAGATACATAAAAATTTGCTTAAAAGCATTTATAAGAGGAGGCTATTTTAATGGATAATTTAATAGAAATTAGATGGCATGGTAGAGGCGGTCAAGGAGCAAAAACAGCTTCTTTATTACTTGCTGATGCCGCATTTAATACAGGAAAATATATTCAAGGATTTCCTGAATATGGTCCAGAAAGAATGGGTGCACCAATTACTGCTTATAACAGAATTAGTGATAATCCAATTACTGTTCATAGTAATATTTATGAACCTGATTATGTTGTAGTAGTTGATGATACACTTTTAGAGAGTGTCCCAGTTACAGCTGGTTTAAAAGAAACAGGTGCAATAGTTATTAATACAACAAAATCTCCAGAATATCTAAAAAAAGCTTTAAATGGATATAATGGAAGTATTTATACAATAGATGCAAGAAAAATTTCTGAAGAAGCTCTAGGAAGATATTTTCCAAATACACCAATGCTTGCTGCCATTGTAAAGGTTAGTGGTATTATGACAGATGAAGCTTTTCTTGAAGATATGAAAGGTTCATTCAAACATAAATTTGCCAAAAAACCTGAAGTCATTGATGGTAATATGAAAGCTTTGGAAATTGCTTTAAAAGAAGTTAAGAAAATTTAGAAAGGAAGTTATATTATGGCTGATATAAATAAAACAACACCTATGGAAGATTTAACAATAGGTGGAAATATTTATGAAGCAGGAAATGCAAAACATTTTAAAACTGGTGACTGGAGAAGTTCTAGACCAGTATGGATTGAAGAAAAATGTAAACAATGTGGTTTATGTTTTCCTGTTTGCCCAGAAAATGCAATTCCTGTTTGTAAAGATTCTTTAAATAGAACAGATTTTGATTTTGATTATTGCAAGGGTTGTGGAGTATGTGCTCAAGTATGCCCATTTAAAGCAATAGAAATGAAAGAGGAGGGTGTTGAATAATGAGTATTCGTGAAAGACTTAGTGGAAATGAAGCTGTTGCTACTGCTATGAAACAAATAAATCCAGATGTTGTTGCAGCATTCCCTATTACACCATCTACAGAAATTCCTCAATATTTTTCAACTTTTGTTGCAAATGGTTCTGTTGATACAGAATTTGTTGCAGTTGAGAGTGAACATAGTGCTATGAGTGCTTGTATTGGTGCTCAAGCTGCTGGTGCAAGAGCAATGACTGCTACATCAGCAAATGGTTTATCTTTAATGTGGGAAATGATTTATATTGCTTCAAGTTTAAGATTGCCTATAGTTTTAAACTTAGTAAACAGAGCTGTTTCTGGACCTCTTAATATTCATAATGACCATTCAGATGCAATGGGTGTTAGAGATGCTGGTTGGGTTATGCTTTTCTCTGAAAATAACCAAGAGGCTTATGATAATACATTAATGGCAAATAGAATTGCTGAAAATAAAGATGTTCAATTACCTATAATGGTTTGTCAAGATGGTTTTATAACATCACATTCTATTGAAAATATTGAACTTGAAGAAGATTCAGAAGTTAAAAAATTTGTTGGTGAATATCACCCAGAACATTATTTATTAAATAAACAAGAACCAATTGCTGTTGGTCCACTTGATTTACAAGCTTATTTATTTGAACATAAAGCTCAACAAGCTGAAGCTTTAAAAAATGCAAAAAAAGTTATTTTAGATGTTTCAAAAGAATTTGAAGCTTGGACTGGAAGACATTATGGATTATTTGAAGAATATAAATTAGATGATGCAGAAATTGCAATAGTTTGTATGAATTCTACAGCTGGAACAACAAAATATGTTGTTGATAATTTAAGAGCTAAAGGAATTAAAGCTGGCCTTTTAAAAATAAGAGTTTATAGACCATTCCCTGGTGAAGAAGTTGCAAAAGCTTTGTCTCATTTAAAAGCTATAGCTGTTTTAGATAAATCAGATTCTCTAAATGCTATCGGTGGAGCTTTATTTGAAGATGTTTCATCTAGTATGTATGTTAATAATTCTCATGTTCCAATGTGCAATTATGTTTATGGAATTGGTGGTAGAGATACTACCGCAAATGATATTGAATCAGTTTATACAGATTTAATTGAAATTGCTAAAAATGGTAAAGTAGAAAATCCTTATAGATATTTAGGATTAAGATTTGATAGACAAAATTTTGAAAAAATTTTGGATAACGATGAGCGAAGCGAAAGGGGGGCAAAATAATTATGGCATATAATTTAAAAGAAATAGTTGCAAATAAGCCTTCTAGATTTACAGAAGGACATAGAATGTGTGCAGGATGTGGAGCTCCAGTTGTTGCAAGACATATTTTAAGAGCTTTAAAAGAAGAAGACCATGCAGTTATATCTTGTGCAACAGGTTGTATGGAAGTATCAACATTTATTTATCCATATACAGCTTGGACAGATTCATTTATTCATACTGCTTTTGAATGTGCTGGTGCTACTCTTTCAGGTGTAGAAGCTGCATATAAATCACTTAAAAAACAAGGAAAATTACCTGAAGATGAACACACAAAATTCATTGCCTTTGGTGGAGATGGCGGAACTTATGATATAGGTTTACAATCATTATCTGGTGCAATGGAAAGAGGTCATGACATGGTATATGTATGTTATGATAATGGAGCATATATGAACACAGGAATTCAACGTTCATCAGCAACACCCAAATTTGCTGATACAACAACTTCTCCTGCTGGTAAAGTACTTCCTGGAAAAATGCAATCAAGAAAAGATTTAACACAAATTATGGTTGGTCATCATTTACCATATGTTGCTCAAACAATAGCTGTAAATAATATGAAAGATTTATATGAAAAAGCTGAAAAAGCAATTTATACAGAAGGTCCATGTTTCTTAAATGTAATGAGCCCATGTCCTAGAGGTTGGGGTTACTCAACACCTGATTTAATGAAAATAAATAAATTAGCTGTTGAAACTTGTTACTGGCCTTTATATGAAGTAATTGATGGAAAATATAAAATAAATTATAAACCAGCTAAAAAACTTCCAATAGAAGAGTTCTTGAGACCTCAAAAGAGATTTAAACATATGTTTAAACCTGGAAATGAATGGATGATTGAAGAATTCCAAAAAGAGGTTGATAATAGATGGGAAGAACTTTTGAAATTGGAAGAAATGACTAATAAATAAAATCAAATAAATTTAATTAGGAGGTGAATATAATGGCATATAAAATTACTGATAAATGTATTTCTTGTGGAGCTTGTGCTGCTGAATGTCCAGTAGGTTGCATCTCTCAAGGAGAAACAAAATTTGAAATAGATGCTTCAGCATGTATTTCTTGCGGAACTTGTGCTGGAGTTTGTCCAGTAGGAGCACCTGAAGAAGAATAATTATAAAAAATAAAGCACTACTTTTAATATTTGTAGTGCTTTTATTTTATATATTTTCTGAATTTTTTTCATCTTCTTTTTCTAATTTTTCTAGTTCTTCTAATTCTTTTTTATTTTTCAACTCTTCTTCATCTATACGTTCTTTTGCAATATCTTTTATTACTTTTATGTCTTTAGCATCATATCTTTTATATGTATAGCCATCTCCATCTTCTGTCTTAAATTTTACTTTTACTCTTTCTTTTAATGTTTCTACTCCGTCAACTTCTCCTTCGCCATCTTCTGTTTTTACTATTGCTCCTACATTTGGAAGTCTTTTCAATTTATCTTCATATACTTCATTTTCATATTTTAGACAACACATTAATCTACCACAGTTTCCAGATATTTTTGAAGGATTTAATGATATGTTTTGCTCTTTTGCCATTTTTATTGATACAGTTTCAAAGTCACTTAAGAATGTACAACAACAAAGTTCTCTACCACATACACCATTTCCGCCAATTCTTCTTACTTCATCTCTTACACCAATTTGTCTCATTTCTATTCTTGTTCTATAAATTGCTGCTAAGTCTTTTACTAAATCTCTAAAGTCTATTCTTCCATCTGCTGTAAAGTAAAATATAACTTTGCTATTGTCAAATTTACATTCTACTTCTGTTAATGTCATATTTAACTTATGCTCTTTTATTTTTTGTTTGCATATATCAAATGCTTCTTTTTCTATTTTTCTGCATTCATCATATCTTTTTATATCTCTATTATTTGCAATTCTTACGACTTTTTTCAATGGTGCTATTATTTTTTCATCTTCTACATATCTATTTGGAATTAAAACTTCTGCAAGTTCTTCGCCTTGTGTTGTTTCTACTATTACTTTATCGCCTTTTTTTACTTTTAATCCTTTTGGATTGAAAAAATATATTTTTCCTAATTTTTTAAATCTAATACCTATTATATTCTTCAAGTTTTTGTTTCCTTTCTAATAATTCACATTTTCCCATAAACTTAATAATAAATTATCAATGCACATGTCATAATTTGCATTTGATTGTAATCTTCTTTTTGTTTCTTCTACTATTGCTATACAATCTGCATATTTACTATTTATTTTTGCTAAATTTATAAATAATACATTCATGTAATTTAATATTTCTAATTTATCATCTTTGCTTTTGTATATAAAATCTGACATATTTAGTATATCTATTTTATCTTTTCTTTCTAAACTGTTAACAACTTGTTCTGTATTTTGATATAATTCTTGTTTATCTTTTATTTCTAGTGCTTTTCCAATGCTGCCTTGGCAAGCTTCTAACATAATTTTGCTATTAATTTCTGTTTGATGATTGTCTTGTAGATATTTTTGTATTTGTTCATCTGATATTTTTTCAAAGTGCAGTATCATACATCTTGATTTTATGGTACTTAAAAATGAATTTTCGTTTGAACCAATTAAAATTATAGTAACAAATTCTGGTGGTTCTTCTAGTGTTTTTAATAAACAGTTTTGAGCTTCTACTGTCATTTTATCACTATCATTAATTATATAAACTTTTTTGTTTGATATAATTGGTTTCTCAGAGACTTTTTTTTGAAATTCTCTAATTTGTTCTATTTTTATACTATTTCCATCTGGTTCTATAATAGAAAAATCTGGACTATTTTCTGTATCTTTTACAGCTAATAACATTTTTGCAAATTCTTCTGCTATTAATTTTTTCCCAATTCCTTCTGTTCCTATAAATAAATAACTATGTGATGTTTTATTTGTTTCTACAGAATGAATTAGTTCTTTTTTTAATTTGTCATTTCCTATTATATCACTAAACATCATTTTACCTCATTTGATAAATTTATTTAACTTTTCCCCATAAATTTAATGGCCAAATTCTAATCCATACTTTGCTTTCTATTTTTTCTAATGGTATACAACCAAAAGCTCTACAGTCTGTACTATGATTTCTATTATCTCCCATTGCAAAAACGCAATTTTCTGGAACTACAAAATCATCAAATCCTGCTCCTGTAACATCTGTTACAATGCCACTTGGTAAATAATCTTCTTGTAATTGCTCTCCATTTATAAATACTTTTCCATCTTTTATTTGAACGTGTTCTCCTGGTAATGCAATTACTCTTTTTATATAACTATCTTTTCCAATTTCTAATACATAATATGTAAATTTTCCTAAAATACTTTTTGGTTCATATTCATATTTTGCAACTGGATTTGATTGGTCAATTTCACTTAATGTATATGACTTTTTGCTTGGTGCCTCAAATGTTATTATATTCCCTCTTTCAGGCAATTTTTTTGTAGTTCTTCCCCAACGATTAAGCCATAATCTTTGGTTTTGTACAAGTGTTGGATTCATTGACACTTGTTTTACTATTGTAGGTGTTCCTATATAATATCTAAATAATAATGCTAAAACAATTGCAATAACTATGCAATATACCCATTCTAATATATCTTTTACTTTTGGACTCATTTGTATCTCTCCTATTTATCAATTTAAACTTTATATATTATACATTAAAATATGATAAATATCAATAAATTAATTTAAAAACTTGAACTAAAAAGTTATTTTGTTAAATCTAATTCAAAATAGAATTCTACTCCATCATCAACATTATTTATTCCATATTTATTTTGATAATTATTCATAATAGCCTTTACAAATGCCAATCCAATTCCAGTTCCGCCATCACTTCTATTTCGAGACTCATCCGCTTTATAAAATCTATTCCAAATTCTCTCTAAATCTTCATCTTTAATATGTTCACCAGAATTAAATACTGTTACTCTAACCTTGCCTTCTTCTTTCTTTATTTTATTTGATATTTTTATTAATTTGCAATTATTTATTTCTTTAGCATTTTTTATTGCATTTGTTATGTAATTTGTTATTACTTGTTCTATATAGAAATCATCTGCAAATACTTGTATTGGCTCTAGAGTATCTATTTTTACTTCTATTTTATTTTCTTCTAACATAACTTTAGATTTTCTTATTACTTCTTTTTCTACCTCAATTATATTGAATTCTTTATCATTGAATTCTCTTTTTCCATATTCTAATTTCATTAATTCTAATAGCTGTTTTACTAGTTTGTCCATTTTATTTGTTTCATCTAGTATTACTTCTGCATAGAATTTTCTACTTTCTTCATCTGTATTTACATTTTCTAGAAGACCTTCACTATAGCCTTGTATTAAGGCAATTGGTGTTTTTAATTCATGTGATACATCAGAAATAAAGCTTTTTCTCATTTCATCTATTTTTGATTTTTCCTCAATGTCTCTTTCTAATTGGTTATTACTGTTTCTAAGTTGTTTTATTGTTCCCTCTAGTTTGTCTGACATAGTATTTATGCTTCTTGCTAGGGTGTTTATTTCATCATCACCTTTTGTTGTAATTTTGTATTTTTGACTAAAATCTAGGTTTGACATTTTTTGTGCTATATTGCTTAATTCTAAAATTGGTTCTGTGAATTTTTTAGAAATTATAGACATTACTATTGCAGAAATTAGTATTACAAATCCTGCTATTATTATTAAAAAGTTATTTGATATTTTTACACTATCTTGTATTGATGTTATTGGCATACGTACATGTAAAAAATAACCATTTTCCAAGTTTCCTGATAAAATTATGTATGAAATTCCATTTTTTATGTCTCTTTGCCTTTTTATTGTGAAGTTTTCTGTTGTTTCTAAAACTTCTCCTGAGTTTACTATCATATTTCCTAAACTGCCTATAACAGAGGAAAAGTTTTTATTTGTTGAATATATATTTATTCCATTGTTGTCTTTAATTAAAATATCAAAATTATTTTTTATTGCTATTTTTTCTAATTCTTGTTCGAAGTCTTCTTCACTTCCTGAATTTTTATAATATTCATTTAATTGTTCATAAACTGATTTTAGTGTTTGTTCCTTACTAAATAGATAGAATTTTTCTAGTGCAAAATTATTTACAATTATTAGAAATATTATTATAGCAAGTATTGTTAAACTTAGTGTTAAAAATAATTTGATTTTTACTGAATTAAATAACTCTCTTATTTGTTCTTTGATTTTCTTCATTTTTTACTAATTTAAAACCTACTTTCTTTCAAATTTGTAGCCTAAACCTCTCATGGTTTTTATATATTTTCCTCTTTTTCCTAATTTGTGTCTTAATTTTTTTATATGACTGTCTATTGTTCTTGAATCTCCATAATAATCATAATTCCATACATTGTTTAAAATTTTATCTCTTGAAAGTGCAATGTTTTCGTTTTCTACTAGATATACTAATAATTCGTATTCTCTTAGGCTTAGTTCTATTACTTTACCATCAACTTTTACAGTTCTTCCTTCTTTGTCTATTTCTATTCCATCATAATCTTTTGGTTCTTTTGAGTCTCCTTTTGTTCTTTTCAATATTGCTTCAACTCTTGCAACTAATATTTTAGGGCTAAATGGTTTTGAAATATATTCATCAACACCTAATTCAAATCCAAATAATTCATCTTGTTCTTCTCCTCTTGCTGTTAGCATAATTATTGGAACTTTTGAAGTTTGTCTTATTTGTCTTAAAACAGACCATCCATCTAATTTAGGCATCATTACATCTAACAATATCAAATCGATTTTTGCTTCATTTTGTTCAAATACCTCTAAGGCTTTTTCTCCATCTTCTGCCTCTAAAATACTATACCCTTTTGCTGTTAGGAAGTCTTTTATTAATTTTCTCATTCTAGATTCATCATCAACTATTAAAATTGAACCACTCATTTTTTTCACCTTTCTTACAATTTATTATTTATAATTATACAAAATAATTATGTCCAATATGTGAAAATTAAAAAAAGATGATATGACCTATCATCTTGTAATAATTGTCTTTGTATCATAAGCCAATTCAACATTTTCTTCTTTTAAAATTTGCATAATTTTGAAATTGATTTTTTCTTTTTCTTCTAAGTAACTAGCATAATCAATTGAATTTGTATAACTGCTAACCATTAAATTTATTCCATTGTCTGTTATATTATCAAATCTTACTATTATTGTTTCATCTATTACGTCATCGTGTTGAATAAGCATATCTTTTATTCTTTTTTGAACAATTTGTACTTTTTCAAGTGGAGTATCTAACTCTAAACATAAATTTACTTTGTTTCTTCTTTTTTCCATTTTGCTCCAGTTTATTATAGAGCTGTTTGCAATTACTGAGTTTGGTATATTTACTAAAGAGTTTTCAAAGGTTCTTACTCTTGTACTTCTAAATGTTATATCTTCTACTGTTCCTTCATAGCCCTCTAATTCAATCCAATCTCCTACTATAAATGGTTTATCTAAGAATATTACTAGTCCACCAAATAGGTTTTTTGCAGTGTCTTGAGCTGCAAGTGTGATTACAACACTTCCTAATCCTAATCCTGCTACTAGTCCATTTAGATTATAGTTCAATTCTGTTAATACTAAAAATCCTGCTATTAAATATATAACTATTCTAATTGCTTTTAGTACAAATCTAAACATTGATTCATCTACATCTGGATTAATTTTTTCTTTTAATTTATTTACTAATGTTCCTTTTGTTGTTAAACTATTTGCTATTCCATTTGCAAATATTATTATTACTGAAATTTTAAATATTTTGTTTATTATGTTCATTACATTTTCATTAATTCCTAATGAAGATTTAACAAATAATATTCCCAAATATGCCCCAAAAAATGTGTAGAATGCAATCAATGGAGTATAAAATGCGTTATCTCTTATCACTTTCTTATTTTTGGCTTTTGGTTTAAATATTTTTACCGTGATATATGCTAAACTTCTACTTAAACATCTAAATAAAATATATATTAATACTCCAACTACAATATCTATTATTTGATTTTTTTGTATTGCTCCAATAAAGTTTTTAAAATTTTCCATTTTAATTACCCCATATAATCTCTTAGTTTTTTACTTCTACTTGGATGTCTTAATTTTCTTAGTGCTTTTGCTTCTATTTGTCTTATTCTTTCACGAGTTACGTTAAATTCTTTCCCAACTTCTTCTAGAGTTCTTGATTTTCCATCTTCTAGTCCAAATCTTAATTTTAAAACTTTTGCTTCTCTTGGTGTTAATGTGTTCATTACTTCTTCTAATTGTTCTCTTAGCATTGTATATGATGCAGCATCATGTGGTGCTGGGCTATCTTCATCTTGTATAAAATCTCCTAAATGACTATCTTCTTCTTCACCTATTGGTGTTTCTAAAGATACTGGATCTTGAGCTATTTTTTGTATCTCAGTTACTTTTTCTACTGGTATTTCCATTTCTGCTGCTATTTCTTCTGGGCTTGGTTCTCTTCCTAATTGTTGTAATAAATGTCTTGATGTTCTTATTAATTTATTTATTGTTTCTACCATGTGTACTGGTATTCTTATTGTTCTTGCTTGGTCTGCAATTGCTCTTGTAATTGCTTGTCTAATCCACCATGTTGCATATGTGCTGAATTTGAATCCTTTTGTGTAATCGAATTTTTCTACTGCTTTTATTAATCCCATATTTCCTTCTTGTATTAAGTCTAAGAAAAGCATTCCTCTTCCAACATATTTTTTAGCAATACTTACAACTAATCTTAGGTTTGATTCTGCTAATTTTTGTTTTGCATCTTCATCTCCCTCTAAGATTTTTTTTGCTAATTCTAATTCTTCATCATATGTTAAAAGTGGTATTCTTCCTATTTCTCTTAAATACATTCTTACTGGGTCATCTACACTTATTCCTTCGAAACTTGTGTCTGTTATTTCATCTAATTTTAAGTTTTCTACTTCTTTTAAATCTTCTAAGTCTGGTTCTTCTTCAAAGTCATCTGGTAATAAATCTACACCAATTTCTTCAAAGGCATCAAAAACAGAATCCATTTCTTCTGGATTTACATCATTTAATTTTGTTGCTAAATCTCCATATGTCATTTTTCCGTTTTCTTTAGCTTCTTTGATTATGCTATTTATTTTTTCTTTATCTTCACTTGATATTTTTGTTTTTTTGTTTTCTTTTGTTTTGCTTTCTACTGCTTCATTTTTTGCTATTATTTCTTTTTCTTCTTTTTTCTCTGACATTATTTATTCACCTCTATTTTATTTTTGCTAATCTAATAATT
Source organism: Clostridium sp. 26_22 (assembly GCA_001916005.1). Taxonomy (GTDB): domain Bacteria; phylum Bacillota; class Clostridia; order TANB77; family CAG-508; genus CAG-269. The sequence goes on from MNRP01000057.1 coordinate 44,487, forward strand.
ATATTACTTAGCTCTTTTTCTAATTCTTTTTTTTGGTCATTTTCCAAATTTTTATCTAATAAATCTAAAATTTCAAATTTCCTTGTGTTTAATTTTTCTCTTTCATATGCTTGTACAACATCATCTATTGCTTTTTCTATGTCTGTTATTTCATAGTCTTCTGACATTATCATTGTTATTTGATTTTGTTCATCTTGTTCTAAATTATCAATTATTGCATTTATATTACTATTTCCTTTTTCAAATTCTTCATACAGTTTTTGAGCTATTTTTTTATTTACTTCATCTTGAAAATCTTCTACTTTTATATTTTGCCTTAATATTTCAAAAATATTTAAATCTCCCATTAATAGTAATGCTATAACTGTATTTTCTCTTCTTTTTACTGCTTCAGATATAACTTTTTCTTCTCTTTTTATATGAGTTACTACTGGTTTTGGTTTTTCTAGTACCTTTTCAGTTTTCACATTTTTATATGTAAGTTTATTTACTTCTGCATATATTGCTTCTTTTGATATATCGTATTCTTTTGCTATTTTTTCAATATAAACTTCTCTTTCGATTGTGTTGTTTACATTTGAAATTAATTTTGCAATTTCATTTAAGAATTTTATTTTATCGTTTGTGTTTTCTAAATTTAAATCTTTCTTTAATATTTTTACTTTAAATTCTATTATTGAAAGTGCTTTATCAACTAGGTTATTAAAACGTGCATTTCCATATTTTATTATATATTCATCTGGGTCTTTTGCACCTTCCATTTGTAGTATTCTTAAGTCACATCCCATATTTTGTAATATATCTAGTGCTCTTAATTTTGCTTTTAATCCTGCCTCATCTGAATCAAAGCTTAATATAATTTGTTCTGAATTTTTTCTTAATAACCATCCTTGTTGCTCTGTTAGTGCTGTTCCTAGTGGTGCTACTACATTTGTTATTCCTCTTTGATGAAGAGATATAACGTCCATGTAACCTTCTACTATTAGTATTCTTTTTAAATCTCCCTTTTTTGCTACATTTAGTCCAAATAAATTACGACCTTTACTATATACAACATTTTCTGGAGAATTTATATATTTAGGTTTTGAGTCATCTAAAACTCTACCTCCAAATGCAATTACTTTTCCTCTTGCATCACAAATTGGGAACATTAGTCTGTTTCTATATCTATCTATATATTGTCCTCTTTCATTTTTATTTACTAGTCCAGACTCTAAAATTTCCTTTTCTCCAAATCCCTGTTTTTTTAGTTCTTGATATAATTCATCAAATTTACCTGAAAAACCTATTTTGAAAGATTTTAGTGTTTCATTACTTAACTGTCTCTTTTTTACATATTCTTGTGCTATTTTAGCTTGTGGTTTATATAAGTTTTGATGATAAAACTCTGCTGTAAATTCGTTTACTTTGTATACTTTTGCCTTTAGTTCTTCTCTTTGTGAATCTCCATTGTCTTGTAAAGTTGGTAATTGTATGTTTGCTCTTTCTGCTAACATTTGTACTGCTTCTACGAAGTTTATTCCTTCTATTTGAGTTATAAAAGAAAAAACATTTCCTCCTACACCACATCCAAAGCAATGGAAAATTTGTTTATCTGGTGAAACTGAAAAAGAAGGAGACTTTTCGTTATGAAATGGACATAGTCCAAAGAAATTTCTTCCGCTTCTTTTTAAATGCACATATTGTGATATAACATCAACTATATCATTTGATTGTCTAACATCATTTATAACTTCATCACTATATCTTGCCATTTTTCCTCTCTTTCCTTCAAATAAACATACTTAAATATAATATTCGACGAATTTTACATAAATCCTTCTCATTTTTTAAAATTCATAAAATAAATCATATATTAGATTCTTTCTAAATACATGATTTATTCTTATTTTGTTTTTTCAACTATTTAATAACAACATTTTATTATCTAATTTATTAACTATTTTTGCACATTGAACAAGTTCCTTAGAAACATTTTTACTAACATCTTTATTATTTTTATATTTCATTTTATGTTCCAAACTCGCCCAAAAATCCATTGCCATTGTTCTTATTTGTACCTCTACTTTTACATAAACTGAATTTTTGGATAATGTTACTGGAACTTCTAAAATCATATGATAACTTGAATAACCACTTTTCTTTGGATTTGTTATATAATCTTTTTCTTTTAAAATTTTTATTCCTGGTAAATTAGTAATTAATTTTCTAATCGTATATATATCTTTTTTTAATGGGCATATTACTCTTACACCTGCTATATCATTTATATTTTCTATCATTTTACTATATGTAAAATCAATTCCTTTTTTAGTCATTTTTTTAGATATACTTTCTTTGCTCTTTATTCTTTCGTTTATATGGTCAATCAAATCATAGTTGTAAAACATTTTATATTCTTCTTTTAATATCTCTAATTTGTGTTTTATTTCTTTTATTGCAATTCCATATATGAATTCTATCTTTTCATAATTTTTACTATTGAATTCTATTTTTTCATTATTAACTAAAAAATTATTAATTTTTTCAATTTCTTTAGTTTTCGTCATAGGCATTTATCTCCTTATTTTTTTCTTATTTATTATATGCTATATTCTATTTTTTTATTGTTATCAAATGTTAATTTATTTGTGTTTTTTGTGTGAAAAAAGACATATTTTTGCAAATACGTCTTTTTTAGTTATTATATATATATTTTTGTGGATTAACATGTTGACCATTTATTCTAATTTCTAAATGTAAATGTGGTCCTGTAGAATTTCCTGTACTTCCAACTGCTGCAATTACATCTCCTGCTTTTACTTCATCACCAGCTTTTACATACATTTTACTTGTATGTGCATACCAACTTTCTACTCCATTTCCATGTTCTACTTTTACTAAATAACCATATGAACCTGTGTATTGAGCTGATGTTACAGTTCCATCTGCAATTACTTTTATTGGTGTCCCTGTACTTGCTGCAATATCAAGACCCGTATGTGTTGATGATCTTATTCTACTACTTACTCCATATCTTGATGATATAGTTCCTGTGATTGGTAATGTTGCAATTTCAATACCATCTATATTGGCTATTTCTTCTGATTTATCAGTTGTTTGCGTTTTCTCTGCTACATTATTTTTAGCAACTTCTAATTCATGTGTATTAATTTCTTCTACATTTTCAGTAATTATTTGAGTTATTGTTATATCTTGTAATTTTAGTTGCTCTTTTATTGTTTCTGCATCTTCTTTAGAATTTACAGATTCAATAACTTCTCCATTAAGCTCTAAATTATAATATTCGTATTCAATTTTTACGTTATTTTGCAAAGCTACTATAATTTCACTTTCATTTGTTTCTTTGTTTTTTTCAACTAATTTATATTCATATTCTGGAGTTTCTGTAATTTCTACTGTATTGATATTTTTTCCTTTATATTTTTTTATGTTTTCCTCAATATCTTTTTCTAAATTTTCTTTACTATTAGTATAACCTATTACTTCTCCATCTATTTTAACTTCATATATAGGTTTATATTTTATTAATACTATTGCTATAATAATCCCTAATGCAAATAAAGTTACATTGAAAAATCTTAAAAATTCTTTTGTGTAAAATTTAAGTTTTCTGTTTAAAATAAAATTCACTCTCCTTCTCATTTTTTCAATGCGATAAATATTATTATACTATATATTTTGGTTTTTTTCAAATTATGTATACTCTATTTAGGCAATTTTTTCTTTTTTCTCTCAAATTATTTTTATATTTTTCTTATTTTGTTTAAAATTGCTCATTTTTCCTTTTTTTCCCTTTAAATTTCTTGTTTTTTCTAATCTTGACATATGTATACTTTTCACAATTTACTGGATTTTTTCATATTATAGAATAAAATTGTAAGGAGGTTTTATCTTTGGCAAAGATATTAGTTTTTAATAATGATACTGATAGAATGGAGACTTATTATAGAGGTGAGTCTGAACCAATGCCTTATAATACTAATGGAACTTTAAGAGTTCGAGAATTTAGAGGTTCTAGTAAAAGTAATATTTTGTGGACTACAAAAAGAACTATGCAATCTTGGAATAGTCAAAGATATGTTTTTGGTTCTCCTATTCCTGTTGTTTTTGGTTTTAAAAGACCTTATGAAGGCGGACATGGAAATCAAAGTCAGCATTATGCTGGTACAGCTTTCGATGTTGGTCAAACTTTAAGTTCTACTCAAAGAACCAGATTATATAATAGTGCTGTGAATTCAGGCATTTGGTATTATGTTGAACCAATTTCCCTGACTCCAACCTGGGTGCATTTTGATAAAAGATTTGGAAAACCAGCTTGTTCCACTGGTGGATTTCCTCAACTTAAAAGAGGTAGTTTGAGTAATTATGTTTGTATAGCACAAGATGATTTGAATACTCTTGGATTTAGAACAAATGGATTAGATGGTATTTTTGGTGCTGGAACTCAAAATGCCGTAATTGCATATCAAAAATCAAAAGGATTATCTGCTGATGGAATTGTTGGATGCAATACTTGGCGTTCTCTACAAGAAGATGTTGTAGGAACTGGTGCTACTAGTACAACTATAAATTAAAAACAATGGTAAATTTAATCTACCATTGTTTTTTATAATTATTCTTCTTCATCTGTTTCTGTTTCAGCAATTGTTTTTGCTACGTTATAAATTAATTTTTGTTTTGCTGGTGAAACACTTTTTATTAAATCTGTAAATTCTTTATCTAAGTAATTTTGTGAACTACTTGATGCACCATTTAAAAGGTAACCTTCTGTTACATCTAATAAACCACATAATTGGTTTAATCTTTTTAAATTTATATGAGAATTTCCTCTTTCTACTCTACTTAAAAAAGCTACAGAAATATCAATTTGGTCTGCTAAATCTTCTTGTGTCATATTTTTTGCAAGTCTAGCTTGTTTAATTCTAGAACCTATAACACTATAGTCTAAAGCCACTATAATCACCTTCCTATCTTTTTTATATAATATATCATTTAACTTATAAGTTTTGAAGATACTATTTGTTAAAAATAAACTAATATGTTATATTATATACTTTTTATAATAAAAAAACAAAACTATAGCAATATTATTTTATATAAGCTAATAGTTTTGCTTTATTAATTATTTTACTTCTTTACATTTTACAACTACTCTTAATTTACTGTCATTTGTACAAGTAATTAATGTCAATTCTTTCTTTCCTCCTGTCATTTGTGTTGTACAACTTGTATCGTTTGGATCTACTGTATATACATCATATACTTTATATGTTAATGTTCTTTTTGATAAATCTGTTAATTGAATTTCATCTCCAACTACCAAACTTGGAACTTTACTAAAGAATTTTTCATTTCTATAATTGTGTCCTACAATACAGAAGTTTCCTATTTCATTTGGATTTCCACCATGATATTTAACTGGTGATATTTTCAATAAATCTTCTGTTTCTTCTAAAGAACCTGTCTCTCCTTGTACAACAGAATAATTCAATTTTATTTTTGGAATACTTATTTTTGCAACTGTTGTATATGTACTACCTTTAGCAGTTGTCTTTTTTTCTGCTTGCACACTTGGCGCTGTTGATACTGTTGTTGTATTATTTGTTGTTTCTGTTTCAACTACGTCTTCACCATTATCTTCTGCATCATCTAAAACTACTAACAAGATATTATCTTTTGCTATTGTTGTGTCTGTTTGTGCATCTTGTGATAATAGTTGGTTCATATCTTCTAATATTTGCTGTGATGTTTCTTCGCTTTTATTTCTATCATATTCTGCATAAATATATAAAGATGTTAGAATGCATACTAGAAATATAGATATTAAGAAATCAAATTTATACATTTTCTTTTTTCTTTTTAATTCTGGTGTTATATATAGTTTTTTTGTAACTAATATTTGATTCATGCTAACCTCCTTATATTTTTTATAACAATTTTATTATAACATATTTATTGTTTATTTCAAATACTTATTACAAATATTTTTTATATGTTATTAGAAATTTCAGCAAAATTTTCTAATGTTAATTCTTCTGGTCTTACATTTTCATTTAAGTTTAATTTTTTTAATATCTCTGCTCCCTGTGTTTTGTTTTCTATCATCTTTGTATTTACTAATGAATTTAATAATGTTTTTCTTCTTTGTGTAAATGCATTTTTTATTGTTTTAAACATTTTTTCTTTACTTTCTGGTTTCACAGGCGGTTCTTTTCTTATATTTAATTTTATTACTTTTGATGTAACTTCTGGTGCTGGTATAAATGAGTCTTTTGGGACTTCTAATATTGCTTCTGTTTCAGCATAATAGTATACAGAGTATGTTATTGCTCCTGTATTTTTCTTTCCTGGTATTGCAATTATTCTATCTGCAACTTCTTTTTGTATCATAACTGTTATGCTTTCTAAGTCTAATTCTTCTTCTAGTAATTTCATTATGATTGGTGTAGTTATATAATATGGTAAATTTGCAACTATTTTTGCTTGTTTTAGATTTTCTTTTTCTTTTTGTTCTTTTATTAATGTATGTAAATCTACTTTTAATACATCTTCATTTAGTATTTCTAAATTTTTGTATAATGCAAATCTATCATTTAATATTTTTAGCATTTTTGTATCTAATTCTATACAAACTACTTTTCCTGCTTTTTCTAATAATTCTTTTGTCAATGTACCTAATCCAGGTCCTATTTCTATAACTAAATCTTCTTTTGTTATATTACTACATTCAACTATACTGCTAACTACATTTTCATTTATTAAGAAATTTTGTCCTAGACTTTTGTTGGCTCTTATGTTGTATTTGTTAATTATAAATCTTGTTTCTTCTAAAATATTATTCATACTCTCTCCTTCTAATATTTATTATTATACTAGAATTTGTTGAATATTTCAAGTTTTATACTTCAACCACTTCAATATTTTTTATATGATTAAGCCAATCTTTTTTTCCTTTTATTATTATTTCAATAACATCAAATCTAATAAATTGATTGTTATTTTTGTTTTTATATAAATAGTATCTTGCAGTTTTATACATATGTTTTCTTTTATTTATAGTTACTGCATCTTTGGGTCTTCCATATTTTGAATTTGTCCTAGTTTTTACTTCTATAAAAACTATTTCTCTTGTATCTTTTTCTTCTGCTATTATATCTATTTCACCTTGTTTTGAATAAAAATTTTTTTCGATAATTGTATATTTATTTTTTATTAAATATTTTTCTGCTATTTTTTCTCCTAATTTTCCTAAATTGTAATTGTATTTTTCCATTTCACACCCTCTTTCGATAATTTTGACCTGGCAAGGCTTCTATTTTTTCTTCCAGCTCTAACATCATTAATTTGTAACTAATATCTTGAATTGGAATATTAGATTTTTTTATTATTTCGTTTATGTGTATACTTCCATTGGTTGGTATTAATTTATATATTTCCATATATTCTTCTTTTATATTTGTATTAGTAATTTTCTTTTTTGTAGTTTTTGTTTTTTTCAATTTTAAATATTTATAATTTTCTATAATATCATTTACACTTGTAACTAAAATTGCTCCTTCTTTTATCAAATTATTTGGTGTAATACCTTTAGGATTTTCTAAACTTGATGGTATACAAAACACTAATTTTTCTTGTTCTCTTGTTAGTCTTGCTGTTACACTTGTTCCACTTCTTTTTCCACCTTCAACTACTAATGTTCCTAAAGCTAATCCACTTACAATTCTATTTCTTTCTAAAAATTTATTTGAAGTTGCTTTTTCATTTTCTTGATATTCTGTAATTATTAAACCATTATTTTCTAATATCTGATTGTATAGTTTTTGATTTTCTTTTGGATAAATATTAGAATGTCCACTTGGTATTACAGCAATAGTATTTCCATTTGCTTCAAGTGTACTAATATGAGCATATGAGTCAATTCCAAGTGCCATTCCACTTATTATCGTGATACCGAATTCTGCTAATTCCTTTGCAAATTTTTTTGCCATTTTTTCTCCATATTGTGTGCAATTTCTCGCTCCCACTATTGCAATACCTGGTGTTTTTAATAGTTTAATATTTCCTTTTAAATATAATCGTTTGGGTGGATTTTTAATTTGCTTTAAACTTTCTGGGTATTCTTTATCTTCTATTGTAATTTTCATTAAAATTTATCTCCATATTTTTTGTCTAAACTTCTATATTGAATTGCTTCTGCAATATGCTTTTCTTCTATTTTTTCTTTATTTTCTAAATCTGCAATTGTTCTTGCAACTTTTAAAATTTTATAATATGCTCTAGCACTTAATCCTAATTTTTCAAATGCAATTTCTAACATTTTTTTGCTAACATTATTTAATTCACAATATTTTTCAGTCATTTTAGGTGTTAATTCTGAGTTTGAAAATATTTTTTCTTTTTTATATCTTTCATTTTGTATTTGTCTCGCAAAATTTACTCTTTTTCTTATCATTTGCGAAGTTTCTAATTTTTGATTTTGTTGTAATTTTTGATATTTTACTGATTTTACTTCAATATGTATATCTATTCTATCTAATAAAGGTCCACTTATTTTTCCTAAATATTTTTCTATCATTTGTTTAGTACATGTACATTCTTTTTCTGTGCTTCCATAATAGCCACACGGACATGGATTCATACTTGCTATCAACATAAAATTTGCTGGATAATTTACTGATGAATATACTCTAGAAATTGTTATAAATCTATCTTCTAGTGGACCTCTTAACACTTCAAGTGTGTTTCTATTAAATTCTGGTAATTCATCTAAAAATAATACTCCATAATGTGCTAAACTTATTTCTCCTGGTTGTGGAACTCTACCTCCTCCTACCATAGATGTTGGAGATATTGTATGGTGTGGACTTCTAAATGGTCTTTTTGTAATTATTCCAATTTGACTATTTAATTTTCCAGATATACTATGAATTTTAGTTATTTCTAAGGCTTCTTCAAAAGTCAAATCTGGTAATATTGTTGGCAATCTTCTTGCAAGCATAGTTTTTCCAGCCCCTGGGCTTCCTATTAACAAACAATTATGAGCTCCTGCTGCTGAAATCTCTAATGCTCTTTTTACATTTTCCTGTCCTTTAACATCTGAAAAGTCTAATATATTGTTTTCTGATTTATTTAAAATTTCATTTAAATTTATACTTTCATTTGATATTTGAATTCTTCCATTTAAATAATTAATACATTCTTTTAAATTTGATACTGCAACAACTTCTAATTCTTTTATAATTAAAGCTTCTCTTTCATTTGATTTTGGTAAAATCACTCTTTTAATTCCTAAATTTAATGCTTCAATACACATTGGCAATACACCGTTTATATGATTTATTTTTCCATCAAGTGATAATTCTCCTATAAAAATCGTATTTTCTAAATTTTTATTATTAATTTCTTTTAAGGCTCCTAAAACACTAATTGCAATTGGTAAATCATAACTTGTTCCCCATTTTCTTATATCTGCTGGTGCTAAATTAATTAAAATTTTTCTACTTGGGAATTCTATTCTTGAATTTTTAATTGCTGTTCTTATTCTTTCTTTAGATTCTTTAACACTTGTATCTGGTAGTCCTACTATAGAAAAGTCTGGTAAACCTCCTGTGATATCTGTTTGTACTTCTATGAGTTCTCCTTCTAATCCATTTAGCGCTATTGTTTTTATGATTGATAACATAATTTGCTCCTTTCTTTTATAATTTGTTATTGATAAAAAATTCAAGACTATGTGAGATGAATGATGTGAATAATTGCTTTTTCGGCTCAATACATGATTTAAGAAATTCTAAATTAATTTTTTGGGACCCTTTCACTTAGTCCTCGCTAATCGCTCGACGTGAACATTCCCCCAAAAATTAATTAAGAATTTCTAAAATCATTCCAATCACACTCAAAAGCAATTATTCACATCATTCATCTCACATAGTCTCGAATTTTTTGCTAGCAATTACATATTTAATATATTTTTAAATTTTTATTGATTTTTCACCTTGTTTAATATAAAATATGGTTATCAAATTAAACAAAAGAGTGGTGAAAATTTTGAATAAATCCCAAAATAATAAAAAGAAAATAAATTCTAATAAAAAAATAGAAAAAAATAAACAAAAAATTTCAAAAAATAAAAAAAGTAACGTTGTTAAAATGGAATCAGATTTTGAGTCACAAAACTTTATAAATATTAAAAAATTAAGAAACATATTTATTGTTGTTATTTTAATATTAGCATTGTTAATTGGTAGAATTGCATATCTTCAATTTTTTGAAGGCAGTTACTTAAAATCTTTAGCATATCAACAACAAAATATTAATCAGATTATAAGTCCTAAAAGAGGTTCTATATATGATTCAACTGGAAAAATTTTGGCTACAAGTGCTACTGTTGATACTATCACAATTAATCCTAGTAGAATAAAGAATTCTAAAGATGATTCTAAAACTCAGGAATTAAAAGAAAAAGTAGCAAAGGCTTTAGCTGATATTTTTGAATTAGATTATGATCAAACTTTAGAAAAAGTTAATAGCACTGCACAGGTTGAAACTATTGCAAAAAAAGTTGAACAAGATAAGGTTGAAACTTTAAAATCTTGGATGAAAGAAAATAAAGTTACTGTTGGCATTAATATTGATGAAGATACTAAAAGATATTACCCTTATAATACTGTATTATCACAAGTTATAGGTTCTTATGGAGAAGATAAAGGTTTATCTGGAATTGAAAATGCATGGGATTCTGTTTTATCTGGTACACCAGGAAAAATAGTAAGTTCTAAGAGTGCAAGTCAAGAGGAAATTCCAAATGCTGAAGAATCTTATATTGCAGCTGAAAATGGAAGTGATTTAACACTTACTATAAATTATAATGTTCAAACTATTGTTGAAGAATATTTGAAACAGGCTGTTGAAAATAACTCTTGTGAAAATGGTGGAAGTTGTATCGTTATGAATCCTAAAACTGGAGATATTTTAGCTATGGCTACATATCCAAATTATGATTTAAATACTCCTTTTACACCAAATGAAACTTTAGCAAAAACTTATGACAGCTTAAGTTCTAGTGAAAAAATAGACGCTATTTATAAAATGTGGTCAAATAAATCTGTTTCTGAACTATATGAACCTGGTTCTGTATTTAAAACAGTAACTTCTGCAATTGCTCTAGAAGAGAATATTACTGATACTGATGTTGAAGGAGATTTTACTTGTATTGGTTATGAAATGGTTAATGGTGTAAAAATTAATTGTTGGAAAAATTACGATCCACATGGTTCTCAAACTTTAAGAAAAGCTTTGATGAATTCTTGTAACCCTGCATTTATGCAACTTGGTGCTAGAATTGGTACAACTACATTGTATAAATATTATAAAGCTTTTGGTCTTTTTGATAAAACTGGTATCGATTTACCTGGAGAAGCAAATTCTTTATTCACAGAAGAGCAAAAAGTTGGACCAGTTGAAAGAGCTACAATGTCTTTTGGTCAAAGGCTTAGCATTACACCTTTACAAATGATTACTGCTGTTTCAGCAATTGCAAATGATGGTATTTTAATGAAACCTAGAATTGTAAAACAAATCACAAATACAGATACTGGTGCTATTACAAATATAGAACCTACAACTGTTAGACAAGTAGTTTCAAAAGAAACTTCTCAAAAAGTAAAATCTATGATGGAATCTGTTGTTACTAAAGGTACGGGAGGTCGTGGTGCTGTTGCTGGTTATTCTATAGGTGGGAAAACTGGTACTTCTGAACCAACTGATGATAAAAAGGAAACAGAAGGTTATGTTGCATCTTATGTTGCAATCTCACCAATTGAAGATACTCGAGTTGTTTTATTATTAACTTTATACAAACCAAGTGAAAGCAATCATCAAGGTGGACAAGTTGCAGGACCTGTTGTTTCTCAAATGCTAACTAAAATATTACCTGAATTAGGTATTCCTTCAAATGAAACAACATCTGAAGATGACTCTAATTTAATTACTGTACCTGATATAAGAAATAAAACAATAACTGAAGCTGAAAAAATTCTTAAAAATGCTGGATTTACAACTAAAATAACAACTTCAAATGATAAGAATAGTACACAAGTTATTGATCAAGTTCCAAAGCCTGGTGTGTCATTAGCTAAAAATTCTATAATAATGTTATATGACCAAAGTGTTAGAACTACAACTACAGTTCCTGATCTTACAGGAAAATCTGCTTCACAAGCTACTAGTGAGCTAAAGAACTTAAATTTGAATATTAGTATTACTGGAAGTGGTGTCATAATTTCACAAGATCCAGCTAAAGGTTCTAAAGTTGATGAAGGTACTGTTATAAAAGTTACTTTAAAGCCTGCTACTACAGATGTTCATTAAAGATAATATTTATTAAATACTAAGAGGAAATTTACTTTTCCTCTTTTTTATTCCATTTTTTCGTGTTTCCAATAATTTTCTAATAATTCATCTAGTCTTTTTATATACTTATTATCTTGTTTTGCTCTATCAATTAATTCTTGATTATCTCCTTTTAAATATGCTACCCATTGTTCTTTTCCTTCAAATTTTGTTAATTTGTCTGATTGAAATTTTGGTAATTGTATAATATTAAATTCTAATTCTTCTGTTTTTACATATTTTTCATTACATTCTATTTTTATTTTCTTGCTAAAATTCTCAAAAGAAAAATAGATAAAATCTAAAATATTTATTGTTATTGTCCTACAAAATTCTCTTTTTGTGTCATGTTCTAATTGATTTAAATGTATTTGTTCATAATACATTAATATTTTTGTTGGAATATATTTTCCATCGATAAATTGGATTCCAACATTTAATTCTTCATTATCATCTTTTGTTATTCTTACATCTGCAATGCCAAAATTTTCCTCACTTGGCAAATATTTTGCTTTTTTATATAAATATGGATTCAGCTCTATTGTTTTTATTTTTATCTCCAAAATACTTTCAATTATATCTTTTAAAATATCTATACTTTCTTTTGAATTTAATACTTTTCTAAGCACAAAATTGCTTTTTGATACAAATTTCCTATTCAATTATTATATCAGTCCTCCTTATATTATTTTTTTATTGGGTATTTTTTAGATTTTAATTATATTAAAAATTGAAATAAATTTTGATTTAAAATTGTTTTGATTATAATATCATTTTTATATTATGTCAATAGTTTTTCTATTTTTATTTAAACTTTTCATCGCATATTTCGACAAAGTCTGACATTATTTAAATAAATGCCAGACTTTTATTACTTCATCTATACTTTCTTTTGGAGTGGATGCTCCTGCCATAATTCCCACTTTTTCTATTGTCGATAAATCCATATTTTTCAATGTTTCTTCAGCTTCTTTTCCATTTTCTACAGATATACTATTATGGCAATTTTGTTTTGCTATTTCATATAATTTCTTTGTATTTGAGCTATTTTTTCCGCCAATTATTATCATTAACTCAACTTGTTTTGATAACTTTTCTGTTTCTTTTTGTCTTGTTTCTGTTGCTAGACAAATTGTATTTTTTATTACTAGCTCAACATTTTCTGATATTTTTTCTTTTATTATTTTAGTTATATTTTCAAATTTAGCAACACTATATGTTGTTTGTGATATTATTAATAATTTTTCAATTTGACTATTTTCAAATTTTTCTATTGCCTTATGAACATCATCTTCTTTTTCTATTAAAGAAAAATTTTTTCCACAGTAACTTTTTATTCCTATAACTTCAGGATGTTTTTCTGCTCCTGTTAGAATTATATAATAACCTTTGTTTGCATATTCTTCTGCTATTTTATGTATTTTTAAAACATTTGAACAAGTATAATCCACTAATTCTAAATTATTAATTTTAGCTTTTTCATATATATTTTTCTCGACTCCATGTGCTCTTAGTATAACTTTTGCATTTTTATCTTTTGTTTCATTTATATCTTCAATTATTTTTATTCCTTTATTTTTTAAATCTTCTATAACTTCTTTGTTATGAACCAATTCTCCTAAGCAGTATGTTTTTTTATTTTTCTTTGATTCTTCTATTGCTCCATCAACAGCTCTTTTTACTCCATAACAAAATCCTGCTGTTTTTCCTATTATTATTTCCATATTTCTTATTCCTTTTTATATTTCTTCTTTATACAAAAAAAGGGCTTTTAAAGTCCTTTTTCCATTTTATTTTGTTGCAATATAATAACCTACTCCTCTTTTTGTTATTAATATTTTTGGTGATGATGTATCTTCTTCTATTTTTTCTCTAATTCTTCTTACTGTAACATCAACTGTTCTTATATCACCATAATATTCATAACCCCAAACTTTTTCAAGTAATACTTCTCTTGTTATAACTTGTCCTGGTTGTGATGCTAGGAATTTTAAAACTTCAAATTCTCTTAATGTTAGGTCTATTACTTTGTCTCTTACTTTTACTTCAAATCTATCTAAGTCTAATTCTAAATCATTTACTTTTATTTTGCTATCTGCTTTTTCTGGTATTTCTTCTGTTTTTTGTTCTTCTTCTTTTTTTAGATTTGATGTAATTTCATTTTTTCTTAAATTTGCTTTTACTCTTGCCATTAGTTCTCTTACACTAAATGGTTTTGTTATATAATCATCAGCACCTAGTTCTAGTCCTACTATTTTGTCAATTTCAGCATCTTTTGCTGTTAACATTAGTATAGGAATATTTAAGTAATTTTTTACTCTTTTACATACTGATAATCCATCTAATTTAGGTAACATTATATCTAACAACATTAAGTCTGGTTTTTCTTCTAATGCCATATTTACAGCAGTTATTCCATCTGTTGCTTCTAATGTTTCATACCCTTCTTTTTTTAAGTTATATACTAGTACATCTATAATTGCTTGTTCGTCATCAACTATTAGTACTTTTTTTGCACCTTTTTCTAAATTTTCTTCCACAAAAATTCCGCCTTTCCGTAGCTTTATTTTTATATAAACTATTTATATCACAATTTTTTGGATTATACAAGTATTTTTGGCAAAATGTTGTTATATATTTATCATTGAAATTTAAATTAAAGAAAATTTATTTTATTAATTTTTTATTTTTGTCTTTCCTAAGTTGCTTTGATTTAAAAATTTATAAGACTATACATTGATAAATAATGTATAGTCCTATATATTATATTTTTTATTTAATTTCAACATAAATAGTTTGACACAATTCGAGTTCTATAATTAATTTACAAAATTAATCTGTTAACTTTGTATATTTTACAATTAACTGGAGATATCTAGGGCTATTCTCTCCCCTAACAAGCCATACTCTTCCATTAACTAAATTAAATGATGTAAATGAAATATCATATTGTGTATCTGCTGTATTGGATGAACTTACTTCAATTCCACTTCCAGTATATGAAGCATCTTGAAAAGCATATGCACTTTCTATAATGTATGATTCTGCTTCTGGTACGTTTTGGCTAAAAAAATACTCTTTATTACCATATTCTTTTATTTCTTCTCTAATTACTTTTCTATATAATGGTTTTCCATCAATCCAAGTTCCTACTCTTGTTTCACTACTTGAATAAATATTAGCATTTTTCAAATCATTATACTCTTCTTTTGAAATTGTAACTGTATCTCTACTTCCAGTAACTTCATTTATTTTATCACTATATTCAGCTAAAGTAACATTTTCTGTATTTTGCGCATTTTCCATAGCATTTTTAGCTTGTTTTGCATTTTCAAACAACCCTGTTTGTGTTAATGCTGTTATTGCTACTCCTGCAAGAATTAATAAAATAATTATTGTAACAACAAGTGCTACTAATGTTATACCCTTAATACTTTTTTCTTTCATGTTTTCCTCCTAATTTTTCATTCGAATACTACATAATTTATCATGTATCAAAATCATTTTATCACAGTTATAATTGTAGTTCAATAGTTTTGAATACTTTTTTATTTTTTCACAATTCCACCTCAATATTAAAAACACCATAATCCTCAAGTCTAATTTTATTCTCACTCACAACCCCATTTATAACAACCTTTTCAACTCCACTATTTTTATTATTAGGATTTTTTATATTAATATTATACACACTATTCTTCCATTTATATCTAATACTATATTCTTTCCAATCCTTTGGTATGCAAGGTTCTATGCTTAAATAACCATTCTTTATTTTCAATCCTAATATATATTCTATTCCGGCTTTATAATACCAACTACTTGAACCTGTGTACCAAGTCCAACCTCCTCTACCAGCTAGATTATTGCAACCATATATATCTGCTGGTATAACATATGGTTCTACTTTATATTTGTTACAAGCCTCTTTTGTTCTTGCATGCTCTATTGGATTTACCATTCTGTATAATTCTGTAGCTTTATCTCCAAAGCCTAATAATGCTTCTGCTATTATTACCCATATTGCAGCATGTGTGTATTGTCCTCCATTTTCTCTTACTCCTGGCAAATATGCTTTTATATAACCCGGTTCTAGTTTTCCTTTCTCAAATGGTGGGTCTAATAATTTTATTATTCCATTTTCTCTATCTATTAAATGATTTTCTAGACTTTCCATTGATATATATTTTTTGTCATTATCTCCTGCATTTGATATTACACTCCAACTTTGTGCTATACTGTCTATTCTACATTCTTCATTTTCCATGCTTCCTAGTGTATTACCATCATCCATAAATGCTCTTTTGTACCATCTACCGTCCCAACCATTTGTATTTAATGCTCTTTTTAAATTTTCTTTTATTTTTTCATATTTTTCTACTAAATTATTTTCTCCTTTTATTTTGCAAATTGGTATAAATCTATCTAATACATTGTAAAGAAAGAATCCAAGCCATATGCTTTCACCTTTTCCTTTATTTCCTACTGTACTAAATCCATCGTTCCAGTCTCCTGTTCCTATTTTTGGTAATCCATTTTCTCCAAAATTCAAACTCTTTTCTATTGCTTTTTTGCAATGTTCAAATATACTTTCTATTTTTTCTGATTGTACATATCTATCATATCTTTCATCTTCATTTTCATCTAATAATTTTCCTGTTAAATAAGGTGTTTGCTCATCTAATATTGAATAATCTCCTGTGAATTCTGTATATTCACAAGTTAGATATACTAACCATAATAAATCATCTGAGAATTTTGTTCTTATTCCTCTTTGTGTTTCATCATGCCACCAATGTTCTACATCTCCTTCTATAAATTGATGTTTGCTGTGTTTTATTATTTGTTTTTTTAGTATTTCTGGATTTATATATTTTAAAGCTAAGGTGTCTTGTAATTGGTCTCTAAAACCATATGCACCACCTGATTGGTAAAATCCTGTTTTTCCTATTAATCTACTTTCTAAAGTTTGATATATAATCCATCCATTTAGCATTATATTTAAAGATTCTAAAGGTGTTTTTACTTGTAATTTTCCTAATTCTTCTTTCCAATAATTTTTTACTTTTTCTAATTCTTGTTTGCAATTTTGAATTTTACTATATTTATAGGCTACATTTTTACTATCTATAATTGTTTCTTTAGCACCTAATGTGAATATTATTTCTTTTTCTGATAAACTTTCTATTTCTACTTCTATTTCATATGCTATACAAGGATTTTTTCCTAGTGAATTTTCATTATTTAATGATGTTCTTTTTAAACTTTCTGGATTTGATAAATTTCCTTCACCAATAAAAAAGTTTTTGTTTCCTGTATAGCTTTTTATTTTTTCACTATTTGATACATATATTACATCATTTGCGAATTCACTGTTATATAGATTTTGAGCACATATTATATTGTTATTTGCATCATATTTTAAGTTTATATAGCCATTTGTTTTTATTTCATCCTCTCCTAATACTGGTTTCATATAATACACAATTTTTATTTTTTTACGATTTAGTGTTGTGTTTTTTAATTTTAAAATTTGAACTTTTATTCCATCCTCTTTTGGGACAAATATTTCTAATTCTTGTTCTAGTCCATCGCTTTTATGAATATATTTTGTATAACCAAATCCATAAATCACATTATAATTTTTGCTATCTGGCATAGGGTTTAGTCCAAGTGACCAAACCTTTTTTGTCTGCATATCTTTTAAATATATAATTTCTGATGGAATATCATAACATGCATAATTTTGCCATGCTGTTACTCTGTTTAATCTACTATTTTTATGCCAACTATAACCTCCCATACTTTCTGTTACTAATGCTCCAAATTTTTCATTTGCCATTATGTTGGACCATATTGTTGGAAGTCTATTTTCTTTGTTTACCTTTATTAAATATTCTTTGCCATCTTCTGAGAATGCTCCGTATTCATTATAGTATTTTAAATTGTTAATGTTTTCTAATATATCTATATTTTCATTATTTTCATTTTCAATTAATCTTATTTGTTGTTCTTTTCCAACATCTTTATATTTTTCTAAATATTCTTCTTCTAATTCTTTTAGTGCATTTTTTATTCCACCTTTATTTGCATCAATTATTATTGTTGCAACAAAGTTTAATAAATTTAAATCATCTTTACTTATTTCATTTTTTGATAGTTCAAATATTCCAGCTCTTATGTTTTTTAAATATGCTATTTGACTGTTTTGGATTATATTTTCAACATCTTCTCTTACATAATTTTCGTAACTATGTTTTTCTTCATCTAATATTATTAGCTCTGTTTCTAAATTTTTTGTTCTAAAAAATTCGTATGCTTTTAATACTTCTTTTACAACATGTGCATCATTACTATCTTTGATCTTTACTAATATAATTGGTAAATCACCTGATATTCCATATTTCCAAAGTTCTGATTGTTTGTATTTATCTTTTGGCAATTTTTCTAAATTTAATTTCTTAGTTGGATTATAAAATACAATGTATGACATCATTTTTTGGTAGTCTCTTATTTGTGTTCCTTTTATTCTTAAATATCTATTTTGTGCTTCATTTTTTGCTTTTGATAGTTCTACTGCTTTTTTGATATTTTCTTCAATTTTGTATTTTTGAATTTCTTTTTTGATTTCTTCTTTATTTTCTCCAACTGCAATAATTAAGTTTATTTTTTCTTTTTGATTTGGTTTTATTTTTATTGTTCTTTTTAGTGCTACAATTGGCTCTGTGACTAGCCCAATCTTTTTACTAAATGGTTTTGATTGTTTTACCATTTGAGGTATTCCTATATTTCCTCTTCCGAAAGAACTTTTCTTTTTCTATTTCGTATTCTAAATCCCCAATTGTCTCACAATTTGTGGATAAGTTAGCACACAAATATATTTCTTTACCCTTTTGTTCTCTCTTTTTTCTTTTTATGATTATACTGTTTGTTTCTTCATCAAAATCATATATTAAAAACAAATTATTAAAGGCTGGATGTGCATAGTCCTGTGTTTTATTTGATAATACTGGTTCGAAATATGATGTTACTTCTAATATTTCTTCTGAATTTCCTTGATTTTCTAAGGTTATGCTTCTTATTTCTACTGGCTCTTCTGGTGCTATTAAAGTTTCTATTGTTGTTTTTATATTTTCTGATATTATTTCTTGTTTTATCTTATCTGGCATAAAACTTATGCTATCATTATTATTTGAAGTTATAATTTTTTTGCTTTTTATATTTTTGATATTAAAAAATATTCCTTGTGGGTAATCATCTGTCATCTTAAATCTATTGATATATATATCTTTATATTTACTAATTCCTTCACCTTTTTGATTCATTGCTATTGAATAATTACCACTCGAAATTAAATCTCCTCTTATTAGTTTGTTATCTATTTTCTTATAAGTATCTTCTACATAATCTTCATAATCTTTATATTTTAATTTTTCAACTTTTTCTTTATTTTCCTTTGTAATTATTGCTGTTTCTGGCATCCTTTCTTGTAGCAAGATACTGATTGCTTTCATTTCTGGATTTTTCATAAATCTTTTTTGCAGAATATTATTATTTATTAAGTTGTTTATTGATAATAAAATTAGACTTTGATGATGTGCCATATATGTTTTTACTACACTTGCTTTTTTACCTTTTTCTACTCTTTCTGGAGTAAAATCAAGTGATTCATAAAATCCAAATTTTCCAATCATTCCATATTGCTCTAACGTTTTTAAGTTTTCGTATACTTCCTTTGGGTAATCTGTTATAGCTAATATTCCTCCATATGGGGCAACTACCATATCATCTGCAAGGCCTCTTTTTAATCCAAGCCATGGAATTCCAAAGGCTTTGTATTGATAGTTCGAATATAAATCTTTTAAATTAAATGCTGATTCTGATATTCCCCAAGGTATTTGAAGTTTTTTAGCATACTCCATTTGACTTTTTATCATAAATCTACAAGATTCATCTAATAAACTTCCTTTATATTTGGGAATATTTATATTAGGCATTAAATATTCAAAAGCAGTTCCTGACCAAGAAACAAGTCCCTTATATTTTCCCAAGGTTGTTAATGTTCTACTTAAAGAATTCCAATGTTTTGATGGAACATCTTTTTTAGCAATAGCTACTAAACTAGCTTGTCTTGCTTCGGATGCTAATAAATCATAATATGAGTCAGTTAATTTATTTTCTTCTATATTAAATCCTATTGAGAAAATTCTATGCTCTTTACTATATAGATAAGAAAAATCTGTATTTTCTATTATATCTTTTACAATTGTTGATATTTCTTGTAATTCTTCTTTATTTTCTAACCATTGTTTTAAAACATATAAATAGCCTATGAAATTTCCACTATCTACTGTTGAAATATATCTTGGAAATAATGGTTGTTTTGTTTTTATATTGTACCAATTATATAAATGTCCATTCCATTTTTCTAACCCTTGAATTGTATAAACAATATTTTTTATTAATTCTTTTGTTTTTTCATAATCTATATAACCTAAATCATTTGCTGAAATTACTGCAATTAATGATAGTCCTATATTTGTTGATGAAGTTCTTGGTACTACTTTTTCTTTTCTATCTTCCTGATAATTATCTGGTATTAAATAATTATTATCTTGAGTAAGATATTGTTCAAAAAATTTCCAAGTTCTTTTACCTATATCTAAAATATATTGCTGTTCTTGTTTTGATAATATTTCTATATTATTTTTTTGAGTATTTTCTTTACTGATATAATACATAATTCCCGGTATAATTACCCAGATAGCACCTATTAATAAACTAAAAATATTATGTGTATTTGCATATATAATTAGACTTATTATTCCAGCAATAACATTTACTATCATACTTTTGTAATATGATACAAAATCAGTTTTTCCTAGCTTTTCTGCTTCTTCAGATGTTGTCCATTCTAATAAATGTTTATGTGTTATATTTACTCTATACCATGTTTTTAAAATTGCCTTTATAGAAACATATGCTTTGTATGGTATGCAACCTAATGTTAAAAATCCTCTTAGTATAGTTCCTTTTAATCCAGTTATTTGTGGTGTAAATGTTTTTTGTGTTTCTTCTCCTTCTTTTTTTCCTATTAAGTAATTTAGTATTTCTAGTATAAATGGAATTAATAATATTATTATCAATATACTTGTTATTTCTGTTGTATTAATTTTATATGCTAGCTTTATGATTTTTGCATATATTAATCCAACAATTATTGATATTTCAAATAAACTTCTTCTTAAATTATCAAATATTTTGTATTTTGATAGTAAATTAAGTGGGCTTTTATTACCAAGCCATTTTGTAATTTGCCAATCTCCTCTAATCCATCTTGATAATCTATTCATAAAACTTGTATATTTGCTTGGGTAACCATCCATTAGCATAACATCACTTACTAAACCACATCTTAAATAACTTCCTTCTAGCAAATCATGACTTAATACTGTGTTTTCTGGAATTACATTTTTTAAAACTTTTGAAAATATTTGTAAATCATATATACCTTTTCCTGTAAAAATTCCTTCATTAAAATTATCTTGATAAATGTCTGAAATAGCATTTGTATAATTATCTATTCCTCCGCTTCCAGCAAATATTTTTGTAAATAAGGTTTTATAGCAAATATCTAAATTTATTCCTACTCTTGGTTGCATTATTCCATAACCATTTTCTACTATATTTTTTTGTATGTCAATTTCTGGTTCATTTAAAATATGTGCCATTGCTCCTACTAATTTAAAAGCTGAGTTTAATACTAAATCTGTGTCTGCATCTAGTGTTATTATATATTTTATATTTTTAAATTTTTCTTTTATATCTTCATTATTTATATTATTTTCGATTGAATTTGTTAAAAATGGATTTTTTATATTTCCTAAAATATACTCGTTAAATTGATTTAATAATCCTCTTTTTCTTTCCCATCCCAAATATTTTTCTTCTTTGTCATTCCATTTTCTTTCTCTGTAAATAAAATTGAATATTGGTATTTGATTATTTGAATATTTATTATTTAAAATTTCTACCTCTCTTAATCCTTCATCTATTACTTCTTTATCATAACTCTCTTGTTTTTTACCACTTTCTGAACAATCCCCTAATAATGCAAAATAAATATTATCTGATTTATTTGCTAGATAATATACTTCAAGATTTCTCATCATTTCTTTTACTTTTTCTCTTGATTTTAGAATTGTTGGTATTACAACAAAAGTGCTATGTTCCTCATCAATTCCTTTATAAAAATCCATTTTAGGTATTAATTTTGGTTTTACAATTTTACTTAATATATATTGTATTATTTGTATTACGATTTCACTTGCAGGTATTAAAAATATTATAAAACTTAAAATAAATATTGCATTATTTTTTATCTTTAAGTTAAGAATATAACTTAAAAATAAGGACAATATTATACTAAATATAGCTATTCCTGATATATATTTTTTTACTTTTTTGATTGGTGAATTTTCTTTTTTTGGTATATATTCTAATTTTTTATATAAATCATTTAACCCATTATCTATTAAGTAATACCCTATATGACTTTTTTTGTTTATTCCTGTTTGTTTAAAGTTTTCTTGTGCTAATTCTAAAGTTTTTCTTGCTATATAAATTTCTGAAATCTTAGTTTTCTTACTTAATTCTTTTATTTTATTTCTATAGTATTCCTTTGTTCTAAAATCCATATTTATATATACATCTGCTGGGTCTTGTTTTAGTAATTCCTCAACTCCATTTATTTTTTCAAATATTTCTAAAAAATTTATTCTTTGAATTTTCTTTATACTTGTTATGCTATTTCCCATTAAAACTTTTTGAGTAGCAATATCAAAATGTTCCTTTTTTATTACATCAGATACTGTTGTTCCTAGTTTTTCTACTACTTCTTCTAATACTTTTAGATATCTATAACCTTTCTTTCCATACCTTTTTAAGGTATATGACATATATTCTATAAATGGGTATTTCATATCTTGAAACATTTCTTTTTCTATGTCTTTTACATTATTTTTGTATTTAATTTCGTTTTTTTCTTTTATTTCTATTAATCTTTCTGCTATTTGTTCTACTCTATATTTTTGAATTTGTGAACTATATATTTTTAATGCTATATCTGTTATATTTTCTATAATTGCTATTTGTAAAAATATTCCTATATTCCATATTTCATCCATACTTAAGGTCTTTTTAGTTTGATAACTTTTTAGGTAATCCTCTAGATTTTCTTGTTCAATTTTATTTTCTGTGTATGCTACTATTTCTGATGCTAGTACATATATTCTTGCAAAACCTTGATATTCACCATTTGCTATTCCTACAAAGTTTATATATTTATTTAATGGTAATTCTTTTTGGATTTGTTTTGTTGTTTCTTCTATTATATAGAAATTGTCTAATAGCCATTCTCCTGCTGGATGTATGTTTATTCCTAGTTTGAGGTGTTCGTTTAATAGTTCATATACTTGTTCTATTGTTTTGAAGTTTTCTATTAGATGTGGTACTGGGTATGTGTCTTTTTGAGATTTTGTTGTTGTATTATGGCTTGATGCTATTTTTTCTAAGTGCTGTTCTAGTTGACTCTTTTCTAGCATTGTTCCGTTTATTTTTAATATTTTATTTTCTTTCAAAAAAATTCCACTCCTCGCAATAATATGTTTTGTACATATTGTTTGCAAAAAGTGGTAATTTATACTTTCTAGATTATATAATTTTATATATTATCTTGAATTATCTATATATTTTATTTGATTTTCATTATTTTTTTCCTTTTCTTGTTGTTTTATTTCCATCGCATTATATATTTCTTCTATTTCTTCACTAGTTTTTCCTTGTGTTATATCTATTTTTTTATTATTCGAAATATATTCTTTTCTTTGTGAATCCATTACTATTTTTGTATCTATATTTTGCACTTTATCTGCTACTTTTCCAATTGAAGATATTATTGTATTATCTTCTTTATTTATGAATACATATATATTTTTTATTTTATCTTGTATATATGAACCATATTTTTGTGTTTGTTTATAATCTTGGATGTATTCTCCATTATTATCAATTGCTAAAAATTGTGGATTACTTTTTATATAAGTTATATCTGCAGCTGATAATTTTGTATCATATTCTTCATTATATTCATTTGCAATATCTTCTAATATTTGATTGTAAGTTTTTACTTTTATACTTTGTGTAAATTCTTCCTTTGCATCACTTGTTGTTTTTGTTTCATCTATTGATGTTTCAATTGATGGTTTTGTTTCTGCTTCTTTTGCTGGATTTAATAATACAACTCCACCTGTTAAAATCCCTAATGATACAAGTATTGCTTTAATATTTCTTTTTCTTTTTTCTTGCTTTACTATTTTTTCAGTTATTCTTTTTCTTTGCTTTTCTGTTAATTCTTGCTTTCCTTCATTAATTCTTTTTTCATTTATTCTTTTTATTTCAGCTTTAACTTTTTGTTTTGTTTTTACACTAGTTCCAAATATGTTTGTATTTTTTTTCATTTTTTTTCACCTGTTCTCTAAAAATTTATCTATATATATTTTATAACATAAATATTTTTGCATTTCAATACTATTTTGTTTTTTTCCAAATTTCTCCATTATATATCAACTTTTCCTATTTTTTTCATATTATATATTAATCAAACGAATTGTTTGTAAATAGATTCATAAATAAATGAAAGGATGTTGTTATTATGGATATGGAAGATAAAAAACCTTTTTGTCCAGTTTTAGATGTTGATGGTGTTATTTCAGGTGGTAAACAATTTGATCTAGATATAACTTTACCAGAAGATAACCGAGATGTTATTTATGGTGTCATTAAAAATTGTTTCAAAGAGCCAGTTTGTGATGCAGTTGTTAAATTAACAGAAATCGTTTATAACTGTGGCAAAGAAGAAAGAAGACCTATTGGTCATACTTTCACAGATAAAGAAGGAGAATTTGTTTTTGGTCCTCTTTGCCCTGATAGAAAATATGCTCTTCAAATTTGGGCAAATACTACTAAAAAAATCAAAGTTTGTGCAAAATGTCATCATGAAGGCAAATGCTTAAAAGGTGATAAATGTGACAAATGTGATTGTTTTTTAGATGATAAAAAGCCTTGCTTTAGAGATGAATGTTCTGAAGATTGCAAAGAAGATTGCTGTGACAAATAATCTTTATATAAACTGATAAAAGACCACTAAAGTTTAAAGCTTTAGTGGTCTTTTTTATAAAACTCCCATTTTTTTAGCAAATTGTTTTCCTTTTTTTAACATTTTATTTTTGTTCATCATATTTTTATCATTATACATCATTATTATGCCTGTTGTTATTAAACCGCCTATTAATAAGCCTTTTGTAAATTTCATATTTATCATCCTTTCTCTATTTTTTATTTATTTTCTCTCAATTTTGTTTTTTTATTCTCTTTTATTATGGTATATATTTCATGTAGTGCTATAATTGCCAAAAATATACCAAAATATTTTCTTAACATTTTTACATCTGTATGGACTGATACATTTGCACCTATTATTGCTCCAAGTATTCCAAATATAGAAATTATTGTTGCTAATTTTAAATCTATATTTTTATTTTTGATGTTCACTATAATTGCTACTATTGATGTTGGTATGAAAAATATTAAATTTGTTGCTTGTGCTATATGTTGTTCTAGTCTGCATAAAACTGTAAGTAAAAATATTAGGATTGTTCCTCCTCCCATCCCAGTTCCACTTATAGTTCCGGAAATAATTCCTATTAATACTTCAACCATATTTCCTCCATTTTATTTATTTTCTAATGCTAGTCTTATCATTTTTTCTGCAATAATTGTAAGACGTTTATCACATTTTAACATTTGAGCTATTATTAATTTTCTTAAGTTTTCGTTTTCTATATTATCTGCTAAATCCATAAATTTTTGTAATTCGAATAGATATTGTTCGTTTTTATTTTTCCAATTATTATTTTGTATTAGGTTATTTATATTTTTTTCTTTCATTATTACCTCCACTTCTCAATGTTTTTATGACCGAATTTTATTATCCTATATTTTTGGATTTTATTTTTATTTCTTTTATAAAATCGCACTTTTACTATACAAACTCTTTAAGTAAATATCATTTTGTACGATACATATATCAAAAAGGCTGTAAAAACTATTTTTAATATTTTTTCTGGTAGTTTTTTTAATAATTTTGCTCCCAAATACCCTCCTATTGCTCCACCAATTCCGCATAATATTGCTGTTTTCCAATTGATATAGTTTCCTTTATAATAGAAAAAACTACTTGTTATTACCATTGGTAATATGCAAAATATTGATGTTCCTCTTGATTTTTGTGCATCCATTTCTAACAGATATATAAATGCTGGTACAAGTATTAGTCCTCCTCCTGTTGAGAAAAAACCACTTATAAATCCAGCTAATAACCCAATTATAATCTTCTTTAAAAAATTTTTAATCATAAAAAAACCTACTTTTAATTAGTAGGTTTTCCATTTTTTTGTTTTTTATTTATTTTATTTGAAATTTATTTTGTTTTATTCAATATTTTCATCTTTTATATAATATTTTGTTCCTAACATTTTATCTGGTAGATATTGTTGTTCAACCCAATGTCCTGGAAAATCATGTGGGTATAAATAACCTTCATGATAACCAAATTGTTTCATTTGTTCTACTGGAGCATTTCTTATATGCATAGGAACTTCTCCAGTGTCTTTTGAAGCTACATCTTCTAATGCTCTATTTATTCCTAGATATGTTGCATTTGATTTTTTTGATGTTGCTACATATACTGCAGCCTCTGATAATATTATCCTAGCTTCTGGCATTCCTACCATATGTACTGCTTGCATTGCAGAATTTGCAACTACTAATGCATTTGGATTTGCAAGTCCTACATCTTCTGAAGCACATATTACTATTCTTCTAGCTAAAAACATTGGGTCTTCTCCGCCATTTAATGCTCTTGCTAAATAAAATATTGTTGCATCTGGGTCAGAGCCTCTCATTGATTTTATAAATGCACTAATATTATCATAATGGCTATCTCCCTTTTTATCAAAAATTGCTTTTCTTGTTTGAATACAGTTTTTTATAACTTCATCTGTTATATGTATGTAACCATCTGATTCCATATTTGTTGTAAGAACTGCTATTTCTAGTCCATTTAATGCTGTTCTAACATCTCCATTTGAAATATTGGCTAATTTTCTTAATGTACTATCTTCTACTTTTATGCTATACTCTGCCAATCCATCTGCTCTTGTTAATGAGTTTTTTAGTATAGTAAAAATATTTTCTTCTGTTAATGGTTCTAGCTTTATTACCATTGACCTAGAAATTAAAGCTTTGTTTACTTCAAAATATGGATTTTCTGTTGTTGCACCAATCAGAATAATTAATCCGTTTTCGACAAATGGTAATAATGCATCTTGTTGTAATTTATTAAATCTATGAATTTCATCTATAAATAAAATACTTTTTCCTGATGGATTTATCATAAAGTTTTTAGTTTCTTCAATTACTCTTTTTATATCTTGAACCCCTGCTGTAACAGCATTTAATTTATAGAACTTATACTTAGTTGTCTCACTAATTACTTTTGCTAATGATGTTTTTCCACATCCCGGAGGTCCAAATAATATTATACTAGATAATCTATCTGCCTTTATTGTTCTATATAAAATCTTATCTTTTCCTAGAACGTGTTCTTGTCCAACATATTCATCTAATGATTTTGGTCTCATTCTAAAGGCTAGTGGTTCGTTGCTATTCATTTTTCCTCCTCCTTTTAGGGAAAAGGGAATGCCCTTTTTTTCCCTATCTTATATTTTCCTATTATATTTTTCAATATTTGTTATTTTCCTAAAATTGATAATCCTTTTCTTATTATTTCCTCTGTAGACATTTCTTCTGTTACTAATTTATCCAAGGCTTTTTCTATTTCTTTTTTGTTAAAGCCTAATACTTGTAATGCAGACATTGCTTCATCTACATTTTGTTCATGTTCTAGTCTTTGTTCTAGTTTTGTTTTTGTGCCACTTATACCTTTTGACACTTTCGTTAATTCTTGTATTTGTTGTTCTTTCTTTATTTTATCTTTTAATTCAAGTATTATTCTTTGTGCTGATTTTGCTCCTATTCCTGGTATTTGTGTTAATGTTTTTATATCTTCTGATATTATAGCCAATGCAAATTCTGTAGGTTCACACACATCAAGCATTGTTATTGCTGTTTTTGCACCTACTCCACTTACTGATATTAGTAATTCAAACATTCTTAATTCTTCTAATGTATTAAATCCAAATATACTAATATCATCTTCTCTTACTTTATAAAATGTATGTACTTTTACTGTTTCTCCTATGTTTCCTAATTTTTCTATTCCTGATTCTGACATAAATACTTTGTAGCCTAGTCCTCCAACATCTATTACTATGTACCCAGTCATCTTCATTTCTAGTGTTCCTTTTATATATGCTAACATGATTTTTCTCCTTTATATATCGTAAAAATAAGTTGCTTCTAAGTCTGCTTCATGCATTAATAATGCTAATGGATATTTTTTATATGCTGCTCCGATTGTGTTGTATAATTCTTTTGGTTCTGTGTAACCCATATGCCAACGAATTGAATATTTTTCTTCTGGTGTTAATTTTATATATTCTGTTATCATCATTACTGATTTTTCTCCATGTCCATATGGTATTGTATCATCTATTGTGTAATATGGTACTTTTTCCCATACTCCTAATGCGTTTTTTGCATTTCTATAGTCTACTTTGTAAAAATTTGCTTTACATAAATCATGTAATAATGGTACTAATATTAATGTTTCTGGGTTTACGTTCATTGGTTCTATATTTGTTTCTACTTTGTGTTTTAATATTTCATATACTTTCATACTATGTTCTACTAGTCCACCTTCATAGTCTCCATGAAATCTTGTACTTGCTGGTGCTTTGAAGAAGTCTGTTTTTTCTATAAAGTCGATTAGTTCATCTATTCCTTCTCTTTTTACTTGTCTTAATAATTCTAAAAATTGTTCTTTCATATTTTCACCTTTCCTTGACTTTTTGAAATTTATATTTTATAATATATTTAGAAAATAAGAGACCACAAAATGTGGTTGCAAATGTTTTAGTTTTTATAAACCATATCTCCATCGGCAAGCAGAGATATGGTATTTTTATTTGCTCAGAATTTTAGCTAATGCTATAATTAAGGCAAATGTGATAATAGTTTCTGCACATAGTGCAAAAAATAGTAATTTTAAAATATGTATTAAAATCATTTCTATCATACACACCACCTCCTTTTTAGGATTGGTGGCAACCACATTCTGCTTTTTCTCTCATTTTCATTGCTTATTATATAAATTTAATAATAAAAAGTCAATAGTTATATGCAAAATTTTGTTTGTATATTTTTTTTATTTTTAGTTTGCATTTTTCAAAATTTATTGTATAATATACCTATAAAAAAGAAAGGTAATTTTTATATGAAATTTATAAGAAAAATATTAATTATTATAATAATCTTATTAATATCTATAGCCTCAATTGTTGCACTGTCTGGTTATGCATATTATTCTTCAAAGTTAAAAGAAAAACCACTAGTAACTCGTGTTCAAGAAATTACTAATAAAGAACATTTTGTTAAATTCTCTGATATGTCAACTTATTATAGAAATGCAGTTATTAGTGTTGAAGATCATCGTTACTATGACCACGGTCCTGTTGATTTTATTGCTATTGGACGAGCTTTATTTACAAATGTTAAAAATGGTAAACTTCAAGAAGGCGGTAGCACTATAACTCAGCAAGTAGCTAAAAATGTTGTATTTTCACAGGAACAAACTTGGCTTAGAAAAGTAGGTGAAATTTTTGCAGCATATGATTTAGAAAAAAATTATACTAAAAATGAAATTTTTGAATTATATGTTAATACTGCATATTTTGGAGATGGTTATTACGGTATTTATGATGCAAGTTATGGCTATTATAATAAAGCACCAAAAGACTTAAATTTAGACGAAAGTACTATGCTTGCTGGTGTCCCTAATGCTCCATCTGTATATTCACCTTCTGTCAATCCTGATTTAGCTAAAAAAAGACAATATCATGTTATTAATACTATGATTGAATATGGTTATATAACTACTGAAGAAGCAAATTTTATAAAATAATTTATTAGTATTATTTATCTCAACCCTCATATATTTATTATGGGGGTTATTTTATGAAAATTTTTGCTATTAAGAAGAAATTTATTTTTTTATTTTTGACTACGTTAATTGTTACTTTGATTATTTGTTATTGTTTTTATATTTATAATTCTCCTTCTTTGTCTGTTGATTTGTGTAGCACTTCTTTAAACGATATAACAAAATCAGATGAAAAAGTAGCATATCTTACTTTTGATGATGGTCCTACCACAAAGGCTACTGCAAAAATATTAGATATTTTAAAAGAAGAAAATGTGAAAGCTACTTTTTTTGTTGTTGGTAAACACGTTAAAGAACATCCTGAGTTAGTCAAACGTGAATATGATGAAGGACATTATATTGCAAATCATGGTTATAATCATAATAATAAATTATTATATAGCAATATGGAACATTTTAAAGAAGAAGTTGTTAATACTGATATAGAAATTTCTAAGGCAATTGGTGTTGAAAATTATTGTTCTCATATTTTTAGATTTCCTAATGGATTTATGTCGAAAAAGTATTCATATCAAAAGAAAGAAGCTGTTGAAGTTTTAAATAGTTTAGATTATTCTTATATTGATTGGAATTGTTTGAATAAAGATTCTGAAAGGAAATATTCTAATTATCAACTTATTAATAATCTAAAAAAAAGTGCTAAAAATAAAGGTACTCTTGTTGTTTTAATGCATGATACTGCTGATGTTAATAAAACTTATGATATTTTAAAATCTTCTATTGATTATTTAAGGTCTGAAGGTTATGAATTTAAAAATTTTTATGATACAAAATAGTGAAAAATAAAATAGGAAAAAGTTCTTCACCTTTTCCCTATTTTATTTTTCCTCCACCTAAAACAACTCCATCTTCATCGTAAAATACAACTGATTGTCCGCTTGTAATTGATTTTTGAGGTTCTGTAAATTCTACTCTTACTTCTCCATTTTCTTCTGGGTAAACAATTGCTTCTGCTTCTTTTGCTTTATATCTAATTTTTGCATAACATTTTAGTGGTTCTTGTAATTCATCAAATATTAGCCAATTTATATCATCTGCAAATAATTCTTTTTCATATAAATCTTTTTCTGTTCCGACTACTACTTGATTTTTCTTTCCATCTAATTTTATAACATATAGTGGTTCTTTATATGATATTCCTAGGCCTTTTCTTTGTCCTATTGTATAATTTGTTAATCCATCATGTTTTCCTAATATTTCTCCTGTTTTTAATACGATATTTCCTTTTTTTATGTATTTAGGATCCATATTTAGACTTAAGAAATTTTTATAGTTTCCATCTGTTATAAAACATATATCTTCACTATCTGGTTTATTTGCTACTTTTAAATTATTTTTTCTAGCTATCTCACGTATTTCTTCTTTTGAGTTGAAATCTCCTAATGGAAATACTACTTTTCCAAGTAATTCTTTTGGTAAGTTATATAAAACATAACTTTGGTCTTTTGCTAGATTTTTTGATTTTTTTAGAACATATCTTCCATATTTTTCTGAATATTCCATTTTTGCATAATGCCCTGTAGCTATATAATCGCAATTTAATTCTTTTGCTTTTTCATACATTAAACCAAATTTCATATATCTGTTACATTCTATGCATGGATTTGGTGTTCTTTGTTTTGAATATTCATCTATAAAATTATCTATTACTCTACATTTAAATTGTTCTTTTAAGTTATATGTGATATGTGGAATTCCTATTGTTTTGCATACATTTTTGGCATCTGTATTTGTATCTATATTGCAACATGAACCAGCAAATAATTCTAGTGTTATTCCTATTACTTCATATCCCATTTCTTTTAAAAGTAGTGCTGATACTGAGCTGTCTACTCCTCCACTCATTCCTAATAAAACTCTTTTCATTTTTTCTCTCTTTCTTTATTTTTTAATCTTTTTCTATTATAACATATCTTTCGACAATTTGCACTAAGAACTTTCATATTTAGTTTGTTGTTTGTAAATTTTATTTTTGGTATTTTGATTTCGTTATTTTATCCGATTGGCTAATTGTTTTTATTCGATTATAATTTAGGTTAAATATTGTAGAACTTCCTAGTTATAGTTCTATAATAATTGATATAGGAGGGTTTATATGGATTTTAAAGTTGAAAAATTTAGCTATAGGTTAAATGCTTTATTAGAAGAAAATAATATGACACAAACTCAGTTAGCAAAAATGATTGGTACTTCTAATGTAACTATTTGTAGATATTCAACCTGTGAAAGAGTTCCAAGACTTGATGTTGTTGCAAAAATTGCAAATGTATTCAATGTTTCTATTGATTATTTACTTGGAAATTCTGAAAGCAAAACCTTAAAATCATCTGAAATAGATGCTGATGTCGAAATGGCTATGATTATTAAAAGTTTATATGCCTTAGATAAAAATTCTCATTTATCTAAGAAACAAATTGAATTAATTAAGAGATTGTTATTAGCAAATAAAGATTTTATTCTTTCTGCTTAATCTTTATAAAAAATCGAGTAGATTATAATTATTTATTATCTACTCGACTTTTATTTTATATTTATTTTTGATTATTTTTAATTTCTTCTAATGCTCTTGCTAATTGGTCTGGACAAGATGTTCCTTTAAATCCACATGGAATTCCTTTTAATCTTTTTATTGCTTCATCAATTTTCATTCCTTCTACTAATCTTGAAACTCCAACTGTGTTTCCTGCACAACCACCTTCGATTGTGACTTTTTTTATTGTGTCTCCATCTATATCTATTATCATTTCGTATGAGCATACACCTTTTGGTTCATATCTATATTCCATTTTTATACCTCCATTTTTAAATATTACATATATATTATAACATATTTTGATAAAAAGTCTAGTACAATACGTACTAGACTTTTCGTTTTTAATTTATCATAAGTTTTTTTGCCTCATTTTGTAATTCTTCTGGCAACATTTTACTTAGATAAATCTCGTTAAGAAATGTATATATTTCTTCTTCACATTGGATTTCTCCATCTACTATTACGATTTTGGCTGCTTTGATTTCTCTATTATTATTCTGCCTTGCCAATACTAATAGATTGTCAAACTCTGAGATTTTAAAAATCTGTTTTTTTATTCTTTCTGTTATTTCTGTAACCTCGTTTGGTGCTGCTATAAATACTTTTGAATGCGGATTAAATTTTCTAATGCAAATATACTCCTTTTCTACTTTAAAAGTTACTCCATAAAGCTGAATTGTTTTATTCTTTGGCAATACTTCAAAGCTTTCATTTTTGTCAGAATTTTCTTCTTCAATTTGAACTATAGGTTCTAACATTTTTTCTTTCTTTTTGTCTTCATTTGAAGTATTATTTACAATTAAAATATACTCAAATCCATAGCTTTTTGCTCTTTCAGTTAATTCTACATCAGTTGTTAATAATGTTGGCCTTTCTTCATTTTTAGGAATACCACTAAGAAATTCTAAAATACTATCATCACAATAATTTGAATTTATTTATTTTTATCAAGATCTAATTTTATATGTACATCTTTTAATTGTTGTTCTGAAACAACTGAAGGTGCTCTCATAAGAAGGTCTCTAGCTCTTTTGTTTTTAGGGAAAGCTATTACTTCTCTTATGTTTTGAGAGTCTTCTATTAACATTACCATTCTGTCTACCCCAGGCGCTGCACCAGCGTGTGGTGGTGTTCCATATTGGAAAGCATTGTATAATGCACCAAATCTATTTTTTACATCTTCCTCTTTATAACCTGCTATTTCAAAAGCTTTTACCATTATTTCTGGATTATGGTTTCTTACTGCTCCTGATGCCATTTCATAACCATTACATACTAAGTCATATTGATATGCTAATATATCTAATGGATTTTTTGT
This sequence comes from Clostridium sp. 26_22, assembly GCA_001916005.1. GTDB lineage: Bacteria > Bacillota > Clostridia > TANB77 > CAG-508 > CAG-269. The sequence goes on from MNRP01000057.1 coordinate 78,972, forward strand.
TTCTAATGCTTCCATTCCTCCTTGTGGCATTGAGAATGGGTTATGGTTAAAGTCTATTGTTCCTTCATCTGATAATTCATACATTGGGAAGTCTACTATATAGCAAAATCTATATACATCTTTTTCTAATAAATCTAGTCTTTTTCCTAATTCAATTCTAACTAAACCAGCTATTTTTTGTGCTGTTTTAAATTCATCTGCTATGAAGAATACACTTGAATTTTTAGTCATTCCAAATTCATTTATTAATTGTTCTTTGATTTCGTCTGTAATGAATTTAGCAATTCCTCCTGTAACATCTCCTGATTCTTCATATTTTGTCCAAGCTAATCCTTTTGCTCCTACTTCTTCTGATGTAGCGAATTCTGTCATTTTATCAAAGAATTTTCTTCCTTGTTCTGCTCCATTTGGAACTATTATTGCTTTTATTGTTTTTCCTTCAAATGCTTTAAAGTCTGAATTTTCAAAGCATTTTGTTACATCTTGAATTATTAATGGGTTTCTTAAATCTGGTTTGTCTATTCCGTATTTTTCCATTGCTTCTCTATATGGAATTTTTATAAATGGACCTTCATCAACTTTCCAATTAGTAAATTTTTTAAATGTATATGGTACTACTTCTTCTATTACTTTGAATACATCTTCTTGTGTTGCAAAACTCATTTCAAAGTCTAATTGATAAAATTCTCCTGGAGCTCTGTCTGCTCTTGGGTCTTCATCTCTAAAACATGGTGCTATTTGGAAGTATTTATCAAATCCTGATACCATTAATAGTTGTTTGAATTGTTGTGGTGCTTGTGGTAATGCATAAAATTCTCCTGGATTTAATCTACTTGGTACTAAATAGTCTCTTGCTCCTTCTGGTGATGAGTTTGCTAAGATTGGTGTTTGAATTTCTGCAAATCCTAGTTCATCCATTTTGTCTCTTAATGTTTTTAAGATTTTTGAACGAAGTAAAATATTGTTATGTAACTTTTCATTTCTTAAATCTAAAAATCTATATTCAAGTCTTAAATCTTCTCTTACTTCTTGGTCTGTATTTATTTCAAATGGAAGTACATTTTTGCATTTTCCTAATATTTCTATTTCATTTGCTATTACTTCTACTTCTCCTGTTGAAATTTTAGTATTTTTGTTACTTCTTTCCACAGCTTTTCCTGAAATGTGGATACAACTCTCTGTTGTTAATGTTTTTGCTTGTTCTTTTAGAGCTTCATCATTTATAACAATTTGAGTAATTCCAAATTGGTCTCTTAAATCAATAAATATCATTGCTCCTAAATCTCTTATTTTTTGTATCCATCCTGCTAATTCTACTGTTTCGTTTACATTTGATATATTTAATTCTCCACATGTTTTTGTTCTATACATATTGTTTTCCTCCAAAATTTTCATTTGCTATATATAATATCACATTTTTACAAATTTTACAATTATTCATTGAAGTTATTTATATTTTATGTTAAAATTTTTTTATACTATAGATAAAAAGGAGTTTATTATGAAGAAAGAAGTTTTTGATTTTTATGATAGAACTATTTTAAAATCTTATAATTTAGATAAAACAATGCAATATCAATTAAATATTTTAGGAAGTTTAGATATGTTTACTAGACAACATTCTGAAAATGTTGCTAGTTTAGTTTGTAGAATCTGTGAGTATTTACATTGCAAAAAAACTTTTACGGAATATTGTACAATTTGTGCTTATTTACATGATATTGGAAAACAATTTATTCCACCAGCAATTTTACAAAAACCTTCTGCTTTAACTCCAGAGGAATTTGAAATTATGAAAACTCATACAACAATTGGTTATAAAATTTGTATGCAAGATGAAAAACTACGTCCTTATGCGGCTGGTCCTATTTATCATCATGAAGCTTTAAACGGCTCTGGCTACCCTAATGGATTGACAAAAGATGAAATTCCCTATGAAGGTCAAATTATTAAAGTTGCTGATGAATATGATGCAATTGCTAGTAAAAGACAATATAAATCTCATGTTGGTATAGCTGAGACTGTTAAAATTTTAATTAGTGATGCTACTCCTCCCAAAGCTTCTGAAACTATCAAATTTCTTGCAGATGAGACTAAGCCTGAGCATAATCCTAGTGGTTCTGTTAAAATTCCAACCTTAGGAAAGAATAATCCTCTAATTGTAAAGGCTTTAATGAAAGTTGTTATCGATGATATTGAATATGAAATTTCTTGTACCATGAATTATCTAAAGGATTTGAAAAAAGATATAAAAAGATTGGAACAAATTGATAAATATGCAAAAAAAATGAATTCTGCTAAAGATGATAAGACTAAAAACTATTATCTTGAAGGAATGAAAGTTCTAATGACTGGTAGGGAAACAGTTGAAAATTATTCTGAAATTTTAGAATCTTATAAAAATATTCTAAATACGAAAATTTCACAAATTGATAATTTATTTGCTGAAATTAAAGCTATAAAAAAATTAAAATCTAGTTTATAAAAAAAGTTGTAATACAATTATTTGTATTGCAACTTTTTTATTATTCTCCAAGTCCAAAACTTACTCCCAAAGCATTATTTATTTTATTTATTATATTTTCATCTTCAATGTGTCCTATTTTTTCTTTTAGTCTGCTTTTATCTATTGTTCTTATTTGTTCTGCTAAGACAACAGAATCATTTTTTAATCCGCAGTTTTCTGAATTAATTTCTATATGTGTTGGAAGTTTTGTTTTGTTCATTTGTGATGTTATTGCTGCAGCGATTACTGTAGGACTATATTTGTTCCCTAAATCATTTTGTATAATTAATACTGGGCGTATTCCACCCTGTTCAGAACCTACAACCGGACTTAAATCAGCATAAAACATATCTCCTCTTTTTATTACCATAACCTTCACTCCTAATATTGGTATGTGTCAAGTTTGCATTGTAAGTGTTTATATTTATCTCATTATATATTATGTAAATTATAGTATTTTGGTTAGTATCTTTTATCTCCATTTTTTCAGGTTTTCCAGTTTCTTTTGATATGTATAGTTTTTCATATTTTTGATATTTGTTTTCTGCTAGTGCTGTTGTCTCCATTACTATTTGATTGTTTTGCTCTGTATATTTTGAATTTTTGTTATTTTTATAATTTTCTATAAATGCACTTAAATCTAATATATTTTGTGTTATGTCTTGATAATTTTCTATTATTTTTGTTAAACTTAATTTTGTATTTTCTATTTTTAGATTATTTTTTTCTTTTATTATTTTTACTCCTTGTATATTTTGTGGTTCTATTACTTCTTGTATGCTTTTTTCATCTTTTATATAGCTTTGACTTAATTTATATTTATTCGAATTTTTGTTGCTTTTTATTTCTACATCTATTTGGGTTTCATATGAGCTAATATTTAAAATATAATCTACAATTTCTTGACTAGTACTATTCTTTCCAATTTTTGAAATTTTAGTCGTATTGTTTTTATTTTTTGTAATAATAATTGTTGTGGATATTATTATTGCTATTAGTCCTATTATTAATATTATTTTTGTTTTTTTGTTATTTTTTTCTTTTGTTGATTTGTGATATTTTATTTTGTTATTTCTTGCCATAAAGAGCCTCCTAAAAATTATTCTTATTAATTTTTATTCAGCTTTTTTTATTTTATGTTTTTATTGAATTTTTCTGTTTTAAAAGGAAAAGCACTATAAGAAAATATTTATTTTCTATATAGTGCCAGGTGTTATTTAGCTTTTGGTTCGACTCTTAGACCTTCTTCATCGGTATAAAAGGCCTCCATTTTTCCGGATTGAATGCTTTCTACTAGCATATTCAGCTTTTTCTCAGTCACTCTTTCAACATTGTAAATCCTTCTAATTTCATCTTTGGCATCTGCCATTATTGTTTTGCCAGTTTCTTCATCTTCTAACAGAATTATCGCTTCTGCTAGTTGTGCTAAGATATACGTTCCGTTAGAACCTCCTACAACCCGGTAGCCTTCTTTTTCTTTTTTCTTTAATCCTGCTTTTTTTCCTTGAAAGTACATTTGGTTTGATGAATTATAAATTCCTCTTATTGCTTTTAACATCTTTAGCTTTCCTTTCTTTTAAGCCATGCCTTTTGGTTACCATAATATTTTAGCATTTTTTTGTGGTTATGTCAAATTTTACAAAGACTAACTGTATTTTTATTTTTTAAGATAATTTCCTTGTATTATAATCGTACTTCCTTTCTTTAATGATCCATATATTGATAATCTTACCTCTGAACCTATTATATATATTCCTGCTGATTCTACATTATCAAGATATTCTTTATATGCCATACTATTTAATATACATTCTCCATTTTTAGGCTCTGGTAAATTAGTAACTAACAACCAGCTTCCAACGCTACTTGTCATTTCTTTGTTTACTACTGCTTTTAAATATATATTTACTATATTTCCTATTTTTCTTATACCACCTTGTACATTTGTTAATCTATCATCAAATATTTTAATTTCTTCTAAAGAATATTTTGATAAATCTAATAATTCTTCATTTGTAATATTTTCTTCTCTTGCACTTCCTGTGATTCCATTGATTTTATTTTCATAACTTCCTAATATTATATTTTCTTTTTCTTGTGAATTTTCTGTTATTTCTTTTGATTGGTTTGCCTTTTCAAATAATCCTGTTTGTGCTAATCCTTGTATGCTTATTCCTGCTAGAATTAACAAGATTATTATTATGAATATAAATACTACTAAAGTTATTCCTTCTTCATTTTTCTTTTGTTTTTTCATTATAATTTCCTCCTTTTATTAAGCTATAAACTTAACTAAAAAAGGACAAAAAAATAACACATCAATATTGAAGTGTTGAATATGTTAATTAATCTATAAACTTAATTAATTTATTATACTGAAAATATAACATAACTAAAACAAAAAATCAATAGTTAAATTATTAAATATTATATAATTATAAAATTAAAAATACGAATATTTCAATCTATTTTAAATATTCGTATTATATTAAGTTTATAGCTTAATAAAAGGAGGAAAAAATAAATGAAAAATGAAGTAGGCATAACTTTAGTAGCACTCATAGTAACAATAATAATCTTGTTAATTTTAGCAGGAATAAGCATACAAGGATTAACTCAAACTGGATTATTCGAAAAGGCAAACCAAGCAAAAAAAGAAATAGAAAATTCACAAGAAGAAGAAAATATAATATTAGAAAGTTATGAAAATAAAATAGATGAAATTGTGGATAGTTCTACAAGAGAAAATAATTCGGCACTACAACAACCCAATAGCCAAAACACTATGTCTGGTGAAGAACATTTTATAGGTTAATATTATTTTAATGGTAAACCTATATATGAAAAAACTATTTATATAAATTCGTTATCTAATAAAGCTGGAATGAAAGATTATAACCATAAGATAAGTAATGTAGATGAAATTTGGTTTAATACTTCAAAATCTTTTATAAAATGGAAAAATTTAGATGGAACTCCTGTAGCACCATTTACATATGTTAGGTTAACTGATAATCAAGCTCAAATATCTTTATTTAATTTGACAAATGCAAAGTTTTCAATAGAAGTGGGAACTAATAGAAGTACCCTATGTGCCTATGTAACTATAAATTATACTAAAGCTACAGATTCTAATAATGGCAATACCATATTCCCAACTTCTGCGAATTAAAAATAATTAGAGTATATTTTGATTATACTCTAGTTATTTTTATCTGTTTATTATCTTTTATAATATTATTTTTATCTTATTTTCTCTATTTCTTCTTCAGATAATCCTGTTATGCTTGAAACTTTTTCTTTTGAAAAATTTTCTTTTAGTAATTTTTTAGCAATTTCAATACTATTTTGCATTATTCCTTTTGTAATTCCTTCATTAATACCATCTTTTTTTCCACGTCTATATATACGTTTATTGTCTTGTTGAATTGTTTCAAATACTGCCATCATATCTTCATCACCTCCTACATTTATTTTATTTAAAAACTCTTCTGTCTTTTCTTGTCCTATTTTATTTTTTATTATTTGAGTTAACATTATTTTAAATATTTCTTTTACATTATTTGAATAATTTTCTTTATCTTTATTTATTATTTCTATTATTTTTTCTATGTAATCTGCTATTTGCTCATTATCTTTTGCCTTTTCTATTAATAGAGCTTTTGACATAAAGGATGGTGTTTCCAATAATTCGTTTTCTGTATAATTTTTTATATCTACTACTAGATATTTTACAAATTCTAAGGCTTTTTCTAATATACTTGGTACTTGTATTTCTTCAAATGTTTTTGCTACATTCCATTTTTGTTTTCCTGTATATAATACTATTGCATTTACTCTTGGGTGTAAATAACTTTTCTTTCCATATTCTTTTTCATCTATTGCACTTTCTATTATTGCCATTTCATATTTTAAAATTCTAAATGGCATTCTATAGTCTACTTTTGACTGATGTTCTATCAAGAAGAATTCATTTTTTTCTCTTAATTTATATACTACATCCGCTTCTTCATTTTGCATTAAATTATTTATATAACTTGAATTATATTGTTCTATATCTTCTGGTTTTAAGTTTGTTTTTAGATGTTCGTTTAAAAATTTTATTACTTCTATTTTGTCTGATAATATTTTTCTAAATACTTTATCGTGTTCGTTATTTACTCTTTTTTCTTTATTATTTAGTTTTTCATATTTTTCTTCTTGTTCATGTAATGTAGTATTTTTAGCCTTTTGCATTTTTAGAAAGTGTTTATATTTTAAATAATCATAATATGTAAAAGTTGTTTCATTAGTTAGATTGATTTTATTATAATCTTTTGTTTTTCTTTTGTCAATATTAATCTGTGAATCAACTTCCAAATTTTATTCCTCCTTCTGCTTTTTATTTTTTAATTTAAAGTTGAGTTTTAATTAGCGATTTAATTTTCTTAGAATTAAACATTTTTGATTTAAAATTAATTAGATATCCAATGTTTATATAATACAATAAAATGCCGAATATTGCAATAAAAAATCATATTTTTGTTATACTTTTCATCGCAATTTTCGACATTTTTCACTATTATAAAAATATTTTTAACTTTGTTCCAAAAACTATATTTGTTCAATTTAACAAATAAAATATTTAAAATAAAGTATAGTCATTTCGGCTATACTCTATTTACTTTTAAAAAATAATCTTCAACTATTTCCATTAACTGTTCTTTATCTTCAATTTTATTAATCTCACATCTAAATTCACTAGAATTTGGCATGTTTTTTGTATACCATGCTATGTGTTTTCTCATTTCTCTAATTGCTGTTACTTCTGGCTTATTATCTAATTCTAATTGTATTTGTTTCTTTATAACTCGTAACTTTTCTTCATTTGTTACTAGTGGTAATTTTTCTCCTGTTTCTAAATAATATTTTATTCTTTCAAAAATCCAAGGATTTCCAAATGTTCCTCTTCCTATCATTATTCCATCAACACCTGTGTATTCAAACATTTTTAGTGCTGATTCTTCATCTACTATATCTCCATTTCCTATTACTGGGATTTTTACACTTTCTTTTACTTTTTTTATTATGTCTAAATCTACTTTTCCAGAATACATTTCAGTTCTTGTTCTTCCATGTATTGTAATTGCTGATACTCCTGCTTTTTCTGCCATTTGTGCAAATTCTATTGCTACTATATTGTTACAATCCCAGCCCTTTCTTATTTTTAGAGTGACTGGTTTAGTTGAATTTTTTACTACTGCTTTTATAACTTTTTCTGCTTTTTCTATGTCTAATAATAATTTACTTCCATCTCCATTTTTTACAACTTTTGGTGCAGGACATCCCATATTGATATCAACAATGTCTGCTATTTTACTAACATATTTTGAGGCATAGCTCATTGTTTCTTCGTCACTTCCAAATATTTGCATACTTATTGGTCTTTTTTCTCCGTCTGTATTCATTAATAATTTTGTTTTTGTGTCATCATGATAAATTGCTTTACTGCTTACCATTTCTGTACAAACTAGTCCTGGTCCAAATTCTTTGCAAATTTTACGAAATGGCAGGTCTGTTACACCTGCCATTGGAGCTAATATTAAATTATTTTCTAATTCTAAATCTTTTATTTTTAGTTTTTTTAAATACATTGTTCCTCCTAGGGAATTTTTTATATGTGAAAATATATTCCATTTTTCATTTTTTATTTTACAAATATTGTTTTTTGTCTTTTACTACTTATGTTTAGTAATATTCCTATTAATATATAACTCGTTATTAGTGAGCTTCCTCCATAACTTACAAATAGTAATGGTACTCCTGTTATTGGTAATAAGCCCATTACCATTCCTACATTTTCTGCCATATGGAACATAAATATTCCGGCTATTCCCGATGCTATTAGTGAGCCGTTTGTGTCTTTGGCTGTTTTGGCTACATACAGTGCTTTGGTTATTAAAAATACGTATAGTACAATTATTGTTCCTGCAATTATAAATCCCATTTCTTCGCCTATTACTGAGTATATAAAGTCTGTTGTTTTTGGGTATAGGTAACCAAGTTGTGTTTGGTTTCCTTTTAATAGTCCCATTCCTGTAAGACCTCCAGCTCCTATTGCTAATTTTGATTGAATTATGTTGTAACCGCTTCCTCTAGGGTCTGATTCTGGATTTAAAAATATATCTATTCTTTTTTTAGCATGTTCTGGCAATATGAAATTATATAATATTGGTATTGATATTGCTACTACAATTATTGCTACAATTATATATTTTTTATCAATTCCTGCTGTAAATAGCATCATCCCTGTTGCTATGCAGAATGCCATTGCGGTTCCATAGTCAGGTTGTTTTATTATTAATAATAATGGTATTGCTAATGCTATAAATATTATTAATAGCTTAACAGGTTTGTTTATTTCATCTTTATATCTTTCTTGAATTTTTGATATTATAAATGTTAAAAATAATATTACTGCTACTTTAGCAAATTCTGATGGTTGAAAAGAAAATCCTCCAATGTTAAACCAGCTAGTTGCTCCGTTTACTGGTGTTGTAAACATTACTGCTACTAGAAGTATTAAAAATATTCCATATAATACTGGTGATATTTTTACTAATGTTTCGTAGTTTATTAGCATTGTAAGTATCATTGCGATTAAACTTACCACGAACCATATAATTTGTTTTTTAAATTCATCATACTCGGTCTCTTGTGTAGCTGAAAATAGGGCTACTAACCCTATTATTGTCAATATTATGGCTACTATTACTAGACCCCATTCCATATTTTTTAATTCTCTTTTTCTCATTAAACCACTCTTTTTCTTAATTAATTTTCTGATTTAACTTCTTCTTTTTGTTCATTTTCGTTATCTTGTATAACTTCTTGTGAATTTTCTTGAGTTTCATTTTCTTCTTTTTTATCTTCTTCTATTTTTTCAACCTCATCAGTTTGTTTTTCTGTGCTTTCATCTGCTTCTTCTATAATTATATTATTTTCTATAGTTTCTTTTTCATTCTCTGTTTCTTGTTTTTTTGCTTTTTCTTCTTGTTTTTCCACTTTATTTTTTTCAATATCTTTTTTGTCTATTTTTCTTGCATCATTTTTTATGTTAAGAATAGGAATGTTTGCATATAAAGCTGGTGCTCCATTTGTTCCATCTTCATTTTCTTTATTTGTTAATCTTACATCTATTTCCTTTTCATCAACTTCTATGTATTTTTTTATTACATCTATTATTTCTTGTTTCATAAGTTCTAAGAAATCTGCTGATACATTTGCTCTATCTTGCATTAAAACTAAATGTAGTCTTTCTTTTGCTGCATCTTTTGAACTTTCTGATTGTGTTTGTTTTTTATCTTCTTTTTTGCCTAAATTCTTAAAAAAGTTAATTACGTTTTCAAACATTTTTCCTACCCCTCCACTGTGTTTCTTTTTATTTTTTATTTTCTAAATAATTTTTTTATTTTTGCCCAAAATCCTTTTTCTCTACCAGGAATTGTTACTTCTATTTTTTCTCCTAATACTCTTTTTGCTATTTCCATATATGCTTTTCCTGATGGTGCTTTTTTATTTTGTATTACTGGTTCACCTTTATTTGTTTGTGTTATTATGTATTCATCATCTGGAACAACACCTATTAAATCTATTGATAATAAGTCTACGATGTCATCTACATCCATCATTTCTCCTCTTCTTACCATATTAGGTCTTATTCTGTTAATTACTAATTCTGGGTTTTTTATTTCTGATGATTCTAGTAATCCTATTATTCTGTCAGCATCTCTTATTGATGATATTTCTGCTGTTGATACTACTATTGCTCTGTTTGCTCCTGCAATAGCATTTTTAAATCCTTGTTCTATTCCTGCTGGGCAGTCTATAAGTATATAGTCAAATTTTTCTTTTAATTCATTTGTTAATCGTATCATTTGTTCTTCATTTACTGCACTTTTATCTCTTGTTTGGGCAGCTGGTAGTAGGTATAATTCTTTAAATCTTTTATCTTTTATTAATGCTTGTCTTAATTTACATTTTTCTTCAACAACATCTACTATGTCATATACTATTCTGTTTTCTAGTCCCATTACTACGTCTAAGTTTCTTAGTCCTATGTCTGTATCTATTAAACATACTTTTTTTCCTTCTACAGCTAAACTTGCTCCTAAATTTGCTGTTGTTGTTGTTTTTCCTACTCCACCTTTTCCTGATGTTATAACTATTACTTCTCCCATAATTTTCCTCCTTAGGATTTTAAAAACACTCATTTTTACTTGTTATATGATACAACGAATTGCTTAAAAAGTCAATGTCTTTGTCCAATAAAATGACAGAAATATTTCTAAATTGTTACAAAATGGTTACAAATTTTATATTTTTTATATTTACAATATTTGTAAATATTTTTTTGTACAAATATAAAAAATGTCAAAAAAGGGCGTCCCTTTTGACATTTTTTTAATAAAAAGTAACTCTAAATCCTATTTCTATACCCCCTTTGTTATAATGGCTAAAGTGAGAAACAGGACAATCTTCACTATTATTTCTATAACTTCCTCCCCTATCACTATTTGGTGCTTCTATGGTTGCATGTGCTAATGTCCATTCCCATTCATTTCCCGCAAAGTCATATATATTTAATATTCTTGTGTACTCAGATGCACCTGTTGAAAGTAAGCTCATTTTTTCTTTTTTAAAATTTTCAATTGTCTGCCAAGATGATATATATTGTTTGGCATTTGTACTTGTAATTTTAAATTCCGTATTAGCATAATTTCCCCATTTATAACTATCAGTTTTTATATCAATCTGATCAAGGTTAGAATTTTCTTCTAAAAACTTGCATGCTAAATCCCATTGTATTCCAAATAATAAACTACTAGTTTTATTAGAACTTGTAGACATCTTGCTTGCTAATTTTTGTGCTTGACTGCAGTTAACAAAATTATATGGTATCATATCTTTTTTACTTACTGCTTTTGTTGAAGGTGATGATATAGTCGTATTCTCCTTTAATGCTAAGCTTATATCTCTATCACTTCCATCAATTCCAGCTTCATATCTAGATATCCAAAATCCATTATTACTATATATACTTGATAACATTTTTTTATACATTTCATCCCATACTTGTTCTGCTGTTTTTTCGGATGTGGCTTCTATTCCGCATCCTTCATAATATTCATCTTTCCATTCATAACCTTGTGTGCTTGAACCTCCTCTATAATCTTGAGCATATGTTACTAAATCATTTTTTATTTTCTCATAATCTGTATCATTATTAGCTGTTGTAAAAACATCTTCTGGTACTTCAATCCATACCCACTCATTATCATTTTCATCTTTTACGACTAAGCCTTTTTTTACAGTATTCATGGTGTCTGCCATACTGATTTTAAATCCTTCTGGAATTGTGACTATATCTCCGTTTTTATCTTTGTATTCTGTGTCTTTGGTATATGCTTCTGACCATTGTTCTTCATTTACCACTACATATCTAACTTTACCTTCCGTGTTTTTAAAATACCCTTTGAAATTATTTACACTTGCTATAAATTGGTAATCTTCTTGATTATTTTCTAAAGTTACACTTGATGGAACTTCTGTTATTTGTGATATTTGTTTTGTCCAAGTAAATTGATTTGTTTTGTTTAAGTTCACATTTTCTTTTTTATTGTTTGAAATTACTATTGTTTCATTTCCACTGCTATCTTTTGTTTTCCCAATATAATAATAACCATCTGGAATTAATATTCCATCTATATATCGTATATCAACAGTTGTTTCATCTGGTTCAGTATAATCTGTATAATATGTTTTTACTGTATCTTTTTCTTTTATTTCAATTCCTCTTACTAAAAATATATTATGACTATTTTCATTTATTATATATAAATCTGTATAGTTATTTGCATTTGCTGAATTATCTTTTACAGTTTCATAATCTTTACCATAGTTTAATGTTATTCCTTCCATAGCTTCTAAGTCTATAACATAAAAATCACCCGTATCATTTTTTGTGCTTAATACATTTTTAAGTGTACCTATATTTGTATATTTTATCTTGGCTGGAATTTGTCCATACTCATTGTAATATTCATCTGTTTTTGACCTTAGTAATTCAATATCACTATATAAATTATTTAATCTTTTTATATATACACTGTCTTGGGTATTGAATACTAAAACACTTGTTAATATTAATAATATTATAATTGTGACTACTAAAGCCATCATTGTAATACCTTTTTCTTGTTTTAATTTATCTTTCATCTTTTGCGTGCTCCTCTCTATTTGATACTATTAGTTTACTATTTATTTGTTTTATTTTCAAGTATTTTCATTATATATTTTTTTCTTCTTAAATATCTATTACTCTCTTTTAATACCAAATACCAAAGATACATTACAATTAAAAAAATTGCAATATTTTTCAAATACAATATTAATACACTTGCTATAGTTGTTATTAGTATTGTTGATATCATAGATATGTTGTTAATTGCATCATCTGCTTTTTGTTTTCCAACAATTATATGTAATATTCCACTTAATATTCTTCCACCATCTAATGGATATATTGGAAGTAAATTAAATAACATAATTAGGAAATTGGTATATATAACCATTATTGCTTTTATCATATCTATTTTTAGATTATATGTTATTATAATTATTATTAAATTTGTAAGTGGACCGGCACTTGCTACTATAATCTTTTTTATATCTAATTTGTTACCTTTTTTTATTTTTTTATTATAGTCTTTTGGTTCTATTTTAAATGCTATTGATACTCCAAATGGCATTATTTCTAGTTTTTCTGGTTTCATTTTTAATATTATTCCTGCCAATAAATGTCCTATTTCATGTATTAATGCGAATACCATAATCATAGCATATATTTCAATTTGTTTTGTTAGATAAAATAATATTAAAAATAAGAATATTTTGAGGTCTATTCTAAATCTCATTCTTAACCTCCCTTTTATAAGTCTAATATTTTTTGTGGATCTATAGTTTTCTCTGATAATCTTATTTCAAAATGTAAGTGTGGTCCGGTAGAATTTCCTGTTGAACCGACTTCAGCTATTTCTTGTCCTTGTTCTATCTTGTCCCCTTGTTTTACATACAAATTATTGCAGTGTGCATATATAATACTAACTTCTCCTATTTGTATTTTTAAATGTTTTCCGTAATCTCCTTCTTCTGATGCTAATACTACTTCTCCGCTTGTTGCTGATTTTATTTTTGTTCCCATATTTGCTGCAATATCTACTCCTGTATGATTTTTTGGCACTGTTGCTGTTGTTGGTTCTCTTTGACCATATTTTGAACTTATTGTTCCCTCTATTGGCTTTATAAATGTTGTTGTTGATTTTATTTTATTAATTTGTTGTTCTTCTTCTGAAAGTTCTTGTTCATTATTTGAAGTTTGATGTTCATTTGTTGATTCTGTTGGTTTATCTACTTGTTGATTTTCTTCCGTTTGTTCTTGGTTTTGTATTGATTTATCATTTGTTTCTATTGTTTCATTTGCTCCACCAATTGCTGAGTTATCTTGATTTTTATTATTAAAGTTTGTTATGTATTGTTTTAGATTTTCATATGTAGCTTGAAAATTTATATCATATGATAATATTTCTTTTGCTTTATTTATAAAATCTTGAGAAAATATGTAATTGTTGTTTTGAATTATATATATTGTAAAGTATATTAAAAGACTTATTATTATTTGTATTATCATTTTTTTGAGTAATTTCAAGTCTTTTTTTGTGTTTGTATTTATATTAACTGTAGCTGTTTTTGTTGAGCTACCAGCTTGTCTTCTTGCATATATTTCTTCTGCTCTTCTTATTTTTTCTTCGACGGTCATTGTTCTTTCCATTTATTTACACCTCTTTCGTATTTTCTTTTTAATCTATATGTATTCATTTTGTGTTTTATTCCTGTTAACAATAACTAAAAAAAGCTATCTAAGTATTAAAACTTTAGATAGCTTTTTGCTACAAGGTTAATAATAATATAAATTCTATTGCTCCTATTATTGTTGTAATTATTGAATATTTTTTTATTTTTTTATATTTCTGTTGCATTTTATTATCTGCAAATTTTTTATCTTCTTTGTTTTCTATTTTAGATACATAGCTATTTACTAACATTTCTGCTTCTTTTAGTATATAGTCTTTTTGTGTGGTTTGTTTTTCTTTTTTATTTGTTGTTTTGTTATTTTCTACTTTTTCTAATTTTTTTATCTTTTTGCTGTTTTTTAGTATTATTATTGCTTCATCTACTATGTTTGATGGTAGATTTTTTAGTACTACCATATTTTTTAAGTTACTTGCCTCCATTTGTACCTCCTCATATGTATTTTTTATATTTTTTCCATTTTTTATGAGGTTATACTTTTTTCGAAAAATAATTTTATTGACAAATAATTCAATATATTTTTTAGAATAAAATCAAATAAAAACCGATAAAAGAATGATATTTCAACCTTTTATCGGTTTATTTTGGAGGCGCCTATCGGAGTCGGACCGATCATCAGAGTTTTGCAGACTCGTGCCTTACCGCTTGGCTAAGGCGCCAAATAAATTTGGTGGAGCGGGAAACGGGGCTCAAACCCGCGACCTCTGCCTTGGCAAGGGGTCGTTCTTATGTTTTTACAACATTAAATAATGTTATTTAGCATTATCTTATACTGCTTAAATATACCATAAATTCAACAAAAAGTC
>MNRP01000010.1 GCA_001916005.1 Clostridium sp. 26_22
AGTAGAGATGAGTAGAAGATTATATGACAATAATTCATATGTACAAAGTGGATTAATAACAGGAACACAATGGGATATGATGATGAAATTTTTAAGTGAGAGTTTAGATTATTCAGACATGAAAAGCACAAACTGGGGAAATTATGACAATGTATCATTATCAAATCTAAGAGGGTATTACACAAATGTAAATACATCAAATGCTTCAACAGATGGATTTAAAGATGCAAGTAGTTTTACAACAAATTCAGGAACAAGTTCATGGGTAATACTAACAACAGGTTCAACAAGTCAAGTACTAAGAAAAGGTTTATATGATGTAGCAGGAAACTTATGGGAATGGACACAAGAGGCTTCATATGTAGCAAATTTAGGCTATAATACAACATATAACACATATAACCTTCGTGGCGGGTGCTTCGGCAGCGCTTACGCGAGCCACCCTGCTTGTTACCGTGCATCCTATTATGCCCCTCATACTAGCACGCGCTACGGGTTCCGTCCAGTACTTTATATCAAGTAGACCTGAACGCTTACAGGCGATGAACCAATTAATATAACATGCTAGAATATAGGCGAGTGTGTAAAAAATTTTGTGTAAAATGAAAATACCTTAGTGTGTATATAATTTTACACACTATTATATATTATAAAGTATCAAAACAAAGGAAAAGTATGAGTGAAATAAAAAAAGAACTAACATTAATACCAAAATCAGAAAAATATATACAATATATGCTCGAAATAATAATGAAATTACCAAGAACAGAAAAATTTAGTATAGGAAATGAATACAAACAATCAATGTACAAAATGCTTGAAAATATTTTAATGTTAAGCAAAGTAATAGACTCTGAAAAAATAAATTATATAAATATGATAGACGCCCAATTAAATGTTCAGAGAATATTACTTAGAATAATGTACAAGAATAAATGGATTGATGAAAAAAAATTTAATTATGTCATAGAACTTATATATGAATTAGGAAAAATAATTGGAGGATTGCTAAAATATTATGGCAAAAACAATAAGAAATCAGTTTGATAAAAAACTAACATATGAAAGTTTAATGAAAGCACACTATGAAAGTAGAAAAAACAAGAGCTGTAAAAAAGACATAATATTATTTAACTTAAAGCAAGAAGAATATATAAAATATTTATATAATGAATTAAAAAATGAAACCTATAAACATGGAGCATATCAAATATTTTACGTACATGAACCTAAATTAAGGAAAATACAAAAATCCAGATATATAGACAGAATTGTTCATAGATGGTTAGTAGATAATTTTCTATATGATGCATTTGTTAAACAATTTATATATTCGTCATATGCTTGCATAAAAGGCAAAGGCATGCACAATGCAGCAATAGATATACAAAAAAGTATGAAACATTGCAAAAGAATATGGAACGAATATTACATATTAAAAATGGATGTAAGAAAATATTTTCAAAGCATCAATAAAAATGTATTATATTCAATTATTTTAAGAAAAGTAAAAGATGAAAAATTATTAAGAGTTATAAGAGAAGTTATATTTTCAACAGATGGAGAAAATTCAGAAACTGGAATAGCAATAGGAAATTATACTTCACAAGTATTTGCAAATATATATTTAAATGAGGTTGATCAATATATAAAACACGAATTACGTGTAAAATATTATTTTAGATATATGGATGATTCTGTAATATTCCTAAAAACCAAAGATGAAGCCAAAGAAGTATTAGAAAGAATAAAAAAATTTTTAAAAGAAAATTTAAAACTAGAACTTAATAGCAAAACACAAATATTTAAAAGTAAGCAAGGTGTGAATTTTTGTGGGTATAAAATAAATGAATATAGAATGAAAATAAGAAACAGAGGAAAGAAAAAACTAAAAAATAAAGTGAAAACATTGAAAAACAAAATAAAAGAAGGCAAGATGACTAGTAAAGAAGCACAAAAATACTTATGTGGTCATTTAGGCTATATAAAATATGCTAATAATTATAATTTAATTAATAAATTATTTATTAGGGATAAATCAAAGGCTCAATTGCTTCGTGGCGGGTCCTTCAACAACGCATACGCGAGCAACCCTGCTTGTTACCGTGAATACAATTATGCCCCTAATACTAACACGAACAACGGGTTCCGTCCAGTACTCTAATATTATTCCAGATTATATATTTTAAGGAATATATACAGAGAAGTATTAGATATTAAAGAGGTTTATTCCTTCCTATTTAGGTAAAAATGAAGCAATAAAATATGTATTAGTAAATATTAGATATTGAAAATACGTATATTATGAAAATAGAAACAAAAGCTAAAAGCAATTGTTTCTATTTTTTTATTGATATAAAATTACGTGTTCTATATTTATATGTTAAAAGATTATAAATATTTTTAGTTCAATGTATAACAATAAATCTTGAACACCTACATAATTTTATTAATATTTATAATATTAACAGAAATATTATTTTTAAAAGAAGTTAAATACCCCTCAACATAAACATCATCATTAATTGCTAAATGACTATACAAAAAATCAGCAATTTCATCATAGCCAAAAATTTGAACAATATTACCATTTCTAGTTTTTAAACAAAAGCTAGAAATAGAAACATTCTTACATTTATATAAAAAATCAAAACTTGGCTCAGAAATAACTTTTCCTAATAAAAAGCAAATATTCATAACATTATAAATCCTTTACTAAATCTTTCAAATTTTCAATAAATTTATAAGCATCTCCAACAGACAATGAATCTATATTCACATCTTTTATTAGATTTATAATATTATTAGCTTTTCTATTGCCATTATATTCTTCTGCAGAAAAAACAGTATCATTTTCAATGATTTTAAAATTAATATTATTACTTTTAAACAAAGTAACATATTTATCTAAACTAGCAGACGGAAAACCGCATTTAACGACAGATGGATTTAAATTAGTTAATTTTAAATTGATTTTATTAGATAAAAAAATTGCATCCGCGTCTAATGCAATATAAAAAATGCCACTTCTAAAAAGATAAACGGTATCAGAATAATCATTTTTTAATTTTTTATATACTTCATATAATTTGCTCATATAAATACCTACCTTTTAAATGATATTTATATACAACCCTTAATGATGATATTATATAGCAAGGTTGGGAAAAATGCAAATTCACTTTTTACGTAAACAAATCATAAAATATAGCAAAAACATAAGCTATAAAATAAAAATATTATAAATTTATAGCTTCAACGTAAAGGAGGAAAGAAAATGTCAAGTTACATAATAGAAGGAGGGCACAAACTAGAAGGCACAGTAAAAATATCAGGCTCCAAAAATGCAGCATTACCAATACTAGCAGCAACAGTATTAAATGTAGGTAAAACAACCTTATATAATGTTCCAAACATACAAGATACACAAATGATGTTTAAAATATTAGAAACACTAGGAGGAAAAGTAGAAAAGAAAAACAACAAAATAATAATAGACACATCCAAAATAAACAAATTCGAAATTCCAGAAGAATTAATGCACAAAATGCGTTCATCAGTAATACTCGCAGGAGCCTTGCTAGGCAGATACAAAAAAGCAATATTTTCATACCCAGGAGGTTGTGATATAGGCTCAAGACCAATAGACTTACATTTAAGAAGTTTCGAAAAATTAGGAATAAACGTAGTGAAAAACTATGGAAATATAATATGTAATGCAGAAAAAATAAAAGGAGAAAAAATAGATTTGGATTTTCCAAGTGTAGGAGCAACAGAAAATGCAATATTAGCAAGTGTATTAGCAGAAGGAACAACAACAATAACAAATGCAGCAAGAGAACCAGAAATAATAGATTTACAAAACTTCTTAAATAAAATGGGAGCTAAAATCATAGGAGCTGGAACAAACGAGATACAAATAACAGGAGTAAAAAAACTAAAAGACATAAGCTACAACATAATGCCAGACAGAATAGAAACAGGAACTTTTTTATGTTTAGCAGTTGCTACAAAAGGAAATTTAATCTTAGAAAACACAAATGCAGAACATATAACACCAGTAATAACAAAATTGCAAGAAGCAGAATGTAAAATAGAAATAGAAAAAAACAAAATAAAAATCAACTCTAATAAAAAAATAAAAGCATTAGACATAAAAACCATGCCATACCCAGGATTTCCAACAGATATGCAATCAGTGTTCTCTGCAATGTTAACTACAGCCAAAGGAACATCTATAATAGTAGAAAACATATTTGAAAATAGATTTAAATATACACAAGAACTAAACAAAATGGGAGCAAAAATAACTGTAGAAGGTAAAAGTGCAATTATAAGAGGAGTACGTAAACTATATGGAGCAAATGTAAAAGCAACAGATTTGCGTGGAGGAGCAGCATTAGTACTAGCGGGATTATCAGCAAAAGGTGTAACAAAAGTAGATGATATAGAGTACATTTTAAGAGGTTATGAGAATTTTGACAAAAAATTAAGAAATATAAATGCAGATATACAAATGATAGATGATAAATACTAATTAGAAAAAATTTAAAATTAAAAGCACAGCCTAATATGATTTGAAAATAATTGATTTTTCGGTTTCTTTCATAATTCAAGAAATTCTAGATTGATTTTGTGGCACCCTTTCACTTAGTCCTCGCTAATCGCTCGACGTGAACATTTTCCACAAAATTAATCAAGAATTTCTAAAATTATTTCAGTCACATCAAAATCAATTATTTTCAAATCATATTAGGCTGTGCTTTTAAGCTAAAATCTTTTAGACAAGCATTTTAATAAAAAATATTTGCAAAAACTATGGAAATATGCAAAAATATTTGATAAAATACATTATGTTAAAATTTGGAGGTGAAAACTTTGACCAAAAATCAAAAAGATAAAATAGATGACTTATTCTATTATTCTCCGATAAATACAGAAAAAATAACACAAAAAGAACAAAAAAGGAAAACAAAAGAAAGAGAAAAAAGAATAAAAAAACAAAATAGCCAAAAGAAGGTAGAAAATCAATTTGATTATGATAATGAAATGGTAATCAAGATGACAAATAAAAATAACCAAAAGCAAGAAGAAAAAACTAAACAAAAAATGTCTAAAAAACAAAGACAAATATTAAAAAAGAAAAAAAGAATAAAACTAATGTTAAAATTCACTGCATTATTAATTATAATAATAGCAGGAATTATATTCGCTCTTGTTTCACCAATATTTAATATAAAAGAAATTGATGTTAGTAACAATGAACAAATAAAAACAGAAACAATAGTAAGTTTATCACAATTAAACTTAGGTCAAAATATATTCAAATTTAATAAAAATAAAGTAAATAAGAATATAAAAACTAATGCATATATAGAAAGCGTTGAAATAAAAAGAAAACTTCCAAATAAAGTACAAATTCAAATAGAAGAAAGAAAACAAGAATATAATGTGGAATTTTTAAATGGATATGCGTATATTAATAATCAAGGTTATATATTACAAATATCAGAAGAAAAACAAGCTTTACCTACAATTCAAGGAATATCCACACCTGACGAACAAATTGTGGAAGGAAATAGACTAAATTCAGAAGATTTGGAAAAACTAGAAGTTATTATTCAAATAATGAATATATGCAAAAATTATGAATTAGACAGTAAAATAACAAATATAGATATATCAACAAAAGATGAATATACACTATATCTAGAAGAAGAAAAAAAGACAATATATTTAGGAGACAAAAGCAATTTAAGCAACAAAATGCTTTATGTGCAAGTAATAATAGAAGAAAATCGTGGAAAAGAAGGAGCAATCTTTGTTAATGGAGATTTAAATAACAATTTCAAACCAAGATTTAAAGAAAAAGTATAATTATTGTAAAGGATGATAGTTATGAAAAACAAAATAAAAATAAGTATTGTTCTAGGAATTATGTGCTTTGCACTAACTGCTGGAATTTGTATACAAATAAAGACAGTAAAAAACTCAAATTCAACAGTAAGTCAAAGCTATACAGAAAATAACTTAAGAGCAGAAGTCTTAAAATACAAAGAAAGATATGATAACAAAATAAAAGAAATAGAAAAAATAGATAAAGAATTAGAAGAAGAAATTCAAAAAGCGACAGAAAATAACTCAGAATTATCAGATGCACAAGAACAAATAAAAGTTGGAAATAAAATTTTAGGATTATCTGAAGTTAAAGGACCAGGAGTTACAATCACTGTAAAAGATAGTGATGTAGAAGCAACTAATTTAGTGGACTCAAGTAAGTATCTAGTACATGATAAAGATATATTAGACATTGTAAATGAACTGAAAAATGCGGGTGCAGAAGCAATATCAATAAATGATGAAAGAATAGTTCTAACAACATCTATAATATGTGGTGGAAATGTTATAAACATAAATGAAGAAAAAATAGGCTCACCATTTGTTATAAAAGCAATAGGATTACCAGAGACATTAGCAAACCTAAGTAGACCAGATGGAACATTAGCAAGATTAAAAGAACGTAAAATAAAAGTAGAATTACAAAAAAATAATGACATAACAATTCCAAAATATACAGGTGTGTTTAGTTTTAAATATGCAAAAAGCATTGATTAATAGGAGGTCATTATAGATGAAAAAAGGAAAATTGAAAAAAGGAAAGATAACTGTTGTTATAACAATTGCAATAGCTTGTTTTGCTTTAGTTACAGTAATGTTTATGCAATTTAAAGTAGTAAATGAGACTGATATAACTTCAATAGAAACAATGAGAGAAGAAGAACTTAGAACAGAGCTTGCTAATTGGAAAGAAAAATATAAAGAAGCGGATGAACAATATCAAGAAAAAACAGCCAAACTTCAAGAATATAAAGATAAAGAGGAATCAAATACAGAAACATCCCAATTAGTTCAAAAAGAATTAGAACAAATAAATATGTATCTAGGAAAAACAGATGTAACTGGAGAAGGAATAACAATAAAACTTAAAGATTTTACAGATGAAGAAGGAAATATACAATCAATAACAGCAGAAGACTTATTAGTAATAGTAGACTATTTAAAGTCAGCAGGAGCAGAAGCAATATCAATAAATGAACAAAGAATTGTTAATACTTCAGAAATAGTTTATGTCGGAAATTCTATAGTATATATAAATCAACAAAGAATATTAGCTCCATATACAATAAAAGCCATAGGAAGCCAAACATATTTAGAGAGTGTATTATTGGGAAATGGTGGTTATGTAGATGAACTAAAAAAAATAGGGTTTGATGTTGATATAGAAAGAAGCAATAAAATTAGCATACCAAAATATCAAAAAGAATTAGCACATAAATATATACAATAATTAGGTATATAAAAAAGAAAGGACTGGAAAAAATGGTTTTATTAGTAATAATAATTGCATGTTTATTAGGAGCAATAGTAGGATTAAATGCTCCAATCATATCTTATACATATTCAAGCTATTTAGCAATAGCAATAGTCGCAGCATTAGATTCGGTGTTTGGTGGAATCGCATCAGTTATAAATAAAAAATTTGATATAAAAATATTCATATCAGGATTTTTTGGAAATGCAATTTTAGCAATTTTACTAACAGTACTAGGACAAAAATTAAATGTTGACATATATTTAGCAGCAATCGTTGTATTTGTATGGAGAATGTTTATGAACTTAGGAATAATAAGAAGATATTATGTAGAAAAATGGACAGATAAAATCAAAAGCCAAAAACAAGAAAAAAATAATAAAGAAAATGAAATAAAAGAAAAATAGCAAGATTTCAACACTTATCTAGTTTGTTACAAAAATATTACAAAAATATTACAAAAATATAACAATTTCTATTGACAATTTTGTAAAAATGTAATATAAATACAACTAGAAATTTAGTACTAAAAAATGGGGGAATTAACTTGGCAATAGGTGATATTATAGTTGGTGTAGATATAGGAACAACAAAAGTAGCAACAGTCATAGGGGAAGTAAATAATTTTGAACAAATAGAAACTATATGTAATACATCATACAAGTGTAGTGGATTAAAAAAAGGAAAAATAATAAATGAGGATGAAATAAGTTTAAGTTTAGCAAAAACTATAAAAGATGCCGAGGATGAAACAAACTTAAAAATAAATTCTGCATATGTAACAATTCCAGGAAAATATGTAACAATTGTACAAAATAGCATAACCAAAGAAGTAAAAGATAAATATTCTGGAATATCAATAAGAGACGTTCAAAGTGCAATTATGCAAGTTAAAGATATAGAGATACCCGAAGGGAAGACACTAATAGACATAGTACCAGACAAAATAGTTTTAGAAAATGGTACAGTTGTAGCAGATCCAGTAGGAAGCTTAAGTTCAAGTTTTACAATGAGTGCACAAGTTATTTTAGCAGATAAAGATTATGTAAGACAATTAAATAGCATATTTAAAAAAGCTGGCTTAGAAATAGATGGAATAGTTCCAATTGCATTAGCTGAAAGAAATTTAGTATTAGATAGTAATGAATTACATGACAATATTGCAATTATAGACGTTGGAGCAGAAAATACAGATATAGGTGTATTTGAAAATTCAAGTTTTATTTATACAAACTCTATACCACTTGGAGGAGAGAATATAACAAATGATATAGCAGTAGTATTAAATATAACTGAAGAAGAAGCAGATAAATTAAAAAGACAATATGGACTAGCTCTAAAATCTTTTATAGATAATGATAATGATATAATACTTAATACTTGCAAAGATAATAACAAAAATAAAATAATAAAAAGCTCTGAATTAATTGAAATAATAGAAGCAAGAATTGAAGAAATGTTTTCTATTATAAATAAAGACTTGACAAATCAAGGAGTAAAACCTAGAATAAATAATATTATTTTAACAGGTCAAGGAATAGTAAATATAAGCAAAAGTGATGTAGCTGGAAAAATAAACTTAAATATTCCAGTAAAAATATCAACAGGAAGATTAATGACAACAACACGCCCAATATATAGAACAAGCTTTGCATTAGTTAGATATATAGCATCAAGACCATTTACAAAAACAGTATCAAGTAGTATAGATACACAATCAGATGAAAGCTTTTTCAAAAATATAATAGAAAGAATAAAAGAATTCTTTTATAGTTAATAATTAGTTATTATTTTTAAAAATATATAAACAAAGTTTTAAGGGAGGAAAAAACCAAATGATGGAATACGAAGATAACAATATAACAATGATGGATGGAACAGCAACAATAAAAGTAATTGGTGTTGGAGGAGCAGGAAATAATGCTGTAAACAGAATGATTGAATCTGGAATAAAAGGAGTAGACTTCATAGCAGTAAACACAGATAGACAAGCATTACAACAATCAAAAGCAAACACAAAAATTCAAATTGGAGAAAAAATAACAAGAGGATTAGGTGCTGGGGCAAACCCAGATATTGGAGCTCAATCAGCAGAAGAAAACAAATCAGAAGTTGCTGAAATTTTAAGAGGAGCAGATATGGTATTTGTTACTGCCGGAATGGGTGGAGGAACAGGTACAGGTGCTGCACCAATAGTTGCTTCAATAGCAAAAGAAATGGGAATATTAACAATAGGTGTTGTTACAAAACCATTTACATTTGAAGGTAAAAAAAGATTATCACAAGCAGAACGTGGTATAGAAAGCTTAAAAGGAAAAGTAGATACATTAGTAGTAATACCAAATGATAAATTACTACAAATAATTGATAGAAAAACATCAATTATAGAAGCATTCAAAATGGCTGATGATGTATTAAGGCAAGGTGTACAAGGTATATCAGACTTAATAGCTGTACCAGGACTAGTTAACCTAGACTTTGCTGATGTAAAAACAATAATGTTAAATCAAGGAATGGCTCATATGGGAGTTGGTAGAGCTTCAGGAGAAAATAGAGCAGAAGATGCTGCAAAAGAAGCAATCCAAAGTCCATTACTAGAAACATCTATAGAAGGAGCTAAAGGAGTAATAATTAATATTACTGGTGGAGAAGATTTAGGATTACATGAAGTAAATACAGCTGCTGAATTAGTTCAACGCAGTGTAGACCCAGAAGCTAATATTATATTTGGTACAGTTACAGACCCAAGCATGCAAGATGAAATCCAAATAACAGTTATAGCAACTGGATTTGAAAAAAATGAAAATGATATATCAAGCATAGGAGTAGACAACATAGTTTCAAAAACATGGGAAAAGAAAATAAATTCAATCCCATCAAGTTCTGATGTAAGTTCATCACAAAATGATTTAGACATTCCATCATTTTTAAGAAAAAATAGAAATAAAAATATGTAAAATGACATACTATAAAATAAAAGAAAAGAAATAATCGAAAATATTCGATTATTTCTTTTTTTCTACAATAAAAAAAGACAGACTTTGTAAAAACAATATAGTAGAATATAAAAGCAGGTGAGCAGAATGACAATGTATATAGATATTGTAATAATTGAAAACCTAATAATGAACTATATAATTTTATATGCTACAGGAATAGTAACAAAAGTAAAAATGAAAAAAATAAGAGTGTTAATATCAAGTTTAATAGGAGCAATATTTGTAGCAATACAATATGTAACTAATTTAAAAATATATTCCAATATAATAGTAAAAACTATTTTATCAATATTAATGATATTCATAGCATTTAATCCACAGAAAATAAAACAATTAGGAAAACAATTAATATTATTTTATTTAACGACATTTACTTTTGGAGGAGTAGCAACATATTTAATATATGTAATAAAACCACAAGATATAATAATAAAAAATGGAATGTTTGTAGGAACATATGTATTAAAAACAATTTTTTTAGGAGCAATACTAGGAACAGTAATAATAATAATAGCATTTAAAATCTCAAAAAATAAAATGACAAAAAAAGATATACTATGCCAAACAAAAATAAAATTAGAAGGAAAAGAAATAACATTAAATACAATGCTTGACACAGGAAATATGCTAAAAGAACCCATATCTGGTACTCCTGTAATAATAGTAGAAAAAACATCCTTGTATGAACTAATGCCGAAAGAAATATTAGAACATACAGAAGAAATATTAGGAGGTGATTTTGAAAAAATACCAGAAGAAATAAAAAACAAATACATATCAAAATTCAAAATGATACCATTTTCATCCTTAGGAAAACAAAATGGTATGCTATTAGGAATAAAAGCTGAAAAAATTGAAGTGTTAAATGAAAATTATAAAAACGATAAAAAAAATGTAATTATAGGAATTTATAATAAATCTTTAACAAAAAGAGGAGAGTATAATGCTTTAATAGGAATAGAACTATATTAAATCAGGAGGTGTAAAAATGAATATAAGCGATTGGCTAAAAAAAGGTTTAGACAATTTGACAACAATTTGTGCAAAATACATAAATGAAAATAATGAAATAGACTATCTACCAATATTTTATATAGCAGGAAGTCAAACACTACCACCACCACTAGAAAGTAAAGAAGAGGAGGAACTTATAAAAAAATTATCAGAAGAAGATAATTTAAAAACAAGACAAATATTAGTTGAAAGAAATTTGAGATTAGTAGTATACATAGCAAAAAAATTTGAAAATACAGGTATAGGAATTGAAGACCTAATTTCAATAGGAACCATAGGTCTTATGAAAGGGGTAAATACATTTAATGCAGAAAAAAATATAAAGCTTGCAACATATGCTTCAAGATGCATAGAAAATGAAATACTTATGTATCTAAGAAAAAACAACAAAATAAAAGGAGAAATATCAATAGATGAACCATTAAATAAAGATTGCGATGGAAATGAATTACTACTTTCAGATATTTTAGGAACAGATCCAGATATAACATCAAGAAAATTAGAAGATGAAGTTGATAAAAAATTATTAAAAGCTTCTATATTAAAATTAAATCAAAGAGAAAAAGACATAATGGAAATGAGATTTGGATTTAAAACAGGAAAAGAAAAAACTCAAAAAGAAGTAGCTGATGAGCTTCGGAATATCACAAAGTTATATATCAAGATTAGAAAAGAAAATTATAAATAAAATAAAAAAAGACATAATGAGTAAAACTGGTTAAAAGAATAAAAAAACTTCTTTTGGAAATAATATAAATAATTATTTTAAAAGGAGGTTTTTTCTTGTTAAATAAAGTAGAAATATGTGGAGTAAACACATCAAAACTACCTTTACTTAGTAAAGAAGAAAAAGAAGAACTATTTATTAAAATAAAAAATGGAGATGAAGAAGCTAGAAATAAATTTATTAATGGGAACCTAAGATTGGTATTGAGCGTTATTCAAAGATTTTACGGAAGAGGAGAAAATGCAGATGATTTATTTCAAGTTGGATGTGTTGGTTTAATAAAAGCAATAGATAATTTTGATTTAACACAAAATGTACAATTTTCAACATATGCAGTACCGATGATAATAGGAGAAGTAAAAAGATATCTAAGAGATAATAATAGTATAAGAGTAAGCAGATCTGTTAGAGATTTAGCTTATAAAGCAATGCAATTCAAAGAAAGGTACACAAAAGAACATGGAAAAGAACCTACAGTAGAAGAAATTGCAAAAGAACTAAATGTAGAAAAAGAAGAAATAGCATTTAGTTTTGACGCGATTCAAGACCCGGTATCATTACAAGAACCAATATATAATGATGGTTCAGAAAGTATATATATAGTAGACCAAGTAAAAGATAATAAAAACACAGATGAAAACTGGGCGGAAAAAATGACAATTATGCAGATTATGAAAAAACTAAATGAAAAAGAAAAAATGATTATACAAAAAAGGTTTTTTGACGGAAGAACACAAATGGAAGTAGCAAGTGAAATTGGAATATCACAAGCTCAAGTATCTAGATTAGAAAAAAATGCATTAGAACATATAAAAAGATTATACAAATAATAAGGAATGTTTTTTATATAAAAAACATAAAATGAAATAAAGAATAGACGGCAAAATATAGTCGTCTACTTTTATTTAGGAGGAAAACATATGCAAGATAAAGGATTAGATTTTAAACATAAAGAAGTAATAAATATAAAAGATGGAAAAAGACTAGGATATGTTCAAGATGTATGTGCTGATTTAGAGACTGGAGTTATAACTTCTATTATTGTACCTGGAAGCAATAAAATTATTAATATATTTGCTGGGAATAATGATATTGTAATACCTTGGCAAAATGTAAAATGTATAGGAAATGATTTAATCTTGGTTGAAATTTAAATTAAAATAAAAAAATATAAAAAAATAATAAAAAATCATTGACATTTTATATCAAAGATGTTATTATAAATAGGCACAAAGCGAAGAGAAAAAAACAACAAAAAAGTTTTAAAAAAATAATTAAAAAATTTTAAAAAAACTATTGACAATTATCGACAATTTGTGCTAATATAAATAAGTACTTTGCGAGAGAAAAAATAATAAATAAAACGAAAGAGTTAGTAATAAAATAAACTTAAAAAAACGACACAAATAATTACTAATTTTTATTTTGACAAAAAATAAAAAAACTTTCAAAAAACACTTGACAAAGTAAAAATATTTATAGTATAATAAGTTTCGTTCTACACAGAAAAGAACGAGAAAGTACATTGAAAAGTAAACAGTAAAATCCTTTAGAGAATAAACCAAAGCGGTACAAAACAAAAGTACCGAACAGTAAATTTTTAAAAGTTTTTTATTAAAAAAGCAAGAAGCAAAAAGAGCTTGAGAAAAACTTAATTATTTTGATTTATAAGTTGTCGAAAGACAAAATATAGATACCAAAAACAAGAGAGTTTGATCCTGGCTCAGGATAAACGCTGGCGGCGCACATAAGACATGCAAGTCGAACGGAA
>MNRP01000011.1 GCA_001916005.1 Clostridium sp. 26_22
TGAAAAG
Organism: Clostridium sp. 26_22; assembly: GCA_001916005.1. Classification (GTDB taxonomy): domain Bacteria; phylum Bacillota; class Clostridia; order TANB77; family CAG-508; genus CAG-269. Next base: position 8 of record MNRP01000011.1, read on the forward strand.
GTTTTTATGTTTTGCCAAAAAACAGGCAAAACAAGCAAATACACTAAATATAAACGATTTTAAGAAACAAATAATTACGTTCCAATGATTTTCCCAATCATTATGGAGGTTTAATTCGGAGGGAAAAAGGAGAAATAAATATGGATTATAAAGATTTAGCAAACTTAATATTTCCAGATGCAAAGGAAATATCATATTATGAAGAAAAATACCCAGAAAGAAATTTACCAGAAGGAGCAATAGTAACAAGATTTGCTCCAAGTCCTACAGGATTTGTTCATATTGGAGGGCTATATCAAGGGTTAATAGCTAGAAAATTAGCAAATCAAACAAATGGAGTATTCTTCTTAAGAATAGAAGATACAGACCAAAAAAGAGAAGTTGAAAATGGAATTATTGGGATAGTAGATTCTTTAAAAGATTTTGGATTTGAACCAGATGAAGGAATGATTTCTGAAAATGAAGGAAAAGGAAATTATGGACCATATAAACAAAGTCAAAGAAAAGAAATTTACCAAGCATATGCAAAATACTTAATTGAACAAGGAAAAGCATATCCATGTTTCTGTACTCCAGAAGATGTTGAAGAAATTAGAGCTAAACAAGAAGCTGCAAAAATTAGACCAGGTTATTATGGAGTTTGGGCAAAATGTAGAACTATTCCAGTTGAAGAAGCTATGAAAAGAATTCAAAATGGAGAAAATTATATAATAAGATTTAAATCTCCTGGAAGAGAAGATAGAAAAATACAACATCATGATGTTATTAAAGGAAAGGTTGATTTCCCAGAAAATGATCAAGATATAGTAATTATAAAAGCAGATGGTTTACCAACATATCATTTTGCACATGCAGTTGATGATCACTTAATGCATACAACACACGTAATAAGAGGAGATGAGTGGTTATCATCAGTACCACTACATTTACAATTATTCCACGAGTTAGGATTTAAAGCTCCTAAATATGCACATATTGCACCAATTATGAAAAATGATAATGGTAATAAAAGAAAATTAAGTAAAAGAAAAGATCCTGAGGCTGCAGTAAGTTATTATGCAGAAGAAGGAATTCCAGCAGAAGCGGTTAAAGAATATTTATTAAATATTGCAAATTCTAATTTTGAAAACTGGAGAAGAGCTAATCCAGATAAACAATTAAATGAATTTGAATTACAATTAAATAAAATGAGTGTTAGTGGTGCATTATTTGATATGGTTAAATTATTAGATGTATCAAAAACTGTAATATCAAAAATGACTGCTGAAGAAGTATATGAAAATGCTAATATGTGGGCAACAAAATATGATGCAAAATTAAAAAAATTATTAGAAGATAAAGAATATGCTTTAAAAGTTTTTGGAATAGAAAGAGGAAACAAAAAGCCAAGAAAAGATATTTCAAAATGGTCAGATGTTAAAGAAAATATTTCTTATATGTATGATGAAGAATTTGCAAAAGATGAAAATGAATACCCTTATCAAGTTATAAATGATAAAGAATCAATTTCAAAAATATTAAAATTATATGTAGAAAAATATTATGATGAAAATGATGATAAACAAGCATGGTTTGATAAAATAAAAGAATTAGCTGGAGAAATGGGTTATGCAAAAGAAGTAAAAGAATTTAAAGCAAATCCAGATATGTACAAAGCTCATGTTGGAGATGTAAGTACAGTATTAAGAATAGCTTTAACAAAAAGAACAAATACTCCAGATATGTATGAAATTATGCAAATATTAGGAAAAGACAGAATGGCTCAAAGATTTAACAAAGCTATATAATTTATTATAAAAGTAGAGGAAAATTATGGAATATAATAAATATGAAGTTGGAGATATTGTTAGAACCAAAAAACAGCATCCTTGCGGAAGTAAATTATGGGAAGTTACACGAATAGGTGTTGACTTTAAATTGAAATGTCAAGGATGCGGACATATAATAATGTTGCCAAGAGAAAAGGCATTGAAAGCAATTACTAAGAAAATAGAAAAAGAAGAAAATTAAGAAATAGTATTTGTTGAGAGGAAAAAATATATGGAAAAGAAATATCTTGTTTCAGAGACTACAAAAGAAGAAAGAAAAGAAATAGTGAAAAATGCACTAGGGATTTCTTTATTAGGAGCAGATATGCCAAGTGATGATGTTCTGCAATTAGCTAAGCAATATATTGATGGTAAAATTGAAATTGAAGAAATTCAAAAGAAGGTGTTAGAAAAATATACAAATGGAGGTAATAAATAATGGAAGATCCATATGTATACAAAGATACAGGAACATTAATAAATAAATTAGGAATAAAGGACTATGAAGAACTTAGAAAAGCAGAGTCAGATATATCTTTTGCAAAATTGCTAAGTGTAGATGCTAATGTAGATTGTCACAAATTTGATTTAGAATATATTCAAAATATTCATAAATATGTTTTAGGCGATATTTATGACTGGGCTGGAGAGTTTAGAACGGTTCCAATGGAAAAGTCAGAAGAAGTATTAGGTGGAGATACAGTTAGATATTCCTACCCAAAAGAGATAATTCCAAAAGCTCAAAAGTACATAAATGAAATAAATAGTATAAATTGGAATAATATAGAATTAGAAGATAAAGCTTTAAAATTTTCAAAATTAATTGCTGGATTATGGCAAGTTCATCCATTTAGAGATGGAAATACTAGAACTATTATTACATATGCTTTTAGATTTGCTGAAGAGCATGGATTTAAAATGGATAGAAATTTAATTTTAGAAAATTTTGGTTATGTAAGAAATGCTTTAGTAAAAGCTTCTGATGGTGAATATTCAGAATATAAATATTTAACACATATAGTAAGAGACTCAATAAAAAATGGTCAAGAAAGTGTTGAAAATAATAATACAAAAGTAGCTAAAAATAAAGAGAAAAGTGAAGAAGAAAGATAAAAGGTAACATTTTACAAATTTCGACATAATATATAGTATAACATCATAAAAAATAAGGTGTTATATGGAGGTGACTTTTATGGAGCCACAAGAAGTATTTTACTGTAAAGAAAAGAAAGAAAAATGTAATAATAACAAATGCTTCGGTATTGTTACTATTATATTAGCAATAGCTTTAGCTTTTGTCGTAGGATTATTAATTGGTGCTGCTGCTATAGCTTCAGAAATCTTATCATCTTTTGCTGCAATAATAGTCTTAGCTGTAATTCTTGCATTACTTTTAATATTATCAATAATAATAATGATTTGTAATAGAAAGAAAGACAAAAAAGAAAAATGCTGTCACTAAAATTAAAAAATAAAAGTTTGGGAGAAATGGTATAGCCATTTTTTCCAAACTTTTTATTTTTTAAATTCTAAATATATTTTTCTATTTCATTCCAAACATCATCCATATAAACTTTTCTTTCAGAAGAGAAAGGAAAAGTAGGAATATCTCCAATAGGGTTTAAAGCTTTTTGTAATTTTGTAGCTTCAGCAGATACTTTAGTAACTGCAATTTTATCAGCTTTATTAGCCAAAATTATACAAGGAAGACCTGAACGAATAACATAATCGTACATTAATCTATCATTTGCAGTAGGTGTATGGCGAATATCAACTAAAAATATTATTAATGCAATTTGTTTTCTATTGAAAAGATATTCTTCAATAAAATTACCAACTTGTTCTTGTTCTTTTTTAGACATTTTACTAAAACCATAACCAGGTAAGTCAACAAAATAGAACTTTTCATCCATATTATAAAAATTGATTTGTCTTGTTTTCCCAGGTTCACTACTTGTTCTTGCTAATTTTTTTCTATTTATCATAGTATTTATAAAACTAGATTTTCCAACATTAGATTTTCCAACTAAAACAATTTCAGGAAAATCATTTTTGGGGTATTGAGCAGGTTTTACTGCTGAAACTTCAAATTTTGGATTATTTATTATCATTTAAAATTTTTCCTCTCTTTTTATTTTTTAGGAACTATTTTTTCAGCTCCACCCATATATGGTCTTAAAACTTCTGGAATTGTTACACTTCCATCTTCATTATAATTATTTTCTATTACAGCGATTAGTCCTCTAGGTGTTGCAACAACTGTATTATTTAATGTGTGTAAGTAATAATTTCCTTTTTCACTCTTTACACGAATTCCTAAACGTCTAGCTTGAGCATCTCCTAAATTTGAGCAACTGCAAACTTCAAAATATTTTTGTTGTCTTGGGCTCCAAGCTTCAATATCACATGATTTTACTTTTAAATCAGCTAAATCACCAGAACAACAATCTAATTGTCTTACAGGTACATTCCAGCTTCTAAATAAGTCAACACTTAATTTCCACATTTTATTGTACCATTCCATTGATTCTTCAGGTTCGCATAAAACAATCATTTCTTGTTTTTCAAATTGATGAACACGATATAATCCTCTTTCTTCTAATCCATGAGAACCAATTTCTTTTCTAAAACAAGGTGAATAAGATGTCATACATATTGGTAATTCATCTTTTTTAATTAATTGTTCTTTAAATCTTCCAATCATAGAATGTTCAGATGTACCAATTAAGAATAAATCTTCACCTTCAATTTTATACATCATTGCATCCATTTCTTCGAAACTCATAACACCATTTACAACATCACTACGAATCATAAATGGGGGAATAGCATAAGTGAAACCATTATTAATCATATAATCTCTAGCATATGCAAGCATAGCTTCGTGTAGTCTGGCAACATCGCCAATTAAATAGTAGAAACCAACACCGCTTGTACGTCCAGCAGATTCTTTATCTAATCCATTAAATCTTGCAATAATATCTGCATGATGAGGAATTTCATAAGCTGGAACAGTTGCTTCTCCAAATCTTTCGACTTCTACATTTTCACTATCATCTTTACCAATAGGAACAGATGCATCCATAATATTTGGAATTTTCATCATTCTTGATTTTATTTCTTCTGCATATTCAGTTTCTAATTTTTCATTTTCTTCAAGTTTAGAATTAATTTCTTGAACTTTAGATTTAATACTTTCAGCTTCATCTTTTTTGCCATTTCTCATAAGATTTCCAATTTCAGCACTTAAAGATTTTCTTTCAGCTCTTAGATTATCTCCATTTAATTTTGCTTCTCTATTTTTTTTATCTAAATCAATTACTTCATCAACTAAGTGAAGTTTGTGGTCTTGAAATTTATTTTTTATGTTTTGTTTTACCACATCAGGGTTTTCTCTTAAAAATTTTATATCTATCATAATTTACCTCCAATTAAAAATATTAAAATTGTTATTTTAAATAATCTCTTTCAATATCTTGTGCTATTTCAAATCTATGTTTTTGACCTGTTATATTATCAGGTCTATCTATTGGGATTTCCGACAAAAACATTTTTTCAGGTCTTACCCAAAGTTGTCTTTTATCAGCTCTTTCATATAAAGGTTTATATACTACTATTCTTTCTGTTGTTTCTGAATCGTATGCAATATTTTCTACAAAATAATAGTTACCTTTAAAATGGCGATAAACTTTTCCAATTTGTACTTCTTCCATAATTGCCTCCAATATCTATAAATAATACAGATATTATATAATATTTTTGTATAAATATCAATAAAATGTGGAAAAATTCTAAAAAGTAGGGTGGTTTGAGTGAAAGTTTGATGAATTGGGATTTGAATATGTTGAAATTATTGTTTTTTCGGCTTCCTTCATAATTTAAGAAATTCTAAATTGATTTTTTGGGACCCTTTCACTTAGTCCTCGCTAGAGCTCGACGTGAACATTCCCCTAAAAATCAATTAAGAATTTCTAAAGTTATTACGGGCGCACTCAAAAACAATAATTTCAACATATTCAAATCCCAATTCATCAAAACTTCACTCTAACTAAAAAAGGAGAAGAAAGTATATGTTTTTAGAAATAATAAAATTTATAATTTATTCAGCCTTAATAGTCTTAATATCAAAATATATTTTAGTAACAACTTTAAGAAAATTAGCTGAAAGTTTAAAGTTAAAACCTAAAACAGTTGGAAATATTGCAGGATATGCAACATCTATACCAGAACTTTTAACAATAACAACATCAAGCTTAAGAGGACTATCTGGCGCAAGTGTTTATAATATAATAAGTTCAAATGTAATAAATTTTATTCAATATATTGGAGCAATTTTATTAAATAAAAATGTTGATAAAATAAAAAATAGAGCCATTATTACAGATATAATATTAGTAATTTTTACAATTTTGATTCCAATAGTTTTGTTAAAGATGAATATTGAATTAAATATAATGATTGTACCAATTTTTGTTATTTTGTATATATTATTTAGAGTTATTAATGATAATGTTCATAAGATGTATTTAAAAAATGAAGATGAAAAAATAGAACATGAAATTGAAGTTGAAGAAGAAAAGGAAAGCAAGAATAGATTTCAAACAATAAAATATATTATTTATTTAGTAATAACAGGATTTTTATTATATTTTGTTGGAGATAAACTAGGAAATACTTTAGAAACGTTGTGTAAATTATTTAATATATCAGAGGCTATTATTGGAATATTGCTAGGTTTTATAACAAGTATTCCAGAGTTAATGACATTTTTTGAATCACAAAAACATTATAAAAAGGAAGATGATGATATGCTTGGAGTTGTAGAAGCAACTAATAATTTGCTTACTTCAAATATTTTAAATCTTTTTGCAATTCAGACAATTGGAATATTGATAACAAGTATATTATAGAAGTAATAAAAAAATCCGACATAAGTGTACTGAAGCCAAAAAATATTTGATTTTTTGAGCTCAGTACATAGTGTTGGACTTTTTTAATTATATATTTGCAATTTTTCTTATTTTATAGCAAATATATTGAACTGCACTAGGACTTAAGTTTTCCAAAGATATTAATGAATAAGAACTCTCAGGAATAATAGTAACCAGTGCTACGTTTCGATTGCAAAACCAGAAAAATAATAATCTGCGTTTTATCGTATAATCAAAACCGTTATTGGAGCGTTCAAATTTGAACATTAGTATATAAAGTTTAAATATTTTCATGATGTCAATGTTCTCCTTTTTCTATTCTATATTTTTAGCTTATGTATTATATCATATAAAATTCAATTGTATAGATAAAAAAACAAAATTCACAAAAAATTCACAAAAAAATTAGCACAATGTATTGACAAGTGCTAAAAAAGATTATAATATATATAAAGATTAGCAATCAAACATAATGAGTGCTAAAAGAGGTGAGAAAATGCTAGATGATAGAAAAAAGAAAGTATTAAAAGCAATAGTAGAAGAATATATCAATACAGCAGAACCAGTTGGTTCAGTAGCCTTGACACAAAATGAAGACTTGAAGTATAGTAGTGCGACAATAAGAAATGAAATGGCAGACTTAGAAAAAGCAGGTTACTTAGAAAAAACACATACATCAAGTGGAAGAATACCATCAGAAAAAGGCTATAGATACTATGTAGATGAATTACTAAAAGATGATAATATCAGCTTAGAGGAAATCAAATACATAAGTGATAAATTAGAAACAAAAGTAAATGAAATCGAAGATTTAACAAAAATTGCAACAACAACAATATCAGAAATTACACATTATACAACACTTGCAATAGGACCAAGTACACAGGATTTGTTAATAGAAGAAATAAAATTCGTACTATTAGGCCCAAGAATGTTAATGGCAATAATTCTTACAAATACAGGAATGGTAAAAGAAACAATAATAAAATTTGATGAGGACATAACAGACAAACAAGTCGAAACAATAAATTATATGTTCAACAAAAAATTAAAAGGTCAACCATTAGAAATTATAGATGCTCCATTAGAGGAATATTTGATTAATGAAATGAAATACAGTGTAAAGGTAATAAAACCAATAATAGAACAAATAAAAAAAGTAATTTCAAAAGATAGACAAATATATTTAGAAGGAGCAAATAAATCCTTTGACTTACCAGAATTTAATAGTTTAGCAGTTGCAAAAAACTTCGTTAATATAATAGATGAAAAAGAATTAATGACAGATATATTAAATTCAGGATTCGCAAAAGATATAAATGTTTATATAGGCGATGAAAATGAAAAAGAAGAATTAAAAGACTTTAGTGTAATAACCTTTAAACATAAAGTTGGAGACAAAGATATGGGAACAATAGGAATTATAGGACCAAAAAGAATGGATTACTCAAAAGTCATTTCAGTTATGAAATATATAAACAAAAAATTAAAAGATAAAGGAATATAAAGAAAGAGGCGATAAAATGGCAGAAAATGAAAAAAATGAAAATGTAGAAGAAACAAAAGAAGTAAAAGAAAAAAATGAATTACAACAGAAACAACAAGAATTAGATGACTTAACAGATAGATACAAAAGAATATTAGCTGAATTTGAAAATCATAAAAAAAGAAGTCAAAAAGAAAGAGAAGGATTATATAATTCGATATTAGGTGATGTTGTAGAAGTAATGCTTCCAATATTAGACAATCTAGAAAATGCAGCTAAAGTTCAAACAGAAGATGAAAATTACAAAAAAGGAATTGAACTTGTATTAAAACAATTTCAAGATGTACTTAAATCAAAAGGCGTAGAAGAAATCAAAACAGTTGGAGAAACTTTTGATCCAGAGTTACATGAAGCAGTTAGCAGTGTACAAGATGATACAAAAGGTGAAAAAGAAATTGTTCAAGAATATAGAAAAGGCTACAAATTAGGACATAAAGTTATTAGACATTCTATGGTAGTAGTCGCAAATTAGTTATTAATTTTGTTAAAAGTTGTCAAGTGGGACGGGGAATATTGACAACTTATGATTAGAAAAATATATTTATAAAATTTTAAAAAATTAAAAGGTGTCAAAAAAGTCCGTCCCTTTTGACAGAAGAAAGGATGATAAAAATGGGAAAAATTATAGGAATTGACTTAGGAACAACAAACTCATGTGTAGCAGTTATGGAAGGAGGAGAACCAGTAGTAATACCAAATGCTGAAGGTAATAGAACAACACCATCAGTAGTTGCTTTCTCAAAAAATGGAGAAAGATTAGTAGGACAAATAGCAAAACGTCAAGCAGTTACAAATCCAGATAATACTGTTATATCAATAAAAAGAAAAATGGGTACAGCTGAAAAAGTTAAAATAGAAGGAGATAGCTTTACACCACAAGAAATATCAGCAATGATATTACAAAAATTAAAAGCAGATGCTGAAAATTATTTAGGACAAAAAGTAACTCAAGCAGTTATTACAGTTCCAGCTTACTTCAATGATAGCCAAAGACAAGCAACAAAAGATGCTGGTAAAATTGCAGGACTTGAAGTATTAAGAATTATAAATGAACCAACAGCAGCAGCTTTAGCTTATGGAATGGACAAAGAACAAGATCAAAAAATATTAATATATGACTTAGGTGGTGGAACATTCGATGTTTCTATACTAGATATTGGTGATGGAGTATTCGAAGTTTTATCAACAAGTGGTAATACACATTTAGGTGGAGATGATTTTGATAACAAAATTATAGATTACCTAGTAGATGAATTCAAAAAATCAAATGGAATTGATTTAAAATCAGATAAAATGGCAATGCAAAGATTAAAAGAAGCAGCAGAAAAAGCTAAAATAGAATTATCAGGTGTTCAACAAACACAAATCAACTTACCATTTATTACAGCAGATGCAACAGGACCAAAACACTTAGATGTAACATTAACAAGATCTAAATTTGAAGAATTAATTCATGATTTAGTAGAAGCAACAGCTGGACCAGTTAACCAAGCATTAAAAGATGCAGGATTAACAGCAAATGATATTCATAAAGTATTATTAGTTGGTGGTTCTACAAGAGTTCCAGCAGTACAAGAAATGGTTAAGAGAATAACAGGAAAAGAACCAGATAAAGGAATAAACCCAGATGAATGTGTTGCAATTGGTGCATCAATTCAAGGTGGTGTATTATCTGGAGATGTTAAAGACTTAGTATTATTAGATGTAACACCATTATCATTAGGTATTGAAACATATGGTGGAGTATTTACAAAATTAATCGAAAGAAATACAACAATACCAACTAAAAAATCACAAATATTCTCAACAGCTGCAGATGGTCAAACATCAGTAGAAGTTCACGTATTACAAGGTGAAAGAGAAATGGCTGCATATAATAAAACATTAGGAAGATTCCAATTAACAGGAATTCCAGCAGCACCAAGAGGAGTACCTCAAATTGAAGTAACATTTGATATTGATGCAAACGGTATAGTTCATGTATCTGCAAAAGATATGGCAACAGGAAACAGCCAAGATGTTTCAATCACAGCATCAACAAACTTAACTGATGAAGATATTGATAAAGCTGTTAAAGATGCAGAAGCACATGCTGAAGAAGACAAAAAGAAGAAAGAAGAAATCGAAGTTAAAAATAATGCAGAAAGCTTAGTATACAACAGTGAAAAAACATTAAAAGACTTAGGAGATAAAATCAGTGGAGAAGAAAAAGCAAAAGTTGAAACAGAAATAGACAATACTAAAAAAGCATTAGAAACAAATGACACTGAAAAAATCAAAGAAGCAACAGAAAAATTAACAAAAGTATTCTATGATATGTCAGAACAACTATACAAAAATGCAAATCCAAACGGAGCACAAGGAGCTGGAGTAGATCCAAATGCAGCAGGAGCTGGAACAGATAATGGTGCAAACGGAGATAATGGAAACGTATATGATGCAGACTACAAAGTAGAAGATGACAATAAATAATTAAAATAGTAATATATGGAAAAGGGGATTCCCCTTTTTTCCATATAAATATTTTTGGAGGAAAAGATGGCAGAAAAAAGAGATTATTATGAAGTATTGGGAGTAAGTAAAACTGCAACAGATGATGAACTAAAAAAAGCTTACAGAAAGATGGCAAAAAAATATCATCCAGATGCAAACCCAGATAATAAAGAAGAAGCAGAAAAGAAATTTAAAGAAGTAAATGAAGCATATGAAACTCTTTCAAACCCTCAAAAAAGAAGAATGTATGACCAATTTGGAACAGCAGATCCACAAGGTTTTGGCGGTGGTCAAGGACCATTTGGTGGTGGATATTCATATTCAACATCAGGATTTGATGGCTTTGGTGACTTCGGTGATTTAGGAGATATATTCTCATCATTTTTTGGAGGAGGTTTTGGAGGTAGACAATCTGCTAGAAAAAACAACGGACCAAGAAAAGGTGCTGATTTAAATCTTAATATGGACATTACATTTGAAGAAGCATTTTTAGGAGTAGAAAAAGAAGTAGTAATTACAAGAAATGAAACTTGTGATGTATGCCATGGAACTGGTGCAAAACCAGGAACTAATCCAATGAAATGCCCTGATTGTCATGGAACTGGTCAAGTGACACAAGTACAAAATACAATATTAGGCCAAGTTCAAACCACTAGAACATGTAGCAAATGCCATGGAACTGGAGAAGTTATTACAGATGTATGTGATAATTGCAAAGGTAAAGGAACTGTAAGAAAACAACCAAAAATAAAAGTGAAAATACCAGCAGGAATAGATGATAATCAAACAGTAGTATTAAGAGGGGAAGGAGAACCTGGAACAAAAGGTGGACCTAAAGGAGACTTATATATTACACTTAGAATAAAGAAACATAGTATTTATACAAGAAAAGGAAATAATGTTTTATGTGATATTCCAATTACAATAACACAAGCAACATTAGGAGCAGAGTTAGAAATTCCTATGGTAGATGGAAGTAAAGAAACATATAGAATACCAGAAGGAACACAAACTGGTACTAAATTTACAATAAGAAATAAAGGTTTCAAATATGTAAATTCTAGTTCAGAGGGAGATTTTGTATTTACAGTACAAGTTCAAACTCCAAAGAGATTAACAAAAGAACAAAGAGATTTGTTAATGGAACTTGCAAAAACTATGAATGAACAACCTCCTATAAAAAAGAGAGGAATATTTGGATAAATAAAAATTGCCAAAGGTAGAGATTACCTTATGGCAATTTTTTATTGTTTTAAATAGTCCAAAATATCTTCATCTGAAATATCGAGAACTTTAATTAATTTTTTTAAAGTTTTAACAGTTGTATTAGCTTCATTATGTTCTAAACGTTGTAAATGTCTCCAACTTATATCAATTTTTTCAGCCAGAAATTCTTGAGAAAAGCCTTTTTTTAATCTATATTCTTTAATCATATAAAATTCCATTCCTTTCTCGCTTCGCTCAAAGGCACACATAGAAATGAAAGCCTTGAGCTCGAAGCATTTTCGTTATATAATATATCTCAAGG
>MNRP01000012.1 GCA_001916005.1 Clostridium sp. 26_22
CATATTTTCAAGTATTTTTGTGTTATACTTTTAAAAAGCATAAATATATTGAGGCAGAAAACTTTCAAAGTTTTCCACCCCAACTATTGACATTCAGCCTATATAATAATAGTCGGTTTTTAATTAATCAATAATCCCAAGCAAATACTGATATATTTCACTTTGGGCAATATTGAATTGTTCTACCTTAGATTTCAGTTCCAGGATTCTACAAGCTACTGTTTGTACAGATTTTATTCTGATTGAAATCCTTTCATTAAAAGCTCCAACATTTAAGAGATAATCCTTTTCTGGCATTTCCTCAGTCATTAGTACTGAAGTTTGAAATTGCTCATATGCCAGATAAATGTCCGAATAATCCTTTGCCAAATTAATTCCTGTGTTCTTATATACCTCTGGAAAATCTGTCAAGTTTTGACAATCCGTTAAAATTTTTACTGCTTTCTCTCTTAAATTTTGATAACCTTCTACTTCTGATTCTAAAATCCGCATTTTTTTACCTCCTAAAATTTATTTGGAGGCATTTTAAAACCTCCAAGTTTGAATTACTTTTTGGTTTTATACACCTGTAACGATATAAGTATAACATATTTCAATTTTTTTTGCAAGTTAATTTTATGTAAATTATTTTTTAATTTATCACTAAGCTAAGATTTTCTTAACAGCTTCACTAATCATCTTTCCATCAGCAGATGCTCCTATTTTTTCTTTAGCTGATTTCATTACCATTCCCATTTCTTTAATTGAAGTAGCTCCTGTTTCAGCAACTATTCCTCTTACTATTTCTTCTACTTCTTCTGCTGATAATTGTTTTGGTAAATATTCTGTTAATATACTTAATTCTTCTTTATTTTGATTAATTAAGTCTTCTCTTCCACTTTTTTCAAAATCCGCTTGTGCATCTTTTCTTTTTTTAGCTTCTTTTGCTATTATGTCTATGATTTGGTCATCATTTAACTCTATAGCCTTATCTTTTTCAACTTGTAATATTGCAGCTCTTATCATTTGAACTGTATTCTTTCTGATTAAATTCTTTTCTTTCATTGATTCTTTTAAATCTTCTAATAATTTTTCTTTTAACATTTTAAATTCCTTCTTTCTTTTTTGAAAAATTATATATTTTAAACAATTTTTCCTATTAAATCATATTCACTTACTTCTTCTATTTGGCATTCTATAAAATGATTTAATATGTCCTCTTGTTTATAATTTTGAGCATCTTTTATATATACTAGACCATCTTCTTCTGGTACATCTTGCATTGTTCTTCCAACAAAATATTTTCCATCAAAAGATATGTCTTCTACTAAAACTTTATAAGTTTTTCCAATTTTATTTTCTTGTTTTTCTAAAGATATTTGTTTTTGAGCTTTCATTATTTTGTTATATCTTGCTTTTTTAGTATTTCCGTGTATTTGTTCTGGAAGTCTTGATGCTGGTGTTCCTTCTTCTTTTGAATACATGAAAGTTCCTAATTTATCAAATTTTGCTTTTTTAACAAATTCTAAAAGTTCTTCAAATTGTTCTTCTGTCTCGCCCGGAAAGCCAACTATTAAACTTGTTCTTAATGTAACATTTGGTATTTTATTTCTTATTTTTTCTAACAAGTTTTCTATTTTTTCTTTTGAAGTTTTTCTATTCATTCTTTTTAATACTGCATTTGATATATGTTGTATTGGGATATCAAAGTATTTGGCTATTTTAGGATTATTTGCAACTGTGTCTATTAGTTCATCTGTAATTCCTTCTGGGTATGAATATAAAAATCTAATCCATTCAATTCCATCTATTTTGCTTATTTCTTGTAATAGTTCTGCCAATCTACTTTTCCCATAAATGTCTTCTCCATATTTTGTTGTATCTTGTGCTATTACTATTATTTCTTTTATTCCTTCACTTGCTAATTTCTCCGCTTCTTCTAAGATATCTTCCATTTTTCTACTTACAAATGGTCCTCTAATATATGGAATTGCACAATATGTGCATTTATTGCTACAACCTTCTCCAATTTTTAAATATGCATAATTTTTTCCTGTTGTAACAACTCTATTTAAAAATTCATCATATGTTGGCATTGGAAGTGGTCTAATTTCTGAAATTTTTGTACTTGTTTTTGTTTTTGCTTTTTCAACAATATCTCTTTTTATTAAATCTTCAATTTTTTTCCACAATTTGTTATATTCATCTATTTTTATAAATAAATCTACTTCTGGTAATGCTTTTACTAAATCATCATAATATCTTTGTACTAAACATCCCATTGCGATTAAATATTTACATCTTTGCTTTTTATATTCTGCCATTTCTAGAATTGTATTAATTGCTTCTTCTTTTGCAGATTCTATAAAACCACATGTATTTACAACTAATATATCTGCATCTTCTGGTTTATTTACTATTTTATAATGATTTTCTTTAAATAATCCTATTGCTACTTCTGTATCTATTAAGTTTTTACTACAACCTAGTGATATAAATCCAACGTTCATTTTTTACTTCCTTTACTTTCTATTTTGTTGTTTCTATTTTTGTTCTTTGTGACTACAAATATGTTTTCTTGTCATTTCCATTAAGTCTAATTTTGTAAATCCTTCTACTTGTGTTTTTGTTCTATCATTGTTTAATTTTTCTATTAATAGCTTTTGAATTTTTTCTTTGTCTTTTTCATCAGCCATATCTATATAATCGATAATAACTATTCCACCAATGTCTCTTAATCTTAATTGTTTTGCAATTTCTATTGTTGCTTCTTCATTTACTTTATATACAGTTTGTTCCATATCTTTGTTTCCTGTATATTTTCCAGTATTTACATCTATTGCTGTTAATGCTTCTGTTTTGTCTATTGTTATAAATCCACCACATTTTAGCCATATTTTTCTATTTTGCATTTTTTCAATTTGTTTTTTTATGTCATATTTATCTAAAACATCGTTTCCTTCTTGAATTTCAATTTTTGTTTCATTTATATAGCCACTTTCTTTTTTGAAATCTTGAAATTTTTGATATTCTTCTTTATCATTTACAGTTATTTTTTCTATTGATTTTTCTGGTAAATCTAATATCATTTTTTCAACAATGCTTTCTGCTTTTTCTATAAGCATAGGCTTTTCTGTTTTTGTTTTTTGGAATTTTTGATTGATTTTATTCCATTTATTTTCTATATTTTTTATATCATCTATTATTTCTTGTTCTTTTCCAACTGCTGATGTTCTTATAACGGCTCCATTTCCTTTTGTTATATTTTCTTTAACTAATTTTATTAATCTTTCTTGTTCTTTTTTGTCTTCTACTTTTTGTGATACTGTTATTATGTCTGTATTTGGCATTAATACTACGTATTTACTTGGTAAGTTTATATGTGTTGATACTCTTGCACCTTTTTGAAGATTGCTGTCTTTTTTTACTTGTACTAATAATTTTTGTCCTTTTTTTACAGCATCACTTATTTTTAAATTTGAATCCATTTTTTGTTTTGTTTCATCTATTTTTGGTAATACATCTTTTAAGTGTATGAAACTATTTTTTTCTGTTCCAATATCAACAAAAGCTGCTTGCATTCCTTTTATAATGTCTTTTACTATTCCAACATATAAATTTCCTTCTCTTCTTGTTGATTCATTTTCATCTATATAATATTCGATTAAGTTTCCATTTTCTACTAATGCTATTTCTTTTTCGTTTTTCTTTTTGTCTATTAATATTTCTATCATGCTATTTTCCTCTCTTTAATTAAATTTGTTCATTGCTATATCTATTCCGTTTTTTAAGATTTCCTCAACTGCTTTTGCTGCTTTTTCGACTCCTTGTTGTAGAATTTCTTGTTCTTCTTGTGGTACTTTTCCTATTACATAATTTATCATATCACTTTTAAATTCTGGTTGTCCTATTCCTACTCTTATTCGTGCGAAGTCTGTTGATTGTAATTCTTCCACAACTGATTTCATTCCATTATGAGACCCAGCTCCACCTTTTTTTCTTATTTTTATGTGACCTTTTTCTATGTCTATATCATCATATATTACTATTATTTCTTCTGGTTCTAAGTTGTAGAATTCGGCTACTTCTTTTACTGATTCTCCACTTAAGTTCATATATGTTTGTGGTTTTAGTAATATTACTTTTTGGTTTTGAATTATGGTACTTTCGCATAGTCCTTTGAATTTATTTTTTGTTATTTGAATGTTGTTGTTTTTTGCTATTTGATTTATTGTGTCAAAGCCCATGTTGTGTCTTGTGTGTGCATATTCGTTTTCTGGATTTCCTAATCCTACTATTAAATACATTTTTGTTACCTCTTTTTATTTTTTACTTATCTATTTTACTATGTTTTGGGCTTTTTTTCAAGGGGATTTTGGTTATTTAAAGTGTTTGTTTTGTTTTTTATTGTTTTTTCAAAAAAATATTAACCAGTATTTAATCTTTTATACTAGTTAATATTTTTATTTTTATATTCTATCAAAAATCTTCTTCACTTCATCATTATAATAAATAGCACCGCAAGGCTTTATATCTTCACCAATTTTTACTTGAACATTCATATTATTTCTATCTCCAGAAAAATATTTTATAGCACATCTTAATTTTTCCTTTTGTTCCTCTGTATAATTAGTTATATCAAAGGTTATAACATTTGGCTTTTCTTCTCCTAAATCTTTTATTTCGTTTGCTATTATTGTTGGTTCTTGGTCATCTCTAATACTTAGGCGGCCATCTACTACAACTATATTTTCTTCTATTAGGCTTTTTCCTGCATTTATCACTGCATTTTCAAAGGCTATTATTTCAGCTGTACCATATAAGTCTTCTATTGTTATAAATGCCATTATTTTGTTGTTTTTTGTGTATTTCTTTTTTATTGATGTTATTATTCCTGCATATTTTACTTTTTGAGCATCTACAAATTTTGGTTTTGCATTTTGTATTTGTTGTGTATTTTCTTCTATATTGGTTGTATCTGCTTGTTCTGCTATTTTGCTTAAATCCAAACTATTTATGTTTGTACTATGCATTATCTGTTCTCTCATTTTTTCTAATGGGTGACCTGATATGTATATTCCAAGCATTTCTTTTTCCATTGATAACATTTCTTTTTCTGGCATTTCTTCGTATTCTTCAAATTTGTATTTTTGTTTTTCCATATCTTCTTTTTCTTGTTTTGTTCCTATGTCAAACATTGATACTTGTCCGTTAAAGCCTTTTTTATTTCCACTTTGTATTGTGTCTATTATTGCTTCAAATGATGCTAATAATGTTGCTCTTGTTTGTTCAAATTCTTGAAATGCTCCTGCTTTTATTAAACTTTCTACACATTTTTTGTTTACTTGTAATTCTGATACTCTTTCACAAAAATCTGTAAAGCTTTTGTATTCGCCTTTTTCTTTTCTTTCTTTTACTATGTTTTCAACTGGAATTGTTCCTACATTTTTGATTGCTCCTAGTCCAAATCTTATTTTTCCATCTTCAACTGTGAATTTTTCAAAGCTTTTATTTATGTCTGGTTTTAATATTTGAATTCCTAGTCTTTTACATTCATCAATGTATTGAGGTGCTTTGTCTAAGTTTCCTAAATAACTATTTAAAGTTGCCGCCATAAATTCTGCTGGGTAATAGGCTTTTAAATATGCTGTTCTGTATGATACTACTGCATAACATGCTGCATGAGATTTGTTGAAAGCATATTTTGCAAATTCTGCCATTTCATCAAATATTTTATTTGCAGATACTTCATCTATTCCATTTCTTACACATCCTGGTACTTCTATATTTCCGTTTTCATCAACTTGCCCATGGATGAAAACTTCTCTTTCTTTTGCCATTACATCTAGTTTTTTCTTTCCCATTGCTCTACGTACTAAGTCTGCTCTTCCTAGAGAGTAACCTGCTAAATCTCTAACTATTTGCATAACTTGTTCTTGGTAAACCATACAGCCATATGTTACATTTAGTATTGGTTCTAGGCTTGGGTGGGTGTATTCGTTGTGTCCTGGATTTTGTTTTCCTCTTATATATCTTGGTATTTGATCCATTGGCCCTGGTCTATATAAAGAAACACCTGCTATTAAGTCTTCTAAACAGTCTGGTTTTAGTTCTTTCATAAAGTTTGTCATACCTTGTGATTCAAATTGGAATATTCCTGAGGTATTTCCATCTTGCCATAATTTATATACTTTTGGATCTGACATATCTTGGTCAAATTCTACATCTATTCCATGATTTTCTTTTACCATATCTATTGTATTTTGTATTACTGTTAAGTTTCTTAGTCCTAAGAAGTCCATTTTTAAAAGTCCTAGTTCTTCTAGTGTTGTCATTATGTATTGAGTGTTGATTTGTCCATCTCTTACATAAAGTGGTACATATGTGTCTACTGGGTCTTTTGTTATAACAACTCCACAGGCATGTGTTGAAGCCTGTCTTGGCATTCCTTCTAATCCCATTGCTATATCTAATATTTTTCTTGTTTGTTCATCTGTGTCATATCTATCTTTTAGTTCTTTGTTTTGCTCTAAGGCTTTTTTTATTGTTATATGAATTTCATTTGGTATCATTTTAGCTAAGGCATCTGCTTCTGCATATGGGTAGTCTAAAACTCTTGCTACATCTCTTATTACCATTTTGGCTGCCATTGTTCCAAAAGTTATTATTTGTGATACATGGTCATGACCATATTTTCTAGCAACATAGTCTATTACTTCTTGTCTTCTTTCATCTGAGAAGTCAACATCAAAATCTGGCATACTTATTCTTTCTGGATTTAAAAATCTTTCAAATAGTAGTCCATATTTTATTGGGTCAATGTCTGTTATTTCTATTGCATATGCTAAAATTGAACCTGCTCCTGAGCCTCTACCTGGTCCTACTGGTATTCCATTTGTTTTGGCATAATGTATAAAATCCCATACTATTAAATAATAATCTACATACCCCATTTTTTTGATTATACTTAATTCGTATTCTGCTCTTTTTTGTATTTCTTCTGATAGATTTTCGCCATATCTTTTCTTAAGTCCTTTGTCACATAATTCTTTTAGGAAATCGTAGTGTGTAGGATATTCTGGTGGTACGTCATAATTTGGCAATATTGTATGTCCAAATTCAAATTCAACATTACATTGTTCTGCGATTTTTACTGTGTTTTCTATTGCATCTGGAAAGGCTTTAAAGTATTCTGCCATTTCTTCTGGTGATTTTACATATAATTCATCTGTGTCAAATTTCATTCTGTCTTCATCACTCATTCTTTTTCCTGTTTGAATACATAATAGAACTTCGTGGTTATATGCATCTTCTCTTTTTAAATAGTGTGCATCATTTGTTGCAACTAATGGAATATCTAATTTTCTTGCTAATTGTACTAATTTTTGATTTGCTAAAACTTGTTCTTTTATTCCATTGTTTTGTATTTCGATATAATAATCATCTCCAAATACTTTTTTATGCCATAATGCAACTTGTTCTGCTTTTTCATTTTGTCCACTTAATAGTGCTTGGTTTACTTCTCCTGCTAGACAAGCACTTAAACATATTAATCCTTCATGGTATTTTTCTAATATTTCTCTATCTATACGTGGTTTGTAGTAATAACCATCAACAAAGCTTAATGATACTAATTTACTTAAGTTTTTATAGCCTTCATTATTTTTTGCAAGTAAAATTAAGTGATAGTAGTGATTGTCTATTCCCGGTTGTTTGTCTGTTCTTGAACGTGGTGCAACATATACTTCACATCCTATTATTGGTTTTACTCCTTCTTTTTTACAGGCTTTATAAAAGTCAATAGCTCCAAACATTACTCCATGGTCTGTTATTGCTATTGAGTCCATTCCTAGTTCTTTTGCTCTTACTGGTAAGTCTTTTATTCTATTTGCTCCATCTAATAAACTAAATTCACTATGTATATGTAAGTGTACAAATTTTGACATTTTTATTTCCTCTTATTTATTATTTTTCTTGAATTATATCAAATTTTTGTGCTATAGTAAAGCATAAAATTTATTAAAATATTGAAAAGAGCCTCATATTTGAGACTCTCTTCGTTTTAATGATATGAAGTTAATTATTTAGCTAATTTTCTTAAAATTTCCAAGACAATTATATTCTCTCCTGGAATTTCAAACTTTTCCTTTACACTTGGACTAATGTTGTATGATACCTCTGAGGTGTCATTATTAAATGTAAACTCTGAAATATCTGGAAGAGCCTTTAAGATTTCATTTGAATATTTGTTATCATTCTTAAATCCGCTTGCTAATCCATTAAAGATGCCATATACATCATTAAGATTCAATATCTTTTCTGTTTCTTTTCCTGAATCGATGTATTTATATGTTATGAGAGTTATAAAATTTTCCTCCCATTTATCTATTAGAATTCTATCAACCCACGGAATTGAAACAACGTTCTTATCAGTTTCTTCAATCTTTTTCTTCTTACTAGCTTCTTCCGTTATCCAGCTAATAGCTTTTGTATTACCATCGTTATAGTTTTCAAACCATCTAATGGTAGCAGCCTTATCTATTGCATTTAAAATCTGCACTAGTACATTTTTATTAACATATGATCTATTTTCTAATTTTCTAAATGAATCATACGTTTCCTTTCTGTTAATCTCCCTTTTGTAAAGTCTTCCGTACCGTGTCCACTCCAGGACAATTACTTCATTCATCTTTTTTCCTCCTTTTAGTTACCTTAATTAATGTTACTATTTTTTCGGAGGCATTTTTTATAGCCTCCGAAATTGTTCGAAAGGCTATTTTTACCTTTTGCTGAATTATTATACCACGTTTTTAGTGAAGTTTCAACATTTTAAATTTATATTATGTATTTAATTTATGATAAAATCACCTTAAAAGTTTATAAGCAAATATTTCACCCACAATGTATAAATTTGTAAAAAATAGAGATAATAGGAAGG
>MNRP01000013.1 GCA_001916005.1 Clostridium sp. 26_22
TTAGCAATTACATTTTATCAGGTATTTTGGATAAGTGCTATATTTTTACAAAAAAATGTTGGAGTTTATTTAATCACCCCAACATTTATTATAGAACCAATAATAGAAAAAGGAATTAAGGAGAATATCTCTCTTTAATTCCTTTTTAATCCTTGTTTTTTACTTTCCAATCTGGAAGATTTCTTTGAATTGCTCCAAAGAGGTTAGCTCTAATCATAGGAATATTTTTTTGAAGTGAAAAAATCATTAGTCTCATATCTTCTCTTTTTGATGTACCATCCATAGGGCAAACTTTTGGCATAACTGTTAAATTATTTTTCTTAACAAAACGTTTTGTTTCTTTTTCAGGAGTATAAACTAGTGGCCTAATTAGTGTAATACCAGTTCTATCCATATGGCTAACAGGAGAAAAAGCTCCTATACTACCAGTATAAAATAGATTTAGTAAAAAAGTTTCTAAAACATCATCTTGGTTATGTCCTAAGGCAATTTTATTGCAACCTTCTCTTACTGCAATAGAATTTATTGCACCTCTTCGTAAATTAGCACATAAAGAACATGGATTTTTTTCTTTTCTTATATCAAATACAATTTCTTTAGTATGAGTTTTTCCAATAAATAATGGAATTTCTAAGTTATCACAAAGGTTTTGCAATAAAGTTGTATCAAAAAATTCAAAACCCGGATTTATACTAATTGCAATTAATTCGAACTTTTTAGGATAAAATCTTTGTAATGCTTTAAAAGCATGTAACAAAGTAATAGAATCTTTTCCGCCAGAAAGGCAAATTGCTATTTTATCATTTTCTTCGATCATATTATATTCTTCAATTGCTTTTCTCATATAACTTAATATTCTTTGCATAATTTCCTCCACAATTTTTTATTAATATTATATCATTTCTTGTCAAGTCTTACGTAAATAGGAAAAAAAAGGACGTCCCCATTTCCCTAAATTTTTTATGTAACAAAAATGTAATAAAAACTTAATTTTAGAAAGTGAAAATTGATCAAGTGAGCTTCCCTAAAGAGAAAAAGCACGAATTTTGTAATATTTTATTTTTGGAAAATACTGAGTGTTGAAATTATATATAAATATAAGTAAAATAAAATTAGTATAATGGGCTAAATATAGGAGGAAAAACAATGAAAGAGGTATTGAAAAAAATTGTAACAATGTTTTTGGTGATGATGTTATTAATAAATAGCTCAGCTATGTTGATAATATCAGAAGCGGTTGATGAAATACAAATTTTAACTAACAACAAAAATGTGCAATTTATAGCATATTTTGAAGATGATAGTGGAAATAGAGTTTCAAAAATCAGTAAAGAATTAAATAGTTATGACATGAAATTGTATTTAGAGTTGAGTGTTGAAAAGGAAGGGTACTTAGAAAATGCCAATATAACTCTAAAAAATAGCAATTTTGTTTTTGATACTCAAAATCAAATAGATGGAATAAGCAAAATAAATGATGATAGTTTAAATATTGATTATATTGGCGCTGGTGAAAGCAAGAAAATTGAAATAAAAGTAAAAGCAAAAAAAGACGAAAACTATAATTTAGACTTATTAGAACAAGAAACACAAATTGAATTAAAAGCTAATTACGTAAATAGCCAAAGTAATAATACAGAGATAGCAACAACAAGAAAGATTCAATGGAAACAGACTTCTCCATATAATGATGAGAATAATGGAGCTGAAATAAATCAAAAAGTAATAACAAATACAAATGCAATTTATGATGGACAAGAAAAAAGAATATTACAACTTGAAGTAGAAAACAAATTAAATGGAAATGAATATCCAGTAAAAAATACAAAGTTAGAATTAGCTATACCAAAAGTAAATGGAGAAAATCCAGAAAAAGTAATAGTAAATTCAATACAAAGGGGATTAACAACAAAAAGAGAATTAACTGAAGAAGATTACAATTACGATAAAGTAACAGAAAAATTAGTAATAAATAGTGCAAATGAAGCAACAGAAGAAAATACTGTAGAATGGAAGCAAGATGGAGAAGATAAATATATAGTAACATATATATTTAACAAAGTTGATAATATAGAAGAACAAGAATTAAATGCCAAAATAGAATTGAATTTATATGATTCTAAAAATACAAAAATAACAGCTGAAAATTCAATTGAGTTAGACCAAGAAGAAAAAAATTCAATAATATCAACAGAAATATTAAATGCAGAAGATGAAATTTATAAAGGAAAATTATACGAAGAAAAACAAAGAGAAATAACAGAAAATGTAAAAATAAATGTAAATTGTTTAAAAGTTATGGCAAATATTGAATTGCAAGAAGAATCAAATGAAAACTTAGAAACAAAACAAATAAGCATTGACAAAAATAATATGCTAGAAATTCTAGGAGAAGAAGGCATTATAGAAGTATTAGATTCAAATACAGAAAATAAAATAACAGAAATAAATAAAGATACAGAAGCGGATGAAAACGGTGATATAGAAATAAAAACAAATGATGTAGATGCTATAAAAATAAAAACAAGTGAACCACAAAAAGTAGGAACAATAAATATAAAAGCAATAAAGATAATTAAAGAAGAACAAGAAAATAAAATAAAACAAATGCAAGAAATATCATATGCAATAGTAGGAAAAAATATAAATAAAGTTGAAACAAAAATAAAATTAAATGAAACACAAACAGATGCAGTTTTGGAGATAAACAAAGATTCATTAAATACAATGCAAGAAAATGAAATAGAAGCAAAAGTGATTTTAAAAGAAAACTCAGAAGCAAACGATTTATATAAAAATCCAACAATTGAAATTGAATTACCAGAACAAGTAGAACAAGCAGAAATAACAAATATAAATAAAATGTATGCAGACAATTTTAATATAAGTAAATATGATATTGAAGAAAAAAATGGAAGAAAAATAATAAGAGTAAAATTAGTTGGCGAAGACACAAAATATGTAGAAAATATTATATGTGGTCCAACAGTTGTACTAAACTTAAAATTAACATTAAATAAATTAGCAAAAACTTCAACAGAAAAAATAAAAATGAATTATACAAATGAAAAAGCAAAAGGTTATAAAGATAATGCACAAACTGGAACAGAAGAAAAAGAAATACAAATAACATCACCAACAGGAATAATAACAACAAATAAAATAAAAGAATTAAATGTAAATACAATTGGTGAAGAAGAAAATAAAAATGTAAAAATAGAAGTTGGACAAGAAGAAAAACAAGCGACTGTAGAAAAAGAAGTAATAAATAATACTGGAGATAAAGTAGAAAATGTAGTTATATCAGGAAGATTTGCTACAGATGGAAAAGACAATAATATGGGCGTTGTACTAGCAAGTGCAGTAGGAGTAAGTGGAATAGAAAATGCAAAAGTATATTATACAGAAAAAGAAGATGCAACAGAAGATTTAAATGATTCAAATAATGAATGGACAACTGAGGCTTCAACTAATGCAAAAAATTACATGGTTACAATTGATAAAATGGAAGCAACAGATGTAGCTAATATCACTTACAAAGAAAAAATCCCATCAAGCCTAGATTATAATAAAAATGCAGTTGAAACATATGCAATTACATATGATGAAAATTCAAATGGAACAAGTCAACAAGTAAATGGAACAAATGTAAATCTAACTACAGGAACAGGTCCAGATTTGAATGTAACATTAACAGCACAAGTTGGTGGAGATGATATTGCAAATGGAGATGAAGTAAAACAAGGAGAAGTTATAAAATATATTGCAAAGGTAACTAATAATGGAACTGAAGAGGCAAAAAATGTCATTGTAAAAGGTAGGATCCCTGATGGAACTGTATACTTAACATTAGTTGATGACTATGTATATAATTATGATTTATATTATAAGGAAAATTTAGATGTAAAAGAGTTTAATGGAATAATTCAATCTATTGGAAGCGGAGAAACAAAAGAAATATCTTATGAAGTTCGTGTTAATAAAGATTCTGTTGTTGGAAATGAAGTTACAAATAAAATCATAGCTAATTATGAAGGTATAGAAAAAGAAAGTAATGAATTAAAGGTAAAATATGCATTAGGAGATATTAGAGTAACATTAAAATGTGTTATGGATTTAAGTTCAAATATTTCTAGTTATGATAATGTAAAATATCAAGTTATTATAGAAAACTTATCTGAAACAACAAAAAGTAAATTAGAAATTTCAGAAGTTCATTCAGAATATATGAAATTATTGAGTATGAAAAAAGAAGACATTGGTAATGGCGAGGCTCAGTTAATAAAAGAAAATGAAAAATATTATATAAGTGGTTTGGGAAAAAATGAAACAATAATTTTGGGAGCATATTATGAATGTGGAAAAATAAAAGATAATGAAGACTCAGAAGTAAAATACATAATATCAGATGGAGAAAATAACTATAGATCTAATTTATTCCATAGAGCAGTTAATGTAGGAGAATACTTAGAAGTAAAGCAAACTTCAAAAACAGATGGAGAATATGTAAAAGCGGGAGATACTATTGAATATGATCTAGAGCTAATAGGACATAATTTTAAAGATAAGGAAAATTTGGAAAAAGATGAAGAGGTTGAAGTAGAAGTAACAGTATCAGATAGTATTCCAAATGAACTTTCTATAGATAAAGTATATGTTGGTAACAATGAAATAAAAGATTATGTTTATAATATTAATAGAAAATTAACTTTTAAAACAAAAATAAAAAATGGTGAAAATGAAAAAATTAGAGTTATAACTATTGTAAATAAACAAGAGGATTTAAGCAAAGATATAGAAATATCTAATAAATTTGAAATATTACTTAATACAGATATTTATACTACAAATAATATAATTAACATTATGCAAAAAGATAAAAATATAAATCCCGATGATCCGGATAATCCAATCAATCCAGATGACCCAGTTAAAAACGAATTTGTTATTACTGGAACAGCTTGGTGTGATGAAAATGAAGATGGTATAAGAAATGATAATGAAAAAGTATTAGAAGGAATACCAGTATATTTGTACAATGTAAAAACTAATAAAATAGATGAAAATTATAAAGAAATTACAGATGCAAATGGTAAATATAAAATAAATGTAGAAAAAGGAGAATACTTAGTATTATTTGATTATGATTCTTCGAAATATAAATTATCAAAATACAAAGTAGAAGGAGCTCAAGAAAGCATAAATTCAAATGTTGTTGCAGCAAAAGTAAGTGTAAATGGAGAAGAAAAAATATATGCAGTATCAGATAGAATTAAAATAACTGATAAAAGTGTTGCTAACATAAATATTGGATTAATAGAATTGAAAACACTTGATATAAAATTAGAAAAAAATATAAAAAGAATTGCAGTTCAAGATTCTACTAATACTATTGTTTATGATTATAATGATGAAAGTTTAGCCAAAGTTGAATTAAATGCAAAAAAAGTTGCAGGAACAACAATTATAGTTGAATATGAAATTAAGGTAACAAATGTTGGTGAAGTTGATGCATATATAAGAAAAATTAAAGATTTTATGCCGCAAGATATGATATTTAAATCTGAGTTAAATAAGGATTGGTATTTAAATGGTAAAGATTTATATACTTCAACATTATCAAACAAAAAATTAAAGGCAGGAGAAACAGAAACATTAAAATTGATACTAACAAAGGGAATGAATGCATCAAATGTTGGTTTAATAAATAATAAGGCTGAAATAATGGAAATATATACAGAAGATACATTAAAGGAAAAAAATACAGAAGATAATATAGATAATGCACAATTAATAGTAAGTATAAAAACAGGAGAATTTATTAAATATTCTTTAATTACTATATTAGCAATATTGTTTATATGCATATTAATAATAACTTTTATAAGGAAAAAAGAATAACTAGGAAAGGAGGTAAAAAAAGTGAAAAGTAAAAAAATTTTATTATTTACATTATTTATTATAATATTTATAACATTAGGAACAAAATCGTTTGCTAGTTGGTATCCAGATTGTGTTTACGACGAAAATAATGATAGTTATTATGAACTAGATATAGGAGGATCAATTAGCATATCATATTGGCCCCTAAAAGATGAAAAATTAGGTGGGCAAATCCAATTAAATGGAGATACATATGGAACTAATGATGATAATGATAAAGAGAATATATTTTGTATCCAAAAAGGTCAGAGTTTGCCAAGTAGAGGTACTGCAACAGTAAAAGCTATAATAGATATTGAACCAGGTGGAATAACTATGAGAGATGTAGTAACTAGAGATTTTTCTGGGTATACTGATGCGGAAAAACGTTCTTTGTTTAGAATGGCGTATATTTTAAATCAGCAAGGTGAACATAGTAGAATACAATATGATGCTGAAGATGGAAAATACCCTCCATATTATTCAGAAAAACAAAAAGGAGTATGGGAAAATATAGGAGAATTTTTAAAATTAACTATAAATAGAGAAACGAAGTTGAATATAGGTACAACTTCAGGTGGTGAAAAATCTACTTTAACCAGTTGTGATGAATGTGTTGAATATCAAAACTGGGCAGTGGCAACAGAAAATATAGGTCGTAGAGTTTTAAGAAGAGACAAAAATGCAAGTGATGTAAAGTCTGAAGAATATTCTTATAATAATGAAAGCTATCTTAAGATTGGACCATTTAAATATTCATTTACTAATTCAATTGATGATGTTAATCTATATGATGAAAATGGTGATAGTATTAGTGGTTTAAAATATGGACGATATAATGGAAATGAGTTCACTGTTTATGATTCATATAGTGATGGAATTAGTTCTGGAAACGATTTCTATATATTGGTAAATAAAAATAAAGGAATAAGCAAAATTACAAAATTTTCTATTTCAACAACATCAAGAGATTTTATAACAGCAACATTATATTTGTTAGAAACAGATAAGAATGTTCAGAACATATTAACAACCTTAACAGGCACAAAACCTCGTAGTGGAAGTGATGAATTAGATTTAAATATTTTATTAACTCAAAATTTGAAAATAATAAAAAGAGATGCAGATTCACAAACGGCATTGCCAAATGTTAAATTTAAAATAAAGAGAGATTCAGATGGAAAATTTGTTAAGAGTAATAATGGAAACATAACATATGTAGATGAATCAAATGCAACAGAATTTTATACAAATGCTAATGGTGAAATTACAGTAAATAATGTTTTAGTAGATAATTATACAGCTATAGAAATAGAAAACCCAAATAAAGGGTATGAAAAATATCCTAATGCAAAAATTAGTTTAGATGGAAGTAAGAATGGAAATACAATAACGACATATATAGATAATAAGAGAAAGTATGTAGATCTTTCTGGATATGTGTGGGTAGATCAACGGAAATGGTAAGGAAACATTAAGAAATAACTTATATAGAAACGATAGTAGTGATACAAAAGATGAAGGTGTTAATGGAATAAAAGTAATGCTTAAAGAATATAAATCAAAAGATTCAGAAGGTAAAGTAATAGGAGAAGAGGTAGCAACAACAACAACCTCAGAATTAGGAAAATATAATGAAATAGATGGTGGGGAATATATTTTTATAGATGTTGAAATTGCAAAATTATCTAACTATTATATAGAATATGAATATAATGGAATAAAATATAAATCTGTTGTTGCTAATATATCAGTTAATAATGGTTCTAAAGCTACAGATATTATTGAATCAAATTTACTTGATAGAAAGTTTGCTAAAATTGATTCAACTGGAAATAATGAAATAAGTGTTAAAGATTCTAATTCATCAGAAATAACAAAATTAGGTTATAGTCAAACTCAAAATGCGAAAGCAATACCTAATTATGAAGATAATAATATTACATTAATACATTCAAATACAAAAGAAACAAATTATATTTTTAAATATACAAATGATGATTATAAAAATAAAGTAACAGAAATAAGATATATCAACTTAGGTATATATGAAAAAGCACAAGCAGATTTATCATTAACACAAGATTTGGAAAATGTAAATGTTGGAGTAAATGGTTATTGGCATCTATACAAATATGCCAAAAGAACGATGGCTGATACTATATATAATGCTAATGATGAAAGTACATGGAATTTAGGTGTTAAATTTAAAAATTCTTATACAGGAACATATAAAAGAGCAATATACAAAGCAGATTATGAATACGAAAGAGCAGATGATAAAGATAAAGAATTAAAGGTATATCTAACATATAAAATAGCGATAACAAATGAATCAAGTTATTTAACAAAAGCCAATAATATAATAGATTATTTTGATAGTAGATATACACTAATAGGTGTAGGAACAGAACTAGATGCCCAAAACAATATTAAGGGAAATTTAAAGGTAATTTCAAATGAAAAATATAATGAAAGTTATAGAAAAATATTAATAGATACAAACACAATTGTTAAATCTGGAGAATCAAATTATATATATATACAATTTAGATTAGAAAGAAATGCAACAATAAATATTATTAATAATAGAGAAACACTATCAAATAGTGCAGAAGTAAATTCTTATACAGTTTATAGAGATGAACAAGGAAATACAGTAGCAGCTATTGATAGAGATTCAGTACCAGGAAATGCTAAAATAGAAAATATCAATACTTTTGAAGATGATACAGATTCAGCTCCATCAATACAATTAGAATTAAAAGATGATAGAAAGATTACAGGAATAGTGTTTGTTGATAGTACAACAGGAAAATTAAAAACAGGAGAAATAAGACAAGGAAACGGACAATTTGATAATGGTGAAAACACAGTATCAGGAGTAAAAGTTACATTACACGAATTAAATAACT
>MNRP01000014.1 GCA_001916005.1 Clostridium sp. 26_22
TAAGGTAGTAAGATTCCATGTAGACGACATGGTGATAGGTTGGAGGTGTAAGTGCAGTAATGCATTAAGCTGACCAATACTAATAAATCGAGGGCTTAACCACAAAAAAGTTAAGTAAAAATCGGAAAAAAATTCTAAAACTAATATTTCATCTATGTATTTTTGAGTGTGCTATGCATACAATAATTTTCTAGTGATGATGACATTTAGGGTAATACCTGTTCCCATTCCGAACACAGAAGTCAAGCCTAAATGTGCCGAAAATACTTGCGGGTTACCCTGCTGGGAAGATAGGTTGTCGCTAGATTTTTTTTATTTTATTTTAGTTTACTTGAAAAAAATACCAATTAGTAGCATAATATAATTAGAAGATTTAAGAATTAATTATAAAATTCTTAGTACTCTTATTAAGAAAATCTAAAAATATTTTTATCAAACTACTAAGAAAAGTAATTTGTTTTTAAATGTTCTAATTTTAATTTTAGAAAGGTGTTAATAAAATGATTAAGAATAACAAAAATCAAAATTTAAATCTTAATTTTATACAAGAAAGATTGAAAAAATATGAAAATTATTTTCATGTTTTAGGATTACCTTATGATGAAAGTAAAAATGAATATTATACTTCAGAAAATGAAGAAGAAAAAATAAATGAACAAGTAAAAGAATTATATAATAAAAACATAAACAATATAGAAAAAATGTTAAGAGGGCTAGAAATAAATGAAGAAATTCAAAAAATAAAAGAAGAATTTATTGAAAAATTTCAGGATGCATATAGTGCATTAAAAGATAGAAATTCTAGAGAACATTACATTGATTTATTAAAAGAGATAAAAGATGATAAGGCAGAAAATGGTAATAATCATGAATGTAAAGGAGGAGAAGAAGAATGGGCAAAATAACTTGGAAACCAGGAACCTTTGTATATCCAATACCAGCAGTAATGGTAAGTTGTGGAACAATGGAAAAATCAAATATTATAACTGTTGCATGGACTGGAATAATTAATACAAATCCTGCAATGGTATATATATCAGTAAGACCAACAAGATACTCATATAACTTAATAAAGGATCAAGGAGAATTTGTAATAAATCTAACAACTAAAAATTTAGTAAAAGCTACTGACTGGTGTGGAGTAAAAACAGGAGCAAAAGTTGATAAATTTAAGGAAATGAAACTTCATAAAGAAAAGGCAAACTTTGTTAAATGTCCTATGATAAAAGAAAGTCCAGTTTCAGTTGAATGTAAAGTAAAAGAAATAAAAGAATTAGGAAGTCATACAATGTTTATTGCAGAAGTAGTTGCAATAAATGTTGATGAAAAATATATTGATAACAAAGGAGCTTTTGATATAACAAAATGTGATTTGATGGCATATGCAAACGGAAATTACTTAGCAATGGGCAAAAAATTAGGAAAATTTGGATTTTCAGTTAAGAAAAAGAAAAAAAATAAAAAATAGGCCAATTTTTTCTCATAATTCCATTGACATAAGCTAGAAAAAGTGGTAAAATATTCAAGCATATGTTAATAAATATATGTTCACATCGTTTAAAAAAAGTATGGTAATTCGGAGGTGTATTTAAATGGCAGCAAAAGGACCAAGAGAAAACATAACATTAGAATGTACAGAATGTAAAAGAAGAAATTATATGACATCAAAAAATAAAAGAAACAATACTGATAGATTAGAAATAGTTAAGTATTGCAAATTCTGTAAAAAGCGTACAACACATAAAGAAACAAAATAAACAAATAGGCTATTTTAGGGAGGATATGAAATGGCTAAAAAAGAAGTAAAAAATAATAAAGATAAAACTAGCTTTACAAAAAGTTTTAAAGCTGAGTTAAAAAAAGTAATTTGGCCAACACCAAAACAATTATTTAATAATACAGTTGCAGTATTAGCAATAGTTCTAATTACAGCAATAATAGTATTTGTATTAGATATTACTTTTGAATCTATGAACAAATATGGAATAAATAAAGTAAAAGAAATGGTAAGCAATTCTGCTACAGCTAACGAAACATCAAATGAAACTACAGAAGAAAATAATGTAGAACAAACTGAAAATTCAGAAGCAAATGTAGAAGAAAATTCTGCTGATACAAATAATAAAATAGAAGAATAATAGTTTTAAGTTCCAAATATATCACAAAAAGGGAGGCTTACAATAAATGTCTCAAAAAGATTATGATATGAATCCAAGATGGTATGTTGTACATACATATTCAGGATACGAAAATAAAGTAAAAACAGACTTAGAAAAAACAATCAAAAATAGAGAATTAGAAGAATATTTCTTTGATATAATAGTTCCAATGGAAGAACAAATAGAAATAAAAGATGGAAAAAAGAAAACAAACTTAAAAAAAGTTTTTCCAGGTTATGTTCTTGTAAAAATGATTGTAACTGAAGAAACATGGTACATAGTAAGAAATACTAGAGGGGTAACAGGTTTTGTAGGTTCAGGAACAGATCCAATTCCATTAACTGATGATGAAATAAGAAATATGGGATTTGAAGAAGCTTCAATAAATGTAGACTATGAAATAAATGAACAAGTAGAAGTAATGAATGGGGCTTTTGAAGGATTTGTAGGAACAGTTCAAGAAATAAATAAAGAAAAACATAAAGTAAAAGTTCTTGTATCAATGTTTGGTAGAGAAACACCAGTTGAATTAGAATTTTCACAAGTTAAAAAAGTTCAATAATTTTTGATAAATATTTAATAAGTTTAAAATTAATTAAAAATAAATCAGTATATGAAAAATTAGAGGAGGTGCCAATAAAATGGCAGAAAAAGAAGTTTCAAATATAATTAAATTACAAATTGAAGCTGGAAAAGCAACACCAGCTCCACCAGTAGGACCAGCTTTAGGTTCAAGTGGTGTTAATATCATGCAATTCGTTAAAGAATTTAATGATAGAACAGCAAATCAACCATTGTTATCACAGTTTATAAAGATAAATCATTTGAATTTATAACAAAAGTTCCACCAGTAGCTGTATTAATTAAAAAATCTATAAAAATAGAAAAAGGTTCAGGAAAACCAAATAAAGATAAAGTAGCTAAAATAACTAAAGAACAAGTTAAAGCTATAGCTGAACAAAAAATGCCAGACTTAAACGCTGCATCATTAGAAACAGCAATGAGCATGGTAGAAGGTACTGCTAGATCAATGGGTGTAGTAGTTGTAGACTAATATAGTTAAATATTAAATATTTAAAATAAAATAAAAAATTGGGAGAGCGAAGGCTCGTTAAAACCAAAGGAGGTAAAAATGAAAAAATTAGCAAAAAGATACGCAGAAAGCGTAAAATTAGTTGAAAAAGACAAAGAATATGAAATCAAAGAAGCTTTAGATTTAGTTGAAAAAATGCCAAAAGCAAAATTTGATGAAACAGTTGAATTACATGTTAAATTAGGTGTAGATTCAAAACATGCTGACCAACAAGTAAGAGGTACAGTTGTACTTCCAAATGGTACTGGTAAAACACAAAAAGTTTTAGTATTTGCTAAAGGACCAAAAGCTGAAGAAGCTGAAAAAGCTGGAGCAGACTTTGTTGGAGCAGAAGAATTAATACCAAAAATTCAAAATGAAAACTGGTTTGATTATGATGTTGTAGTTGCAACTCCTGATATGATGGGTGTTGTAGGTAGATTAGGTAAAGTATTAGGACCAAAAGGATTAATGCCAAACCCAAAATCTGGAACAGTTACAATGGATGTTACAAAAGCAATTAATGAAATCAAATCTGGTAAAGTTGAATACAGATTAGACAAAAATAATATTATTCACTTAGGATTTGGAAAAGTATCTTTTGGAGCAGAAAAATTAGCTGAAAACTATGAAACAATAATCAATGCTATAATAAAAGCAAAACCAGCAGCAGCAAAAGGTCAATATATTAAAAGTGTTGCTATAACAACAACAATGGGACCAAGTATTTTCATTAACCAAAAATAATTAAAAATAAAGCCAAAGACAGTAGGCAATATAAGTCCTACCGAGGTTAATTAATAAAGTGTAAGCACTTTTTATAACCGCGGTATGGCTATAAAAAGTGTTTTTAAATTTAAATAATATATATTTTTACATTGGAGGTGAAAATTAAAAATGGCAAGTGAAAAAATCTTAAATCAAAAGAAAGAAGAAGTAACAAAATTAGCTAACAAAATCAAAGAAGCAAAATTAGTACTTTTAACAGATTACAGAGGAATTAATGTTGAAGATGTAACAAATTTAAGAGCTGAATTAAGAAAAGCTAATTCAGAATATACAGTTATCAAAAACAACATAACAAAAAGAGCTTTAGCTGAAGCTGGAATCGAAGGTTTAGAAGATAAATTAGTAGGTCCAACAGCAGTTATAATGAGTAATGAAGATTACTTAGAACCAGCAAAAGCAATTTACAACTTTACAAAAAACAATGATTTCTATAAAATCAAAGGTGGAGTTGTAGAAGGTAAAGTAATGACAGCTGAAGAAATAATAACTTTAGCAAAATTACCATCAAAAGAAACATTATTATCAATGCTTGCTGGTGCATTACTTGCAAATATCTCAAAATTTGCAGTTGCACTTGATCAAGTTAGAATTCAAAAAGAAGAGAATTCAACAGCTGAAACAACAGCAGAAGCTTAGTATAAGCAATTAAAATAAAAAAATAGAGTAGAGGTACTATAAACCATAATAATAAAAATTAGGAGGATTTAAAATGAGTAAAGAAGAAATGATTGAAGAAATCAAAAAAATGACAGTAGTAGAATTATCAGAATTAGTAAAAGCTATAGAAGAAGAATTTGGAGTATCTAGCAGCAGCTGCACCAGCAGCTGGAGCAGTAGCTGGAGGAGAAGCTGCAGCTGAAAAAACATCATTCAATGTTGTTTTAAAAGAAGCAGGAGATCAAAAAATAAAAGTAATCAAAGTAGTTAGAGATGCTACAGGATTAGGATTAAAAGAAGCTAAAGAATTAGTAGATGGAGCACCAAAAACAGTTAAAGAAAACGTTTCTAAAGAAGAAGCTGAAGACTTAAAAGCTAAATTCACAGAAGTTGGAGCTGTTATCGAATTACAATAATAATTCAAAACAAAAATCGTGTGATATTAATTACACGATTTTTATTTTTTTATATAAATATATAGAAAAATTATAAAATAAGTTATATAATAACAGCAGAAAATAAATTTATATGAAAGAAGTGAGAAAAAATGAAAATAATAGGAATAATTACTGCAATGGAAGAAGAATTTGAAGAAATTGCAAATATAATGAGTGAAGTTAAAGAAAAAGAAATAAGTAAATTAACATTTATTACAGGAAAAATAAATACCAAATCAGTTGTATTAGTTAAATCAGGAATTGGAAAAGTAAATGCAGCAAGAGTTGCACAAATAATGATAGACAACTTTCATATAGAAACAATTATTAATGTTGGTTCTGCTGGAGCATTAAATCCGTTATTAAATATAGGAGATATAGTTATTGGAGAAAAATTAATACAACATGATTTTGATATAACAGCTTTTGGACATGATAAAGGCTATATAACAGGAGTTGGAGATTACATCTCAAGTGATTCACAATTAATAGAAAAAATCAAAAATTCAATTAACAACATAGCAAATGAAGAATATAAAATTAAAGTTGGAATAATTGCTTCTGGTGATATTTTCTGTACAGCAGTAGAAATGAAAGATAAAATATATGCTAAATTTAATGCAGACTGTGTAGAAATGGAAGGTGCGGCAATTGCACAAGTTTGTTATCTAGATAAAATTCCATTTATAATAATAAGAAGTATATCAGATTCTCCAAATGGAAAAAATGCTATAGTATTTGATGAATTTGTAAAATTAGCAGCAAAAAGATGTGCAGATATATTATTAGAATTCTTAAAATAAGTAAACATAATATAAAATGCTAAAAAACTATTGATTTAATCATAAAAAAGTGTTATAATAGTATATATTTATATTAAGAGAGGTGAATAGAGGTAACTCTAAAAACTATGGAAAAAGAAAAAATAAAAGAAAAGAAAATAGACATATTAGCTTTATGGAGAAGCTTTATAACACCAGCAGTAGAAGAAGCATCAACAGAAGAGGTAATTTTAAATGATTCAAAATTATCAGAAACTAAAAAGAAAGAATTATTAAAAACATTAAATAAATGTGATACTATAATGGGAAAAATGTCTAAATCATATACTAAAGATTTAAAAGTTGATCCGAAAACATTATTAAACGAAAAAGAAATAATTTCAAAAAATAAAGAAGAAAATAAAGAAGAAGAAAAAGATTACGGAGAAGAAAGAGATGATAAATAATACAAGAAAATCAAATTTCTTGTATTTTTATCTTGACAAAAACATAAAGTAGATGGTATAATAATTATCGTTAACGCAAATGGCGAAGTAGCTCAGCTGGCTAGAGCATCCGGTTCATACCCGGCAGGTCGAGAGTTCGAATCTCCCCTTCGCTACCATAAATAATAAAAACGTATTTCATAATGTGGAATACGTTTTTTTATAACATAAAAAAATCCCCGCTTTAGCCGTAAGATGTGATGAATTTTTAAGGACCTGCTCCTAGAAACAGGTGGGTGCCTACCAAAATACTTATGGGCTTCTCACTACCCGAAGGTGTGAGCATGCACGCCATATTGTGAGATTGGCCCCTCTTACAAACTTGTAGGTTCTAAAAATTCTGTCTACACGCACTATGCAGGGTAAATTAAAAACTTATTAATCCTTAACTAGTCATAGTTTATCATATAAAAAAAATAAATTCAAGCAAAAATAGTATAAAAAAAATTAATTAATCACTGTTTATATTATTTTATCTCATTTTAAATACATTATTCTTACTTTATTAAAATTTAAAAAATTTTTAATTTAATGGTCCATGCACTTTTAAGTTTTTCTAACATATAATTTTGTATAGAAGATTTGGAGGTGCATTTATGTTAGAGGCACTTTGTAGTATAGGTTTTTTTAGTGGATTTATACAATTCCTAAAAGTAGCAGTATTTGCTGTTGGTTATATATCTGGAAGCAATCTATTTCCAGAACCATTAACAGCACAAGAAGAAAAAATATATTTAGAACAACTAAAATCAGGGGATGAAGAAGCTAGAAATATATTAATAGAAAGAAACTTAAGATTAGTTGCACATGTTGTGAAAAAGTATGCAAATACAAAAGTAGAACAAGATGACTTGATTTCAATAGGAACAATAGGATTAATAAAAGGAATAAATAGTTTTAATGTAGAAAAAGGTTCAAAGTTAAGTACATATGTATCAAGATGTATAGATAATGAAATTTTAATGTACTTGCGTTCAATAAAAAAATTAAATGCAGAGGTCTATTTAAATGAACCAATTGGAAAAGATAAAGATGATAATGTAGTTACACTACAAGAAGTCTTAGAAAACAATGATAGAAATATAGAAGAAGAAGTGGATTTGAAAATGAAAATAAAAAAATTATATAAAAAGATGGGAGAGGTATTAAAAGATAGAGAAAGGACAATAATAGAATTAAGATTTGGATTAGATGGTCATAAACCAAAAACACAACATGAAATTGCAGATATGATGGGAATATCTCGTTCATATGTATCAAGAATAGAAACTAAAGCAATAGGAAAATTGGGAAAAGGATTTCAAGAGTAAAGGTTGAAATTATTAGTAATGTATGATATAAATGCTATAGAGGTGAAAAGATGAAGAGAATTGATATTAAAACGACAAGAGACTGATGCAGATAAGAAACTTTTTCTTGAGGGCGAAAAAATTTCAAAAATAATTGAAGAAGCAGATGATGAAAATGTATTAAAAAATTATAAAGATGTAGTTGCTGATTATATAACAGAGAAATATCAAAAATACGGAAATTTAACTAATGAAGAAGAAAAAGAGAAAGCTACAAGAGAATTCCAAGAATATGTTAATTTAAAAGAAAAAGAAATAAGAGAAATGCAAGACAAAACACATGTACTTTCTGTTTCTACGTATGAAGATTATAATAAAGATAGTGTTAAAGAATTAAATAGTTTTTTAATTAGATCTTCAATTAGAGAGCACACAAGACAAGATGATGAGGAAAAAATTTTAGATACATTCGATCAAATGAAAGTAGAATTAATAAAACATAATATTGAAGCATTAAAGAAATATAAATATTATGCTGAAAAGAATGGATTATACACTTGTTCACTACCAAAAGAGGATGATAAAAAGGGAGAAGGTAAACCAATAGCAACAACATTACAAAAAATGTATGAAATATCAGATGAAGAATTTGAAGATGTTATTAATCCAATAATACCAGATGAAAGATAAAGTAAAAAAGATGGAAACATCTTTTTTCTTTTTGCACAATAAAGTTGAAAAAATAACCTAAAAATGGTAAAATATACAAGGAAAGTAGGTGGTAATATGACAATAATGGAAGCAATAAAAAAAGGAATGATAGAACTAAAAAATGCAGATATAGAAACACCAAAATTAAAAGCAAGATTATTAATGCAATTTACTTTAAATAAACCAAGACAATATATAATAGTAAATGATTTAAATAAATTAACAGCAAAAGAAGAAAATCAATATTTTTCTGCTATAAAGAAAATGAGACAAGGAGTTCCATTAGAGCATATTACTCATCAGAGAGAATTTATGAAATTAAATTTTTTTGTTAACGAAAATGTATTAATACCTAGACAAGACACTGAAATATTGGTAGAAGAAGTCATGAATATAGCTAAAAAGACAAATGCTAAAACAATATTAGATTTATGTACTGGAAGCGGGGCAATAGCTGTTTCATTAGCTAAGTATCTTCCTAATACTGAAATTACAGCAGTAGATATTAGTCAAGAGGCATTAAAAGTAGCAAAGAAAAATGCAATAAGTAATGAAGTAGAAAATCAAATAACATTTATTTCATCAGATTTATTTACAAATTTAGAAAATCAAAAATTTGATATAATTGTATCAAACCCACCTTATATTAAAGAAGAGGTTATGAAACAACTAGACAAAGAAGTAAAGATGGAGCCAGAATTGGCACTAAATGGTGGAAAAGATGGATTATATTTCTATAGAAAGATAGTTAGTAATGCATATCAATATTTAAAGTATAAAGGCTATTTATGCTTAGAAATAGGATTTGATCAAAAAATAGATGTTATAGAACTAATAGAAAATGAAGAAAAATTTGAAAATACATACTCAAAAAAAGACTTATATAATAATGATAGAATAATTGTAACAAGATTAATATAAAAGAGGTGAATATATGTCATTTTCACTAGATGTAAAAGAAGAATTAAGCAAAATAAATAATTTAGCAAAAAAAGATGAAGTAAAATACGAATTGATACGGGTATTTGATTTCAAAAAATGCTAGTGTACTTGATAGTAATAATATTAGATTTGCAACAGAAAGTGATTACAATATAAATAGATTTTCAAAGTTATTAAAAAATTTAAATATTGACCACAATATAGAATTTGATGGTAAATCCTTTGTTATTACAATAAAAAAGAAAAATTTAGAAGAGCTAAAAGATAGTATAAAAATAGAAAATAAAAATATAGAAGTAATAGAAAAAAACGAAAATAAAATTACTATTAGAGGGGCATTTTTAGGAGCAGGCTCAATAAATAATCCAGAAAATAATTATCATTTGGAGATAAATTTATCAAATAATATAAATTTAATATACATAGAAAAAATGTTAAAATCATTAGATATAAATTGTAAAAAATTAGAGCAAGAAAATAAATATTCAATTTACCTAAAAGATGCAGAAGAAATATCAAAATTATTAGCTCTATTAGGAGCAAATAATTCAGTACTGAAGTTCGAAGATATACGTGTGCAAAAGGAAATGAGAGGAAAGGTAAATAGAATTGTTAATTGCCAGACTGCAAATTTAAATAAAACTTTAAATGCTTCAGTAGAGCAAATAGAGGCAATTAGAAAATTAAAAAGTAAAAATAAATTTAATCTGCTAGATGAAAATTTAAAAGAAATTGCTAATTTAAGATTAGAAAATCCAGATATGCCATTAGTAGAGCTTGGAAAATTATTAAAAAAGCCAGTGGGAAAATCAGGAGTAAATTATAGATTGAAAAAAATAATAGAGATAGCGAATGAATTATAAAAATTAATATAGGTGAAATAATGGAAATTGGAATTTATGTTCATATACCATTTTGCATAAAAAAATGTTATTATTGCGATTTTGTATCATATGCAAATAGCTTTGAAATGCAAGATGATTATATAAAAAAATTAAAACAAGAAATTGAAGAAAATAAAGAGTATCTAAAAAATAATGAAATAACAACAATCTATATTGGTGGTGGTACTCCATCATCAATAAAAGAGGAACATATAAAAGAAATATTAGAAAAAATATTTGAAGTTGCAAATATAAAAAATAAAGAAAAACTAGAAATTACTATAGAAGTAAATCCAGGAACAGTAACAAAAGAAAAACTACAGATGTTTAAAAATTGTGGAATAAATAGACTAAGTATTGGTTTACAAAGTACAAATGATGAATTACTAAAACAATTAGGAAGAATTCACAATTATAATCAATTCTTAGATACATATAATTGGGCAAAAGAAGTTGGATTTGAAAATATTAATGTAGATTTAATGTTAGGAATACCAAATCAAAAAATAGAGGATTTAAAAGATAGTTTAGAAAAAATAGTAAATTTAAAACCAAAACATATATCTGTATATTCATTAATTGTCGAAGAAGCAACTCCAATAGAAAAAATGATAAATTCAGGAGAATTAAAATTACCAGAAGAAGAGGAAGAAAGAAACGAGTACCACTACGCAAAAAATTATTTAGAATTAAATGGGTACAAGCATTATGAAATATCAAATTTTGCAATAGATGGTTATGAATCAAAACACAATACAAACTGTTGGAAGCAAAAGTCATATATAGGGTTTGGTATTGCTGCTCATTCATATATGAATGGAGTTAGATATTCAAACACAACAGATTTAAAACAATATCTTATAAAATCAAGTAAAGAAATAAAAACAATACATGAAAAGCAAAAGAAAGAAGATATGCAAAAAGAATATATGATGCTAGGTTTAAGAATGTTAGATGGAGTTAAAATTTCAGAGTTTAAAGCAAAATTTGGAGAAAATCCTATATTCTTATTTAGAAAAGAATTAGAAAAATTAGTAAATGAAGAATTAGTTGAGATAGATTTAGACAATATAAAGCTAACAAATAAAGGATTAGACTTAGCAAATTTAGTATGGGAAGAATTTGTATAAACCGAAAGGAGAAAAAATGAAAAATATCAAAGATTATGATTTAGAAGATTTAAAAAAAGAATTAATAAGTATTGGTGAAAAGCCTTTTAGAGCTGAGCAAATCTTTAAATGGCTATATCAAGAAAAAGTAAAAGATTTTGATGAAATGACAAACCTATCTTTAGATTTAAGAAAAAAACTAAAGGAAAATTATACAATATGTAATTATGAAATATTAAGAAAACAAGAATCAAAAGATGGAACAATTAAATATCTATTTGATGTACTTGATGGAAATGCTATAGAAACTGTATTAATGAGTTACCATCATGGGTATAGCATATGTGTATCTTCACAAATAGGTTGCAAAATGGGATGCAAATTCTGTGCTTCTACAGGAATAAATTTTGTAAGAAGTCTTACTTCTGGAGAAATTGTAGAACAAATTTTAGCAGTTGAACAAGATACAGGTGTAAGAATCTCTAATGTAGTATTTATGGGAATTGGAGAACCATTAAACAATTATAATAATGTTGTAAATGCAATTAGAATTATAAACAATCCAAAAGGATTAAATATTGGAGCTAGACATATAAGTGTATCTACAAGTGGATTAGTTCCTGCAATATATAGACTAGCAGATGAAAACATACAATGTACATTATCTATATCATTACATGCTACAAACAATGAAAAAAGAAGTAGTATGATGCCTGTAAATAATGCATTTCCAATAGAAGAATTATTACAAGCTTGTAAAGATTATATAGCAAAAACAAATAGAAGAATATCTTTTGAATATGCATTAGCAAAAGATAATAATGATAATTTAG
The DNA here is from genome assembly GCA_001916005.1 of Clostridium sp. 26_22. GTDB lineage: Bacteria > Bacillota > Clostridia > TANB77 > CAG-508 > CAG-269. The sequence goes on from MNRP01000014.1 coordinate 12,150, forward strand.
ATGATGCAAAAGAATTGGTGAAATTACTACATGGAATGTTATGCCATGTTAATCTAATTCCAATTAACAAAATTGAAAATGGAGCATATACAAAATCATCTAATGAAAATATTATGAAATTTAGAGATTATTTAAACGACCATGGAATTGTTGCTACTATTAGAAGAGAATTGGGTTCTGATATAGATGCAGCTTGCGGTCAATTAAGAAGAAAAAATTTGAAAGAAAATTAAAGAGAGGGAAATGGGGATGCCCTTTTTTTTCCTATGTATTTTTTCACTTTATAAAATAAATGGAGTGAATATTTACATAGGGAAAAAAAGGGCGTCCCCATTTCCCTCATTTCATTTTTTTAAAGAATAATACAAATCAATCCACCAGAACCCTCATTAACAATACGTTCCAAGGTCTCTTGCAGTTTAAGTTGAGCCTCTTCAGGCATTTTAGAAAGTTTAGTTTGTAAGCCTTCATTAACAAGTTCATGTAAACTTTTTCCAAAAATATTAGATTCCCAAATTTGTTTAGGGTCGTTTTCAAAACCAGAAAGTAGATAATTAACTAATTCTTCAGATTGTTTTTCAGAGCCCACAATTGGCGAAACTTCAGTAGTTACATTGGTTTTTATCATGTGTATGACAGGCTCTAAACAGACACATATATTTAAAAGGAAAAGTGGAAAGCTTGTGACTGGAAGAGTGCATGGGACAACTGAAATAAAGTATGATATAGATTTTGGGATAGATGATATGGAATTTTAGAAAATTTTAAAATTTAGAATTTTAGAAATAAGTTTTAGATTTATAGTCTAAGGCTTATTTTTTATATATGAAATTATTTATAACAAAGTTATTAAAATTAAAACTGAAAAAATTAATATAAATATGGATTCGAGTAATTTATTATTTTTTAAATTTAAACGCCACAAAATCGATTTTGGGGCGAGAAAGTAGGGAGTAAATGTTTAGATAAAAATAATAATCTATATGAAAAATAAGAAAGGAGAGATTTGTAAAAATATGAAAAAATACAAACATTATTATTTAACAAGTGAAAGTGTTACAGAAGGACATCCTGATAAAGTAGCTGATTTAATATCAGATGCAATATTGGATGAATGCTTAAAACAAGACAAAGAATCAAGAGTAGCAGTTGAAACTCTTATATCAAAAGATAAAGTAGTTGTTGCAGGACAAATAACATCAAATGCAACAATTGATATAGAAAAAATAGTAAGAGAAAAATTAAAAGAAGTAGGTTATACAGATTCAAAAATAAATA
>MNRP01000015.1:0-13281 GCA_001916005.1 Clostridium sp. 26_22
TAATCATACAAATTACTATTTGTGTAACAAAAAGGAGCAAAAAATGGATGAATTAGTAGAAAATTTTGAAAAATCACTATTTAATGATTCAAAAGATATAATAGAAGACTATTTAGAAATAGGAATCGACTCTATAATAGATAATGGAATTCTAAAGGAAATACCAATAGTTAAAACAATAGTAGGAGTATTAAAAGTTGGAAAGAATGTGCATGATAGGAATTTATTGAAACAAACATTGGTATTTATAAACGAATTTAATAGAAATGAGATAAGACAAGACAAAATAGAAGAATATAAAAAAAGAATTGAAAATGATTCAAAAAAATGTGAAGATGAATTAGGGAGAATTATACTACTATTAAATAACTTCATAGATAGAGAAAAAAGCATAATGTTATCTAAAGTTTTTAAGGCTTATGTTGGTCAGTTATTAAATTGGAATGATTTTTGTGAATATTCAGAAATTATTAATAGATTATTTATACAAGATTTTAGTTTTTTGCAAGAAGTATATTTAGGGAGAATTAGTGATACAACTAATAGAAGTGATATATATAAAGTTGAAAGATTGAATTCTTTAGGAATAATTGGTATGACATTTAAGTCTTCAACAATCTCTACAATTAATGGTGTAATGAGTAATAGGCAAGACAGTTATTTAACAATGAATAATAATGGAAAAAAATTTATGAATATAGTAATGAAATAATATAATTTAGGGGGCAAATTATGTTTGATGAAGCAACACTAGAAAAAATAACAATGGAATTATTAACAAATTTAGGATACGAAACATTAAATGGATATGAATTAGAGAGAGAAAACTATTCGAATGTAATACTAGATGATGACTTGGAAAATGCGATAATAAAATTAAATAAAAATATTACAAATGAAGACATTAAGGAAGTTATCCGTTTAATAAAAAATTTGGACAATAATAATACAATATTAAACAATAAACAATTTACACAGTATTTATTAGAAGGAATAAAAGTTCCAAGTCAGGAAGATGGAACAACTAGATACAAAACAATAAAAGTAATTGATTTTAATAATATAGAAATAAATACATTCAAAGCAATTAATCAATATACAATTATTGAAGAAAGTGAAAAACGCCCTGATATAATTGTGTTCATTAATGGAATGCCCCTAGTAGTTATTGAATTAAAAAGCACAACAAGAGAAGAAGTAAAATTAGAAGATGGATATAACCAGTTAAAAGGATATCAAAATGTACACATTCCAACATTATTTTATTATAACCAATTTTTAATAGTAAGTAATGGTGCACAAGCAAGAGCAGGAACTATAACAAGTCCATGGAGTAGATTTTCAGAATGGAAAAAGATTGAAGATACAGATATCGTAAAAGAAAATATGGCAACTCATAATACACTATTTAATGGAATGATGAGAAAAGACAGAATAATGGACATTATAAATAACTTTATAATGTGGAGTGGAGATAATAAAATTTTAGCAGCATATCATCAATATTTTGGTGTAAAAAAAGCAATTAAAAGCACAGAAAAAGCTTATAATGAAAGAACAGGAAAAGCAGGGATACTATGGCATACACAAGGATCAGGTAAAAGTTTTTCTATGGTATTTTATTCAGCAAATATGATAAAAATATTAAAAAATCCAAGTATTGTTGTAGTTACAGATAGAAATGATTTAGATGATCAATTATTCAATACATTTTCACAGTGTTCAGAATTTCTAAAACAAAAACCAGTGCAAATTGAGAGTAGGGCAGATTTAAATGAGAAGCTTGATAATAGAATATCAGGAGGAATATTTTTTACAACATTACAAAAATTTGAAGAAGAAACAGGAGTATTTAGTAAAAGAGATGATATTTTAGTTTTAGTTGATGAAGCACATAGAAGTCATTACGGAATAGATGCCACAATGAAATTCGATAAAGAAAAAATGATAGCATATAAAAAATACGGAACTGCAAAATATTTACATACAGCATTTCCAAATGCTACTTATATTGGATTTACAGGTACACCAGTCGAAACAAAAGATAAGTCAACATCAGAAATTTTCGGAAATGTAATAGATACATATGATATGACTCAAGCAATTCTCGATGGTGCAACAGTACCAATTATGTATGAAGCTAGAATGGCGAGAGTTGGATTAAATCAAAAAATACTAGATGAAATAGACGATTATTACACATATCTTGAAAAGGATGAAGGTGTAGATGAAGAAACATTAAATGAATCTAAAAAAGAAATGGCAAAAATGCAAGAAATTATTGAAGATCCAGATAGATTAGAACTTATAGTAAAAGATATTATAAAAAATTATAGTGATATCGAAAATACAGTTGCAAATAAAGCAATGGTTGTTGCTTACTCAAGAAGAACAGCATATACAATGTATAAAAAATTTTTAGAATTAAAGCCAGAATGGAAAAATAAAATACATATGGTAATAACATCAAATAATAAAGATGATGAAGAAATGCAAAAAGCAATTGGATCTACAAAAGATAAACATCAACTTGAGAAAGACTTTAAAGATTATAATTCAGAATTCAAAATTGCAATTGTTGTGGATATGTGGCTTACTGGATTTGATGTACCATCACTAGGAACAATGTATGTAGACAAGCCAATGAAAGCACACAATTTAATGCAAGCAATTGCAAGAGTGAACAGAGTATTTAAAGACAAACAGGGAGGATTAATTGTAGATTATATTGGATTAAAAAGATGGTTAATAGATGCATTAAAGACTTATACAAAACGTGATCAAGGAAACGTAGTAGACAATACGGAAATTGTTAAAGTTTTAATGGACAAAATCGAATTAATAAGAAATATATTTCATGGATTTATATATAGTCATTTTGCTACAACAACAGATAGCGATAAGTATGAAATAATTATGGCAGGAGCAGATTGGGTTTTAAAAGATGAAAAGACTAAGAAAGAATTTTTAAAATATAGTTATGATTGTAAAAATTTATATTCATTATGTGCAGGAGAACTAACACAAGAAATAAAGGATGAAATATTATTTTTTATTTCAGTTAGATCATTTATAAAAAAGTTAAGCAATAGTGGAAATACAATAGATAGCAAAGAAATTAACGAACATGTTGGAAAAATGCTTGAAAGAGCAATCCAAGATGATGAAATGTTACAAATTGGAAAAGTGCAAAATAGTAATAGAATAATGCTTCTAAGTGATGAATTGATGAATAAAATAGCAAAAATGCAAAAAAAGAACATTGCAGTAGAAATCTTGAATCAGGCATTAAAAGATTATGTTGAAAAAGTGGGAATACAAAATATTGTTATGCAAGAAAAATTCTCTACAAAATTTCAAAAAATAGCAACAGCATACAATGAAAGAACAAGTGTAGAAGATATAGAAAAAATAATACAAGAAATGATAAATCTAAAAAACGAAATTGAAAAAGAACTAGCAGCAGGAAATGAATATAATTTATCAGTTGAAGAAAAAGCCTTTTTTGATGCATTAGGCAATGATCCTCAGGTTAAAGAATTGATGAAAGATGAAACTTTAGTAAAAATAGCAAAAGAATTAGTAGATACAATAAATTCAAATATGACAATAGATTGGGATATTAGAAAAGATGCTAGAGCCAGAATGAGATATGAAATAAAAAAACTATTAATAAAATATGATTATCCACCAGTAAAAAGAGATTCAGCAGTTCAATTAGTTATTAGACAAGCAGAATTACAATGCAAAGGAATGATTGAAGAATATTAATATATTAAAGGGGATTGATTAAAATGAGTGAAAAAATCACAGAGCAGTTCATTGTAGACAAAATCATAGAATTTATGCTAAATAAAGAAGATGGTAATTGGCATGAAGAAAAAGTCAAAAAAAGCGAATTACATCAACATGGTGTTGATATAAAATTAGTTGGTGGTAAAAGAAATAGTGAATATTTTTATATCGAGTGTAAAGGCAAATCTTATGCAAAATCTGCTAAGTCAATCAATAGAGAAGGATGGCTAAATGCTTTAGGGCAAATAATAACAAGAATGGATGTAAAAAGATATTCTATTTCCAAAACAGATGGAAAAATATCTGGAATAAATCATGCATATAAATATGGATTAGGACTATATTGGGAATCAGCACAAGTTGCATTAAGAAGAATACCAAAAGAAATAGCAGAAGTTTTGTGTTTACATATCTTTTCAGTAAATGATAAGGGAGAAGTTAAGTATTTTACTCCAAGCAGATTTGGAAAAGAATACTCTAACGAAGAATTCTAAAAGAAGGTAAGAAGTATGATATATATTACAGGCGATACACATAGTGATTTTTCAAGATTTACAGAAGAAAACTTTCCAATACAATCAGAAATGACGAAAGATGATTATATAATAATATGTGGAGATTTTGGCGGAGTATGGACATTTGAAGAAGAGAGTAGGAGAGAAAAAGAAGCACTAGATTGGTTAAATAACAAGAATTTTACAACTTTATTTGTAGATGGAAATCATGAAAATTATACAAGATTATATAATTATCCAACTGAAGAATGGAAAGGTGGAAAAGTACACAAGATAAGAGATTCAGTATTACACTTAATGAGAGGAGAAATCTTTGACATTGATAATAAAAAAATATTTGCTTTTGGTGGCGCTAGATCGCACGATATTCAAGATGGAATATTGAATTTAGATGAAGAAGAAAAAATATATGAGTATCGTAAAAGAGGAGCATATTTTAGAATTAGAGATTTTTCATGGTGGGATTTAGAGCTTCCAACAAATCAAGAAATGGAAAACGGAATAAAAAATCTAGAAAAAGTAAATTATAAAGTTGATTATATCATATCTCACTGTTGTCCAACAAGTATACAAGCATTAATAAATCCAATATATAAAAGAGATATTTTAACTGACTATTTACAGCAGATTTCAGAAAAATGTACATTTAAATACAGCAGATTTCAGAAAAATGTACATTTAAAAAATGGTATTTTGGACATTACCATGATTATAAGCAAGTAAATTCACAGTTTACTTTATTATATGAAAATATTGTACCATTAGAATATGAAAGTATATTTGAATAAATATTGAATTTTTATTTGATTACAAAATAAAATTCGATATTATATTACATAATTAGATGACTTTTAAAAATATGATATAATTATATTGTTAAAAATAAAAAAGGAGGGGATGTTATGCCAAATATTTCTACAGGAATTAATTTAGATTCTAATTTTTTAAACTTAAAAGCTATAGAAATAAAAGAAGTACGACCAGAAATTGAGAAATTATTAGTAGATGGTGAAAAAATAATGTGTGCATTTAAAACTATTAGAGATCAGGTTATATTTACTAATAATAGAATTTTTGTTGTAAATGTAAAAGGAGTCACAGGTAAAAAAATTGCATATTTTTCATATCCGTATTCAAAAATACAGTATTATGGAATAGAAACAGCCGGCTTTATGGATATAGATAGCGAACTAATCCTTACATTTAGTAATGGACATATATTACAATTTGATTTTAAATCAAATGTTGATATAAGAATGATAAATTCGCTTATATCTAAATATGTGTTATAAAATACGAATAATAACGAAACGTTATGCAGAAGTTTGAATTATTTGTATATAGACAGATAAAACTTCGATACATAATCAAATAAAAAATAATAGGGAAATATCAATAAAATTTGAGAAAAAATCTCAAAAATATTGATATTTTCTTTAATTTTATTGCTTTTTAGAAAAATTACATAAAAACTATTTGAAAAAACATCATAAAAACCAAAAGTTTTTTCATAATTTTGAAAAAACTTGACTATAATAATAAAAGATAGTATAATTATTATAGTTAGGAGGAGATTTATGGAAAGAATAAATAGAGAAAATTATTTATCTATATTAAAAAATTTCAAAGATCAACAAATAATAAAAGTTATCACAGGAATAAGAAGATGTGGAAAATCAACACTACTTGAAATTTTTCAAGATTACTTAAAAGAAACTGGAGTAGAAGAAAAACAAATAATATCAATAAATTTTGAAAATGCAGATTATGAGGAATTACAAGACAGAAAAAAATTATATGAATATATAAAAGAAAGATTAGTAAAAGGAAAAAAAACATACGTTTTTCTAGATGAGATTCAAAATGTAAACGAATTTGAAAAAACAGTAGATAGCCTATTTATAAATAAAGATGTAGACTTATATATAACAGGTTCAAATGCATATTTACTATCTTCAGAATTAGCAACATTGCTTACAGGAAGATATATAGAAATAAAAATGTTGCCATTATCGTTTAAAGAATATTTATCAAGCTTTGAAGATAAAACAGACTTGTCAAGAAAATTTAGAGATTATCTAAGATATAGTTCATTTCCTCAAGCAGTTGAATTATATAAAATAAACCCAGAAAACATAAATTTATTTTTAGATGGAATATATAATACTATTTTATTTAAAGATGTAATGCAAAGAAAAGGAATAACAGATAAAAATGTCTTAGAAAGAGTTACAAAATATTTGTATGACAACATAGGGAATAGAACGAGTATGAAAAGCATAAGTGATAATATTGAAGGAATAGAAAAAAATTCATCATATAATACAATTTCAAATTATGTAGATGCATTAATAGATAGCTATTTAATATTTAAAGCCAACAGATATGATATTAAAGGAAAAGAGTTTTTAAAAACTCAAGAAAAATATTATGCAATAGATATAGGATTAAGATATTATATGTTAGGACAAGGCTCTGGTCGAGACATGGGACATATATTAGAAAATGTTGTGTATTTAGAACTATTGAGACGAGGATATGAAGTATATATAGGAAAGTATGATGATTTAGAAGTTGATTTTGTAGCAAGAAAGCCAGAAAATACTATATATTATCAAGTTGCATTAACAACTAGAGGAGAAAATGAAGGAGATAATAAAATTTTAGATAGAGAATTAACTCCATTGAAGAAAATAAATGATAATTATCCTAAATACATTTTGACATTAGATGATGATTTAGATGCAGACTTTGATGGAATAAAGAAGATAAATGTGTTGGATTGGTTGCTTGATGAAAAATAATTAATTAAAAAACAAAATAATAATGTAATTGTTTTACAGAATTATTTTGTTTTTTTAGATTTAGCAACAAATTTCGACAAAAAATGCATAGGAAATATGTTATAAATAATTAGAGGTATAAAATATATGGACTATATAATAATGGAAAAATTGAAGGAATTAAGAAAAAGTAAAAAAATCACACAGGAACAGTTAGCAGAAAAATTAGATATAAGTCGTTCAAAGGTTTCAAGTTGGGAAACAAATAAAAGAGACATGAGTATAACAGATGCAATCAAATTAGCTAATATATATGAAGTAAGTTTAGATAATTTATTCGAAATAAATAAAATAACAGAAGAAGAATATCTAAAAATATCTGATAAATTTTTAAAAAGTAAAAATATTACTTTGAAAGAGAAAATTAAAATTATAGAATCACTTCGAGACAGTTTAAAGAAAAATAATATGGATGAATTTTATGAAAATTATAAAATGACACAAAATGCGACAAAATAGTTGTCTTTTAACTATTTTGTCGCATTTTAAGTATGTAAAAATTTAACATTTTTTGATAAAATAATAAAGTAGATAAAACGAAAGGACATAAAGTATGGATATATTGAATTATTTGCATTCTAAATCTATAAGTATAACAATAGATAACTTATTAATAGGAGCTATTCTAATATTCTGTGTGCTAGCAATTTTAAGACTTCTTTTTTATTTTTTTAGGAAGAAAGTTAAAATTGTAAATTTAAATATAGAAATAGGGAATATAGGAAATATAACTCTTGAATTGAATAAAGAAGTATCAAAAATTGCACATAAAACTTGGGTTGAGATTATGACTAGAAAAGTAGGATTAACATTTGAAGAGGATAAAGATGTTATAGTAGAAGTATACAATTCGTGGTATAAATTATTTGAAATAATAAGAGAACTACTAAAAAATGTAGAACCTAATAAAAAAGATAAAAATGTCGAGAAGTTAGAAGATATTTTAATAAAAACATTAAATGAAGGATTAAGACCACATCTAACAAAATGGCAGGCTAAATTTAGAAGATGGTATGATATTGAGTTAAAAAAAGAAGAAAATAATAAAGTACCGCCACAAGAAATTCAGAAAAGATATGAAGAATATGATAATTTAGTTAAAGACTTAAAAAATACGAATGAAAAAATGGTACAGTTTGCTCAAGAACTAAAAAAATTAATTTAAGGAGGTGATAAAAATGGCTAAACATAAAGTATTTATATCTCATTATCATGCAGATGACACTGCTGTAAATGAATTTGTTAATAAGTTTGCAAATGAAGAAAAAATTTTTACAGCGAAAATAGTCGGAGATGACTATGATACTACAATTAATAGTGATGATCCTGAATACATAATGAGAAAAATAAGAGAAGACTATTTAACAGACTCTACTGTAACAATAGTGCTAATAGGAAGTGAAACATATAAAAGAAAATATGTAGATTGGGAAATAGCTTCAACTTTAAGAAATGATTCTATCAATAAAAGAAGTGGATTAATTGGTATTTTTCTTCCAAATAAAAATAGTAGAAACACAACTGTTCCAGAAAGATTACAAGATAATATTAATTCTGGTTATGCAAAATTGTATGAATATCCAACATATCCACATTTAGAATTAGAAAAATGGATAGATGAAGCGTATGAAAAAAAAGAAGATGGATCAAAAGTGGACAATTCTAGAAAATTATATAAGTATAATAGACCTTAATAAAAGCCGAGAATTATCTCGACTTTTTGCTTTTCTACACCAACTTAACCTCTTCCATCACAAACTCATCCACCATCTCCTGAATCATATTCAAATATCTAACCTGTTCAATAAAACTATCTTTATCAGCAGGAGCAGGATACTTTTCTTTAAGTTCAATTTCAACCAAATTAGCATAACCTTTTAAATGATTTTCGAAATCCAATAAATAATCCATAATAGAGCCATCCATAACCAAACGAGAAAATTTAAAAGGTTTATATTCTTCCAAATACCTTTTAGCTAATTTACCATATCTATTTAGTCTCAATACCATTACCTCCAAGACTCATAATAACTAAATTCAAGCAATCACCAAAACCGGCCCTATAATATTTATCATTATAATAACCAGTAAAATCCATAATTTGCTCATAAAACTTGTCCAAATTTTTAATCATAAATTTCTCACTATTTTTAGAAACATTTTTCAAAACTGAATTATAAAAAGTATCAAAGTCTAGAGAATGTTTCATATCTTCATTAGTTAATTTACAAAGTTCTTCATCTCTAAAAACTATCCACTCATTCATTAAATCTTGAATTTTATCTTTATTAAATTCCATAAAAATTTCCTCCTTAAAAATATCAATTCAATTGCAATAAAAATTTTGCAATTAAAACCATAAAAATACAAAAATATGTTTAGTAACACTTGGGGAGAAATTGGGGATCAAATTTTCAAAAACACCCCAATTTTAACAAAAATGTACACTAAATAAAAATCCACCAAAGCACTAATATCACTAGCATACAATACAATTCAATATATATCATAAAATATGTTATGTAACCCTCATAACCCGAAGGTAATTCCAAAATCCAAAAAAATATTTATTTTTTTCACTCAAAATGATATAATAATAAAAAACAACAAGGAGGAAAAAACAAATGTGTACAGCAGTAACATACAAAACAAAAGACTTCTACTTTGGAAGAACACTAGATTACGAATTCTCATATGGAGACGAAATAATAATAACGCCAAGAAACTACGAAATAAAATTCAGACATCAAAAAGAAATAAAAAATCATTATGCCATAATAGGGATGGCATATGTAACGGAAAACTACCCATTATATTATGATGCAATAAACGAAAAAGGACTATGTATAGCTGGGCTAAACTTTGTCGGAAACGCCAATTATAACGAACAAGTAGAGAGCAACGACAACATAGCTCAATTCGAATTCATACCATGGATTCTTAGCCAATGCACAACAGTAAAAGAAGCAAAAAAGTTAATAGAAAATATGAACTTTATAAATGAACCATTTAATGAAAACTTACCACTAGCCCAGTTACATTGGATTATTTCAGATAGTACAGAATCTATTACCGTAGAATCTGTAAAGGAAGGAATAAAAATATATAATAATCCAGTGGGAGTATTAACAAATAATCCACCATTTGATAAGCAAATGTTTGAACTAAATAATTATATGAACCTGTCTCCAAAATCACCGGAAAATAAATTCTCAAAAGACTTAGACTTACAACAATATAGCAGAGGAATGGGAGCTATAGGACTTCCAGGAGACTTATCTTCTCAATCTAGGTTTGTAAGAGTAGCTTTTGTTAAAATGAATTCAGTTTCAGGAGATACAGAGAAAGAAAGTGTAAATCAATTTTTCCATATACTTAATTCTGTAGACCAACAAAGAGGATGTTGTCAATTAGACAATGGAAAATTCGAAATTACAATATATACATCTTGTTGCAATGCTACAAAAGGAATTTATTATTATACAACATATGACAATCATCAAATAAGTGGAATAGATATGCATAAAGAAAATTTGGACTCTACAGAACTTATTAGGTATGAATTAATAAAAGATGAACAAATAAAAATTCAAAATTAATATTATAAACAAGGAGGAAAAAATGAAAGTATTAATAATTTCAGATATTCATGGTTCAGGCTATTATGGAGAAAAAATAAAAGAAATTAATGAAAGAGAAAATCCAGATAAAATAATTTTATTAGGTGACTTATATTATCATGGACCAAGAAATGAATTGAGTCAAGAGTACGAACCAATGAAAGTTGCTAATATTTTAAACTCATTAAAGGACAAGCTTTTAGTAGTAAAAGGAAATTGTGATGCGGAAGTTGATGAAATGATTTCTGAGTTCAAATTTCAAAACCATATTTTAATGGAAATAAATGGAACTAATTACTATTTTACACATGGACATAAATATAATATAGAGAATATACCATATGAAGATTTTGATGTAATGATATATGGACATATACATCAAGGTTTTATACAAGAAAAAGAGGGTTATGTTTTTGCAAATCCGGGGTCAATTTCTTTACCTAAATGCAATACAGAACATAGTTATATTATGATTGATGGTAATAAAATTATTTTGAAACGAGTAGATGGAAAGATATTACAAGAATATGAGTTAAAGTCAAAAAATTAAAAACTAATACTAAAAAAGAAGCATATTGGAATAACAACCAATATGGTTCTTTTTAGTTACAAAAATTAAATTATAAAGTAATAAAAATATATACTTAAATATCATTATTATTGTATTTAATAATATAATAATGTATATCAAAATAAGTAACCTGTTCAGGTAAAGCATCCTTTAAAGGCCTTAATTTTTCAATACCAATTAATTTAATAGCATTTAAAATTATATCTTTATATTGAGTTTGTACATCTTTTTCTAAATCAACATCAATTCCAGCCTCATAACATTTAAGCAAATGATTTTCAACAGTTACCCTCGTTAAACTTCTAATATTACAAATTTCATCAATGGATTTTCCTTCCTTATATAAATTACAAGTTATAATTTTCGTATCTTCTTTAGGCTTTTTAGTCTCATTTTTAACTTCAGTTTGAGATTTATAAGAAGCGGAAGATGATGAAACTTTTGATGTAATATTATCAAGTTTTTCAGGGATTTTTATATTATTTTCTTCTACATATTTTGAAATAGTATCAATAAAAATTTTACCATACTTTTCTAATTTAGATACCCCAACACCAGTTATTTTAAGCATGTTTTCCACATTTGTTGGAAAATATGTGGACATCTCCTTTAAAGAAACGTCTGTAAAGACGATAAATGGTGGAATATTATTTAATTGAGCAATTTCCATTCTAAGTTCTTTCAAAATTCCAAATAAAACTTTATCATAATCAAGTTCGAAAATATCACTTAAAGCTTTCGCAACATTTTCTTTGTATTCGATAGGTATATTTGTAGGATTAACACTTACAGATTCAACGCTAGAACTTTCAGCTAAAATATATTTTCCTGTTGAGTCATATATTATACCACGTTTTGCAGTTATAGATCTGCTTTGTGACTGCTGAGAACCTGCCTTTTCACTTAGTTCAGCACCCCAGACAAGTTGAATATAAGCTAATCTTGCAGTTAATACTGTAAAAATTATTAAAACTGTAAATAATGCATTTTTCATCTTTTTTTTGTTAGTTAAAGAAATTGGCATAAAAATCACCTCATATAAACTTATGCATTATATTAGAAAAAAATTAGGGCAATTTGGGGTCGGTTCCATTTTTGCCCTTTGATGTTGCTGAAAAAATAAAATATATAGAAAACAGTTGAAATTAAAGTGATTTTTTGATAAAACTAAAAATGTAAGAATAATATAAATTTAAAATCATATATATGGAAAAGAAATAAAAATATAGAAATGGGTGATATTATGACAAGATTAGGAATCATATATGGAGGGATATCAACAGAACATGATGTTTCAGAGATGTCAGCAAAATCTGTAATAGAGAATTTAGATAAAGAAAAATATGAAGTACATAAAATATATATAAATGAATATGGAAAATGGTTTCAAGAGGATAATGATAAAAAAGAAGAAATTTATAATTTAGTATGGACATTAAAAGATTTGGATGTAGTATTTCCAGTTTTGCACGGAATTGGAGGAGAGGATGGCACAATACAAGGGATGTTAGAAATGCTAAAAGTTCCATATGTAGGATGTGGAGTGTTGTCTTCAAGTATAGGAATGGATAAAGTTTATACGAAAATTATTTTTGAAAAAGCTGGCATACAAGAAGCACCATATATTTATATAAAGAAACATGAAGATAAATATATGATTGTAAATGAGAACTTTGACGAAGAGGAATTTAATATAGAAAAAATAACTGGAAAATTAAAATTCCCCATGTTTGTAAAACCATCAAATTCAGGCTCTTCTGTTGGGGTAAAAAAAGCTACAAATAATGGGGAATTAAAAATGGCTATAGAAAATGCAGCACAATTTGATAATAAGATTTTAGTTGAGCAAGGTATCGAAGGAAAAGAAGTAGAATGTGCTATTTTGGATGGAAAAGAGATTATTGCTTCAACAGTTGGAGAGATAGTGCCAGCAGAGG
>MNRP01000015.1:13294-15520 GCA_001916005.1 Clostridium sp. 26_22
AACACAGATTGAAGAAATAAGAAAAATTGCTAAAAAAGCATTTAAAGCAGTTGATGGAAAGGGATTAGCAAGAGTAGATTTCTTTATTGAAAAAGAAACAAATAAAATTTATATTAATGAGATAAATACAATGCCAGGTTTTACTAAAATTAGTATGTATCCTAAATTGTTTGAAGCACAAGGAATTACATATTCTGAATTGTTAGATAAGCTAATAGAAAGAGCAATTAAATAATTGCTTTTTCTTTTTCGAATATTGAAAACTTTATCAAAATATGATAACATAAGGCAAGAACAAAAGGGCAAAAACGGAACCGACCCCGAATGTCCCAAATGTCCCTAACAAGAAGGTGAGAAACATGTCAGAAGCAATTCGAAAAAGAACAGGTAAAGTGTTTAGTGATTACAAAACAAATAGTAATATTATAGATTCAGAAATAACAAAAATGAATTTAATAAAAAAAATAAATACACTTGAAATAAAGATGTATTCAAAAGAATATATAGAGATAAAAGAAATATGGTATTTTGAAAAATTTTTAAGAGATAGATTCAGATTTGAGCAAGTACACATGATAATGCAATATGAAGAAGGAGTTCGAAAAAAATCAATAGAAAGTGAATGGGAAAATATTATATGTTACATGGCACATAAGTATCCATTAATGAAACCATTATTATTATTGAAAAGTCAAGTTGAAGTAAAAGAAAATAAAATAAATGTGTATATGAAGATTAGAGGAGCAGATTTCTTAAAAGCAAGGAAATTAGATAGAGAACTTGAAAACGTAATATTTAATTTGTTTGGAAAAAAATATATAGTAAATATAGAAGAAAAAGTAGCAGAAAAAGAAGAAAAAGCGATTCAAGAAAAGAAGAAAAAGATTGAAGAACAAGCAGTACATGAAGCTATGAGAGAAATTGCAATTCGTACACATAATGAAACACAATATGGCATAACTGATACTGATGGACAACAACCAGTATTAGAAACTACTATGCCACCAATTACACAAGGACCATATAATGATGCAGATTATGCAATGCCACCAGAAGCGGAATTAGGGTATATGCCAGAAATGGAAGAGCTTCCACAAGCACAAAATATTATTTTTGGAAAACCATCAAAAGCTAAAGAAAAGAAAATGAAGATTAAAGACATAGATGCTAATTCTGGAAGAATAACATTAGAAGGAAGGATTGTAAATAGCGAATGTAGAGAAACAAAAACTGGAAAAGGAATGTTAATCTATGAAATATATGATGGTACAGGAATAATTACATGTAAATCATTTGCAGAAGATGGAGCGAAAGGAAATGAAGTACTGGAAAAAATAAAATCAGCAAAAGCAATAAAGACGACAGGAAAAGCTGGCTTTGATAGTTATGCAGGAGATATAACTGTAATGACAAATATAATTGCAGAAATATCTGATGAAGGAATGCCACCACTTCCAGAAGAGGATGATAGTACACCATTAATTTTAGGTTCATCAATGAGCATAAATGATCCAATCGTAAAAATATCAGACCTAAATCCAGAATCAGGTAATGTGTGTATAGATGGCGAAATTCAATCAATGGAAGATAAAGAAACTAAATCTGGAAAAGTAATTTTAATTGTGAAGAGATTAAAAGGAACAAAAGCAATAAAATTAGCGGGAAGAGCTCAAATGGATACATTTTCAAATGAGTTAACTATAATGGCAAATACAATAGTTGTATCAGAACCATTATCAAAAACTATAAGAGAAGATAATGCAGAAGTAAAAAGAGTAGAATTACACATGCATACTAAAATGAGCCAAATGGATGCAATGACATCAGCAACAGAATTAATAAAAAGAGCAATGAAATGGGGAATGAAATCAATAGCAATAACGGACCATGGAGTGGTTCAAGCATTTCCAGAAGCACATAAATTGCTTGGAAGAGATAATCAAAATATGAAAGTGATTTATGGGGTTGAAGCATATCTTGCACCAGATAAAGAGAATTCAGTAACAAATGCAAAAGGACAATCTATAGATACAACTTATTGTGTATTAGACTTAGAAACAACAGGTTTTTCAGCAGTGACAGAAAAGATAACAGAAGTTGGGATAATGAAAGTTAAAAATGGGGAAGTAATAGATGAATTTAGTTGTTTTGTAAATCCAGAAAAACCAATACCACAAAGAGTTGTGGAAGTTACAAATATTACTGATGATATGGTAAAAGATGCAG
>MNRP01000037.1 GCA_001916005.1 Clostridium sp. 26_22
CATAAAGGGAAAATAAAGGGAAAGTCTAAAAAATAAATTTCCAAAAGACTGGAAATAAATGCTTTCTTTAAAAAAACTTTCTGTCCTCATAACCCGAAGGTCGTAAGTTTTTACTTTACCTACAAACCCACTGAAAAATCTCTGTTAAAGCAACTTATAGAGACCTTTATTACTAAAAAGTAATTGTGTACTGTTAAAAAACATAAAAATAAAATTTCATAAAGTTTGGAGAAAGCATATTAAAATAGTGTAATTTAATAAAATGATATTTATTATGAAATAGAAATAAAAACGAGTTTTAATAAATTAATTTCTAAAAGCATAATAACTAGTTAATTGCAATAAAATATGATATACTATTTAAAAATAAAATAGAAATGATAAACATCAAAAATACAACCATCCCGTGACCATCCAACTTATATTATCATAGATTTAATGATATAAAATATAAAAAAACATCAAAAAATCTGGAGGAAAAAATAAAATATTATGAATAATATATATTTATCAAAGTCAAGATATTGCAAGGCAAGGCAATGTAAAAAAATAATATGGTTAAAAAAATATAAACCAGAATATGCAATTCAAAAAGCGAGAGATATAGTATTAGAAAATGGAACAAAAGTTGGACAACTTGCAAAAGGTTTATTTGGAAAATATGAAAATATAGATTTTAATGAAAATCTTAATATTATGATTGACCAAACCAAAAAGTTATTAAAAAATAAACCTAATATTATAACAGAAGCTTCTTTTAATTATAACAACAATTTTTGTAGTGTTGATATATTAAAAAATGATATAGATGGTGTTGAAATTTATGAAGTTAAAAGTTCTACGGAAATTAGTGACATTTATTTAGATGATGTTTCTTATCAATATTATATATTAAATAATTTAGAATTTAATATAAAGAAAGCATGTATTGTATATATTAATAATAAATATGTAAAACAAGGAAATTTAGAATTAAATAAATTATTTAACATCGAGGATGTAACTGAAATTGCGAAATCAAAGCAGCAAGAAATAGAGAATAATATATATGAATTGAATAAATATATGGAAGAACACATGGACAATGAACCAAAAGATGATATAGGAATAAAATGCTTTAAACCATATGAATGTGAATTTTGGGAATATTGCACAAGATATTTACCTAAACCAAATGTATTTGATATAAAAGGTGGCATGCATTTAGATAAGAAGTTTGAAAAATATTATGATGGAAAAATTTCTTTTAATGACCTACAAAATGAAAATATTAATCCTAAATATTTAGAACAAATAGATTTTGAATTAAATAATTTACAACCTAAAATAGATAAAGATTACATCAAAGAGATAATAAAAGCTTTGAATTATCCACTATATTTTTTAGACTACGAAACATACCAAGTAGCTATTCCAGAAATAGATGGAACTAGGCCATATCAACAATTACCTTTTCAGTATTCATTACATATTATAAAAGAAGAAGGAGCAGCAATAGAACATAAAGAATTTTTAGCAGAAATAGAGGATAAAGACTTTATTAGGCATTTTGCAGAAAATCTAATAAAAGATATACCTGATAATGGGAGTGTTATTATTTATAACAGAGCTTTTGAACCAGCAAGAAACAGAGAAATTGCAGAAATGTACCCAGATTTAAAAGATGAACTGGAAAGAATAAATTGTAATATGATAGATTTCCTAGAACCGTTTAAACAAAGAAAATATTATACTAAAGAAATGCAAGGTTCGGCTTCAATTAAGTATGTATTGCCAGCACTGTACCAAAAGGATTCAGAACTTGATTATCATAATCTACCAGTAGTACATAATGGTGAAGAAGCATCCGAAGCGTTCTTAAGTCTAAAAGGAAAATCAAAAGAAAAGCAAAAAGAAATAAGAAATGGATTGTTAGTATATTGCCAATTGGACACATATGCAATGGTAAAAATATGGATGAAATTTAAACAGATATTAAGTAAATAATGCTTGGAAATGTCAATATAAAGAAAGTAAAAAAAGGCTAGAAATACTTGTTAAAAAAGGAGTAAATTTAATGAAGATAGATAAAGAAAAATTTATAAAAGATATAGAAAAAGATTTGGGCATAAAAAAATATGAAGAACAAGTAAATACTAATGATGATTTCAAGAAAAAAATTAACGATTTGAATTTTGAAGATTTAGGAGATTTTTTTAAAGAGATTTTTGAAAAAAATCAGGGATATCAATCTAATGTTTTAGATATAGAAGGAACTTGTAAAATTAGTAAAGAAGAAGCAAAAAAAGGTTGTGAAAGAGAAATTAAGATTAAAAGAAATTTTTTTGATAAAAAAGAAAATAAGTTGAAAAATAAAAAAGTAAAAATAAGAGTTAAAATACCAAAAGAAATAAAACAAGGTCAATCAATATTAATATATGGGGAAGGAAATGAGGATAAAAAATTAAATAAAGGAAATTTACTTGTTAAGATAGTTATAAAAAATAATTAAAATAGGAGATAAAAGATTATGGATTTATATGAGAAAAATGGAAATATATTATACATATTAAATGTATTAAAAAAATATAGTGATTTTGACCATAAGTTATCAGCAGTAGAAATTCAAAGAAAAGTAGCAGAAATATATAATGTAGAAATAGACCCGAGAACAATTAGGAGAAACATAAATCTTTTAAAATATAAATTGAATTATGATATTAGTACAAGAGACGAAAACGGAAAAGGGTATTATATAAATCGTGATCCAGCTACTGAGTTTGAGCCAGGAGAAATAAGAGCAATAATTGATAATTTTAGTTATGCAAATTATATAGTTCCAAGTGTAGCAAAAGAAATAATAAAAAAATGTAAAAATATGCAAACGGTATATGAAAATGCAAAACTAAAAGATTATCAGATTTATTCTGTTAATAATAAAACAGAAAACGCAGAAGTAATAAAAAATATTGAAGATATTTCAGATAGTATTTATTATAATAATAAAATTAAATTTGAATATTGGAAGTATGTAATAACAAACAAATTAGAGAAAACAATAGTAAGTACACCTATAGTTTCTCCATATGCGATTGTCTATAATAAACAAGAATTTTATTTGATTGCAATAAAAGAAGGTCAACAGAAATTTTATAATTATAGGCTAGATAGAATAAGAAATATACAAATTTTAGATGAAAAAATTAAAATTAAGAAAAGTAAAAGTGATATTAAAGAATTTGCAGAATCATCCACAGAAATGTTTGGAGGAGAAAAAGAGGAAATTGAAGCAATATGTCATATATGGCTTTTAGATACTATATTTGAGACTTTTGGAAGAAATGTTACAATAAAAAAAATACCAAAAGATGATGATCATTTTAAACTAATTGTTGATACAAATTCTATGGGATTTAGAATGTGGGCAATGAGAAATGTAGATTTAGTGGAAGTAAAAAAACCATTACACTTAAGAGAAGAAATGAAGAAAATTGTGAAAAATGCATTTGAAAAATATAATACATAAAGAAATTTATATAACGAAATGTCAAAAAAATAAAAGCTTTGGGTTCAGTATAGATTCCAAGACTTTTATTTTTTATGATAATGTACATTATATGACCAAGCATATTGATAAAATTTTATTACCGTAATACAATTTTTAAAAAATTGAATATATTAGCAAGAGAATTAATTCAAGATGCTTTTCTATGTTGTTGAACAAAATGATATTAAAAGTATGACAGAATATAGATGCTAATAAATATACACTTTCAGAAATAAAAGAAATTTTAAATATACTAAATGATTATTTAAAAGAAATAAAAATATATTACTAAAATGGAGTGTGAAAAAATGATGTTAAATATGGATAATCAATTATCAAAAGAGAATGATTGTATAGAAAATATAATCAAAGAAGAAAAATTAATAGAAGGTACTATTTTTATAAATAAAGCTAATATTTATAATTGTTTTAATAAATTGATACTAAAAAATTACAATAGCAAAAATGATTTGGAGAAAGAAGAGATAATAATAGATAAAATAAATAAGCGAATTATAAAAGAAGATATTTTAAATAAAAGTAAAAGATTTAAAAATGGAAATAATAAACAAGACATTGTTGCTCTTGATATTTTAGAGTGTAAAATAAAAAATAAAAAGTATTTTTCAGAAAGTAGAAGGTTATGGTTTGAAGAAATTATTGATAGAGGAGATTTGTATACGAATGTAATTTATGTATTCCTAATTGTCAAAGAATTAAATGCAGTTAAACAAGAACAGTACAAATTTTTAGGGTTATATAAGTTAATAGATTATGATAAAAAAAACAATCTCAGATTATGGGAAAAACAAAATTTTCAAAATAATATAGTACCATTAAATGATGATGAAATAATAAAAGTAATTAAAAATATCGAGAATGGAAGGATTATTAAATGACAATAGACTTAGAAGGTACAATAATGTCAAAATATACTTTTGAAAATTTTGTAGTAGGAAAGAATAATGAATTTGCTTATAAGATTGCAAAAAGTGTAGCCGAAAAGAAGATGAGCTATAATCTATTTTTTATATATGGAGATGTTGGTGTTGGAAAGACACATTTAATGTATGCGATTGTAAACCAAATAACAAGAGATTTTCCTAATGAAAATGTTGTATATTTAACAGCAGAAGAATTTACAAATCAATTAATTAATTCAATAAAAAAGAAAAAATATGAACAATTTAGAAGATGGTATAGAAATATTGATTTTTTATTAATAGACGATATTCAATTTATTGTGGGAAAAGAAAGAATTGAAGAAGTAGTACTTAATGTATGTGATTTTTTATATCATAATCAAAAGAAACTTGTTATAGCAAGTAGTTGTAAAATTAACAATTTTATTGTGTCATCACAAAGATTAAAAACAAGATTTGCAAATGGAGTATTGGCTAATATTTCTATGCAAGAATATAAAACAAGACAAGCTATTTTAGTCAATAAAATAAAAGATGAAAATATAGAAATAAATAAAGAAATACTAACATATATAGTTAAAAAATCTAATTTAAGTATTAGAGCAATGATGGGATTAGTTAATACGATAAAAGCACATAAAGATTTAATTAGAAACTCAATTCCTGAAGAAAAAATAAAAATGTTAATAGATGATATGTTATATAAATAATTATTGTCAAAAGAAGTAGAAATAATTTGGTAAAAATACCAGCAATGGTCAAAAATAAAAGTAAATGAATGTTGAAATCTTTGTTTTTGCATGTGCAGTTATAAGTGCGAAAAGTCAATAAACCGCAAGAAATAATTTGAGTTATTTCTTGCGGTTTATGTCTTATTATTGAGTCAATAGAATTATATTAACTCAAATCTATCACATCTAAATCTCTAATCGCAGGATTATACAATTGATGTCCTTTGTAATCAAATCTAGACCCATGGCAAGGGCAATCCCAAGTCTTATCAAGATTATTCCAACTAAGGAGACAACCTAAATGTGTACAAATAGGATTAACAGCAAAAATTTTTCCATCATTATCTTTATAAATTCCAATTGTTTGCCCATTATATTTAAGTACATGTCCTGAGTCATTTTTTATTTCTTCAAAATTACCAGCTTTTTTACTTCCTGACATGACAGAATTATCTTCAATTACATCCAAATCAGCATCAGGTACCTTAAATTTATTAATCACAAAAGAATTAGTAGTTTCTTTTATCATATTACCAAGTTCCACATTATTCTTAATAGGGTGTAATCTGGTAGCTTTAAATACATTCTCATATTCATTTTCGCGACCTAAAATTTTATCAACAATAATATTACCAGCAACATTCGAAGAAGTCATTCCCCATTTATTAAAGCCAGTACCAATATACATATTAGGCATAAAGTGGGAAAATTCACCAATATAAGGAATCTTATCAAGCGTAATACAATCTTCCGTATTCCATTTATACAAAACTTTACAATCTGGATAATATTTTCTTACTTCATATTCTAAAATACTATAAGCATTTGATAAATCTATTTTGCTTCCAGTCTTATGATCTGCACCACCTACTAACAAAAGTCTTTTTCCACAAGAACCACTAAAATTTGCAAATCTATATGAAAAAGTAGGTTGCTTGGAATTTATATACATTCCGTCAAAAGTTTTATCTCCAATATCTACAGCAATTACATAAGATGTTGATTGATACATCTTCAAAAAATAATATCCTAAACGGTCAATAAAAGGATAATGAGAGGCTAGTATTACATATTTTGACCTAACGACATAATCTTTACATGATGTTATAAACTCATCATTTTCCTTTTTAATATTTTGAACAAGCGTATCTGTATAAATTTCACCTGTACCTTTTGCAAGATTTAAACTAGCACCACCTGGACTATTTTCAACGATGCCATCTCCAACAGAAACTGAACCAACCGAACCAGCATTAACTAAGCCATCAATCGCACTAGAACCATTAGAAGTAATACATTTTGCCAATCCATACGCATATTTTATAGGATTAAACTCAGCTTGATTTGGAAACCTTAAAGCACCTAACACATTAAAGGGAAGAGGAGGAGATGTAACAAATTCGCTTTTAAACCCAAGAGAATTTACAGCTTTATTTTCTAATTTAATTTTTTCTAATTCATCCAAATTATTAGTATAAACATAACTATCTTGTCTTACAAAATCACAGTCAATATTTTCATCATTTATAATCTGATAAATATTTTCTATGGCATCTTGATTTGCGTACAAATATTTCTTAGCCATAGATTCACCTAAAGAGTCAATTAAATATTTATATATAAGATTATGCTGACTTGTTATTTTTGCAGTAGTATGCCCAGTTGTTTTACTGGCAATATCTTTCTCTTTCTCCAAAAGAACAACATTATATCCTTGTTTTGTTAAATAATAACCGCAAGTAAGTCCAAAAATACCAGCACCTACTATACAAACATCAGTAGATATGTCCTTTTCTAATTTATTAAACTTATTTTTATTTTCTATAGAATCAAGCCAAAAAGAATTCATAAGATACCTCCATTAGATCTAATTATGCTCATAGTTGCCAAAGCATTACTATATTAACTAAATATAGTTTGAATTAAAGTCAGTCCGTATAACACAAAAAAGAGATAATTAGCTAAAGATGAAACTGTTCTTTTTTATGTGAGTTTAGCTAATAAAGTTATACGACATTCACTGAATATGTATACTAATTAAATTCTATATTAAGATTATGTACAAGCACATATAAAATTATTCGACAAATATGCTAACTAGATAAATATCTTTGATTAAATATGTAGTACCAGTTATAACAATAAAATTAGTGAAACAACTAATTAAGTAAATAATTTTAACTAATTATTGGATAATTTAATAAGAAATGAAAATAAACACACATTGAAACATCTAGTATTTTAAATAATAATTTTAGTTGAGCGAGCTTTTAAATAAAAATGTTTAGTGACACGAAATTTATATATAATAGGAATTAAAGAAATAAAAACAATAAAGCGAAAGTATCAATGCAGAAGAAAATAAAGCATTGATACTTTCTTGAAATAAATCTTTTATCAGCAAAGGAAGAAAAAAATAGGGATGTCCTTTACTTTACATAATTGTAACACAATAAAAATGCAAAGTTTGTAGAAAACTGTCGAAAAGCTTAAAAAACTTGAAAAAACACAAAAAAATTGAGATATAATAAGCTTTCTTGGAGCGAAAAGCAAAATAACATTGTGAAAATCGCAAAAACTAAAGAATTTACCTTGTAAATTAAGATATTCTAAAATAAAATATAAAAAATTTAATATTTTGTAGAAAATAGTCGAACTATATGTTATATTATTTATAGTAGGATTGGTGAAAGAATGAACAAAAAAAGCATAAAGATAATACTAATAGAACTTTTTATATTAATACTAGCAATTATTGGGGTAAATAGTAATCTAATGCAATATACACCAAGTTGTTTGTTTTACGAAGCTACAAATCTTCAGTGTCCTTCTTGTGGGGGAACAAGATGTGTAGAAAATATATTAAAAGGTAATTTTAAAGAAGCTTTTTTGTTTCATCCAATATTTTTTATAACCATTTTTTATTTATTACTTTGTAATATAGTATATTTAATTAACTTAAATAAGAAAAATAAAATTTTAACATGGATATATCCAAAATATTGGTATACTATAATTTTTGCTGTAATCCTAGTAATATATGGAATACTACGTAACCTAGTCTAGTAAAAAAACAGCCAAGGTTTAACAAAAAGTAAATAAATTAATAGACATTAAGTAATACATATATAGTGTGATTTTAAATAATAAAATCAGGTTTGCCCAAAAGAAAAATTTCCTAAGAGAGTTTATTAAAATAAAGGAGGATTTTTTATGGACGAAAATAACAAAGATGATGTTATAAAAAATGATAACAATAATATCGAAGCAAATGATCAAACTATAGAAAAAACTGAAACAAATGTAGTAAAAGAAGAGCAACCAGTCCAAAAGCAAGAAAATGTGAATAACAACAATACAACAGCAAACCAGCAACAAAAAGATAAGAAAGGATTTAGTATAGCAGCTTTAGTTCTTGGTATTGTAGCAATTGTACTTTGCTGTGTATGGTATATATCAATACCATGTGGAATTTTGGCTATTGTTTTTGGTACTATAGGACTAAGATCAAGCAAAAGAGGAATGTCAATATCAGGAATTGTTACAGGTATTATTGGTATAATCATTTCTATATTTATAATATTTATGATAATTATTTCGGGATTTACACAAGGATTAATTGAAGGTATTACAAATGGAATTGAACAAAATAATTATTCAGACTTTGATGATGATCACTACAATTATAAGTATGATAGTTTTTATAACTTTTAACGCTTAATATTATTATAAAGCAAATGAATTAAGTACAATAGCAAATAATATTAAGAAATTAATTACGGTATTTATAAAATTAAATACATATATACAAAAAGAAAAAAATAGGAGGGAGTTTTTATGAACGAAAACAAAGAAAATGAAGTAAACAATGTTGAAAGCGAGGTAAATCAATCAACTAATACTACACCAACAAATGACAAAAAAGGATTCTCAATTGCTGCATTAGTATTAGGAATAATTGCACTTGTACTTTGTTGTATATGGTATGTATCTATACCTTGTGGCATTATCGCATTAATACTTGGAATTATAGGTTTGAAATCAAGCAAAAGAGGAATGTCAATTGCAGGAATTATTACAGGTGTTATTGGTATGATACTAAGTATTGTATTAGTAATAGCAATTGTTATGTTAGGTGTAAGTATTTTTAATAGTGCTAAAGATGCAATCGAAGATAGCGATTATCCATCAAGCTATTACTACTACAATGACTAGGAATTAGTAAACTATGAAGAATGGAGAAAAAGTTGCTCTTCCTTACCAAAGTGTTAAAGAAGAGCATTATAAAAAATATAGTATAGCATCTATTGTATTAGGAATTTTATCAATACTTTTATCATCCTTTTTTCATATATCGATCTTATGTGGCATTATAGCAATTGGATTTGGAGTTTCGAGTGTGAAAAGTGGAAAGAAAGTTCTTTCGATAATCGGAATTATTTCAGGAGCTATTGGTATTGTCCTTACAGCTGTAATTGCTATAAATTTATTATCATTTATAACAAGTAGTTCTTTTAGGTTTATTACAGCATTATTTGAAGAATTAAAAAAAATAACAAGCTTATATTAATATTTAAGCTTGTTTTTTTATATTTAACAAGTTATTTTATCGACAAAAATTGCAGTATTTTATTGTACAAATAAATTTCTTTTGATATAATGAGCCATAGTATCATATACTGTATAAGTATATATATTCGAATGTCATAGCTACACATTAAAAACAATACAGAAAGAATAATTATGACAGAATGGAGGCAAATATGTGCGAAAAAAATTGTATGGACGAAAAGTTATCTAACGAAATGAAAGAATTACTTAAAAATTATTCACAAGACAAATCAAATTTAATTCAAATTTTGAATGAAGTTCAAGAAAAGTATGGTTATATTCCAAAACAATCACAAATTGAAATTTCTAATTATTTATCAATTCCAATGGCAGAAATTTATGGTGTCATAACATTTTATTCTCGTTTTACTCTAGAACCAAAAGGAAAATATAATATATCAGTATGTCTAGGTACAGCTTGCTTTGTTAAAGGATCACAAGCTTTATTAGATAGATTAAAAGAAAGACTTAAAATAGATGAAGGCGGGACTACTCCAGATGGTAAGTTTTCTATTGATGCAACAAGATGTGTTGGAGCATGTGGTTTAGCACCTGTATTTACTATAAATAATGAAGTATATGGTAAAGCTACAGTAAAGAAACTAGATGAAGTATTAGATGAATATATGAAAAAGGAAGACTAATACTAACTATTTTGTAGCGACAACATAGTTAATCTTCAAAAGGAGGAACATTTTGAAAAAAGATTTATTAAAAACAAACTGTTTTGATGTAGAAGAAAAAATGATAATAATTGGAAGTTGTTTGGAATATATGTTTCCTAAAATATATAATGAATTAAATGAAATTTCAGAAAATATTTATGATGTATGTCTAGAAGATACACATTTAAATATGGTTATTACAAAAATTGCAGGGATGGTAGCAAGAAAAAAATGTAAAGAACTAACATTTGTAACAGTAGATAAATCACCACATTGTGTACAATTACATTATGTAGTAAAAGAATTAGAAAATATAATGGATTTAAAAGATATAAAGATAAAAAATTATGTAGCTACAAGTGATGGATTAATTGAAATACCAATAGAAGTTATAGGATTATCTAAAAACCTGGCAAAATTAAAAGAAAAGCTAAATTAAACAATCACTAAACTGAAGCTTCACACAAAAAACTAAAGATGGATTAATATATCGAAAGGAGAAAAGTATGAAAACTTTAGAAGAAATTCACCAAATAAGAGAACAAAAAAGAAAAGAATTGGACTTAAGAGTAAATATCAAAGCAGATACAAGAGAAAAACATATTTTAGTATGTAGAGGAACGGGTTGTACGTCTTCAAAATCACCAGAGATTATAGAGAATTTTAGAAAGATTATAGATGAAAAAGGTATCCAAAATGTAAGAGTTATTCAAACAGGATGCTTTGGTTTATGCGCCAAAGGACCTATTGTTATAATTCGTCCAGAGGATACCTTTTATGCTATGGTAACTCCAGAGGATTGCAGAGAAATTATAGAAAAACATATAGAAAAAGGTGAAATTGTAGAAAGACTACTTTGCAAAGATGTTGATAATACAATGGTTAATCGTTTAGATGAGCTTAATTTCTATAAAAAGCAAAAGCGTATTGCTTTAAAGAATTGTGGTATTATCGATCCAGAACAAATTGATGAGTACATAGCTTTTGATGGATATAAAGCGCTAGAACAAGTTTTAACATCAATGTCTCCAGATGAAGTAATTAATGAGGTTACTGAATCTGGTTTAAGAGGTCGTGGAGGAGCTGGTTTCCCAACTGGTAAGAAATGGTTATTTACTAAGCAAGCTGAAGGCGATCAAAAATACGTTGTATGTAATGCTGATGAGGGAGACCCAGGTGCTTTTATGGATCGTAGTATTTTGGAGGGTGATCCACATAGTGTACTAGAAGCTATGGAGATTGCAGGTTACAGTGTTGGTGCAGATAAAGGATACATTTATGTAAGAGCAGAATATCCTATTGCTGTTCAAAGGCTTAGAGTTGCAATAGATCAAGCAAGAGAATATGGATTACTTGGAAAAAATATTTTTGGTACAGATTTTTCTTTTGATATAGAAATTAGATTAGGTGCAGGTGCATTTGTTTGTGGTGAGGAAACAGCACTTCTAGAATCTATAGAAGGAAGAAGAGGTCAACCACGTGTTAAACCTCCATATCCTGCAAATTCTGGTTTATGGGGTAAACCAACATTAATTAACAATGTTGAAACATATGCAAATATTACTAGAATTATCTTAAATGGTGCTAAATGGTATGCAAGTATTGGTACAGAAAAATCTAAAGGAACTAAAGTTTTTGCTTTAGGTGGAAATGTAAATAATATTGGACTTGTAGAGGTACCAATGGGAACTACTTTAAGAGAAATAGTTTTTGATATAGGTGGAGGAATTCCAAATGGTAGAGAGTTTAAAGCTGCTCAAACTGGTGGTCCTTCTGGTGGATGTATTCCAAAAGAGCATTTGGATACTCCAATAGATTATGAATCTCTTTCAAATATTGGTTCTATGATGGGTTCTGGTGGACTAATTGTTATGGATGATTCTAAATGTATGGTTAATATTGCTAAATTCTATTTAGACTTTACAGTTAGTGAGAGCTGTGGTAAATGTACTCCATGTAGAATTGGTACTAAGAGAATGTTAGAAATATTAGATAGAATGTGTGAAGGTAAAGCTGATGAGGATGATTTATATAAATTAGAGAAATTAGCACTAAATATTAAGAAATCTGCTATCTGTGGACTTGGTCAAACAGCTCCAAACCCAGTTTTAAGTACTCTAAAATATTTTAGAGATGAGTATATGGAGCATATTAAATATAAAAAGTGTAGAGCTGGTCAATGTAAAGCATTAGCAAATATAGAAATTGATCCAGAAAAATGTAAAGGTTGTGGTATTTGTAAAAGAAATTGTCCTGTTAATGCAATTACAGGTGAGCCAAGACAGCCACATAAAATAGATCCAGATGTTTGTATTAAATGTGGTACTTGTGTTGATAAATGCCCATTTAAAGCTATTATGAACTAGTAAGACGAAAAGGCTGTTATAAGAACGAATTTACTAAGTCCAAGTGAAGGGAGAATTAAGATGGAAGAGAATTTAGTAACATTAAAAATTGATGATAAAGAAGTTAAAGTAAAACAAGGTACAACTATTTTGCAAGCTGCTAAACAAGCTAATATAGATATTCCTACATTATGTTTTTTAAAAGATATTAACGAAGTTGGAGATTGCAGAATGTGTATTGTAGAAGTTGATGGAAGAAAAGGATTTGCAACTTCTTGTATTCAGAAAGTTGAAGAAGGAATGGTTGTGCATACACATTCACCAGCAGTTATGGAAGCTAGAAGAGTTATACTAGATTTAATACTTTCTAATCACCATCGTGATTGTTTAACTTGTAGTCGTAATGGTAATTGTGAGTTACAAGCATTAGCAATGAAATTTAATGTCCAACATGTTGAATTTGAAGGTGAAATGACAGAACATAAAGTAGATGATAAATCACCTGCAATAATGAGAGATTTTAACAAATGTATTTTATGTAGAAGATGTGTTGCAGCATGTAAAAATGTACAAGAAATTGGAGCTATAGATTGTATTAATAGAGGTTTTGAATCTTCTATTTCTACAGTTGGTGACCATAGTTTAAATGATGTTAACTGTACTTTTTGTGGTCAATGTATAGAGGCTTGTCCGACAGGGGCTTTGAAGGAGAAAGAATATATTAAAGATGTTTGGAGAAATTTAAAAGATCCAGATATTTATACTGTTGTTCAAACAGCTCCTGCTGTTAGAGTTGCTTTGGGCGAGGAGTTTGATATGCCTATTGGAACAAATGCAACAGGGAAAATGGTTTCTGCATTAAAGAGTTTAGGATTTGATAGAGTTTTTGATACAAATACAGGTGCAGATTTAACTATTATGGAAGAGGCGAATGAATTTATAGATCGTTTTTCTAAACAAGAATGTTTACCAATGATTACATCTTGTAGTCCAGGCTGGGTAAGGTTTGCAGAAAAGAATTATCCAGATTTATTAGGACATTTATCAAGCTGTAAATCTCCACATCAAATGTTTGGAGCAATGGTTAAATCATATTATGCCAAAAAATATAATGTGGATCCAAAGAAAATATGTATGGTTTCTGTTATGCCTTGTATTGCTAAAAAATATGAGTGTCAAAGAGAAGAGATGGAAGTTGATGGTCTTCGTGATGTTGATTATGTAATTACAACAAGAGAATTGTCTAGAATGATAAAACAAGCAAATATTGAGTTTACTCAATTGCAAGATGATGTGTTTGATGAGCCAATGGGAGAAGCTACAGGTGCTGGCGCTATTTTTGGAACTACAGGTGGTGTTATGGAAGCAGCATTAAGAACTGCAGCAGATACTTTGGAAGGTAAAGACTTACCTCAATTTGAATATGAAGCTGTAAGAGGTGGTAAAGGTAGAAAAGAAGCAACTGTAGAAATTGCTGGTAAGAAAATTAAAGCAGTTGTAGTAAGTGGTTTAAGTAATGCAAGAAAAATAATGGATGAGATAAGAGAAGGAAAAGCAGATTATCAATTTGTAGAAATAATGGCTTGCCCAGGTGGATGTGTAATGGGTGGAGGCCAACCAATAAAGAGTTCTAAGATAAGAAGTGAAGTTGATGTTAGAAAATTAAGAGCAGACGCTTTATATACAATAGATGAAAAGAGTGTAATAAGAAAATCACACGAAAGTCCAGTAATGAAGCAAATGTATGAAGAATTTTTACAAAAACCAGGAAGCGAAGTAGCTCATAAATATTTACATACACATTATACAGCTAAAAATATGTATGATATCTAGGATTAGCAGGGATTTAGGGGGATTTGGGGACGGTCCTAAAATCCCTGTTTTTCCCTGTTCTATAATAATGAAAAGTGAAAAAAGCTTATTAGTCAATAATGTGTTAGCTAAATAGGAATATAAGGAGTAAGATATGAATACTGAATATGAAATTAGAGTACTAGAAATTGATAAAGAAAAATTAATAAAAAAGCTAGAAGAATTAGGTGCAGAATTTAAAGGCGATAATGAACAAAAAAGATATGTTTATGACATAATTCCAAAGGAAGATGGTAAATGGATTAGATTAAGAACAAATGGAAGAAAAACAACACTTACATATAAAAATGTAGTAAAGACAACAATAGATGGTACAAAAGAATTAGAAGTAGAAGTTTCTGATTTTGAAAAGACAAATGAACTATTAGAAAATATGGGAATTAAGAGTAGAGGATATCAAGAAAATAAAAGGACTCAGTATATTTTGAATGGTGTAGAAATAGACATAGATTCATGGCCAATGATTCCTACTTATGTCGAAATTGAAGGGAAAAATGAAGAAGAGGTAATGAATACGTTAGAAATATTAGAATTGCCAAAAGATAAAGTTACAACTTTAGATGTTGATAGTGTTTATAAGAAGTATGGAATTGATTTGAAAGATATTAAAGTACTAAAATTTAATTAGAAAATCAAAGAAAAAAATCAATGGAAAGCTGAAATAAAAGTATTTCAACTTTCTATTGATTTAGTTTTTGGCTTATTTCTTGCAATAAATCTATTTTTTTTACTTCTATTGTTAAAGCTATCCAAATTATAATAGATGAGGCAATGCTAATTATAGCTATATAAATATATCCAAAGCATAGCATTATAATAGTAGCGATTACCAAGATTCCTATAAGGATTCTTTTAACTATTGTTATTGATGTAGAAGATTTATTATTTTCATCTATTATTTTTTCGGTTTCGTAATCATTCAAATCAACACCACATGCTGGGCATTTTTCATCAAAGTCTGATATCTTTGCTATACAATTAGGACAAATCATAAGAATATTCCTCCTTTTTTGTATATTTTAATTTATAAAATATCAAATGTAAATAATCTCGAATATAAAAAACAATTATTTCATAATTATCTTATTCAACTGACTACTCATCCTAATAGAAAAAAATAAAAAAAATATATATAATAACCAAAACGAAAAATGAATAAATAAAAACTTGTCAAAATACAATAAATGAAATAAAATTGTATTGTCAGAAATGATTATAAAATGAGCTATAAAGTTCAAAATCAACATAAAAAATGAACTTTAAGCTCTGTACCTGAAGTTCAAAATTCATAAACAAATATAGGGAAAAAAGGAACGTCCCCAAATCCCTAACCTATATTCCTAAAGGAGGAACAAAAAAGAGCATGGTAATAGACAAAATTAAAAAAGTTAATAACTCGCAAGACGAAAAGCCACATAAAAATACCAAAGCTGCAGATATGTTAGTTGGTAAATGGGTAAAATGCGATGCATGTAAAGAGATACTATATAAAGATGATGTTCACAAAAATTTTAGTGTATGTCCAAATTGTGGTAAACACTTCAGAATATCAGCAAGAAGAAGAATAAAGCAAATAATAGATGAAGGAACATTTGTAGAAACATACGAAAATATGCCAGAAACAGACCCTATACATTTTGATGGCTATATAAAGAAGATAGAAACATTAAAAGAAAAAACTAAAATACAAGAGGCTGTTACAACTGGATTCGGAGAAATACATGGTAATAAAGTAGTAATAGCTGTAATGGATGGAAATTTCTTAATGGGAAGTATGGGAAGTGTTGTAGGAGAAAAAATAACACTTGCTATAGAAGATGCAATAAAAGAGAAATTACCATTTATAATTTTTTGCGTGTCTGGTGGAGCTAGAATGCAAGAAGGAATGATATCTCTAATGCAAATGGCTAAAACCTCAGCAGCGGTTGCAAAATTAGATGATGCAGGACTATTAAATATTACTGTTTTAACAGACCCAACAACTGGAGGAGTTACAGCGAGTTTTGCAAGTTTAGGAGATATAATTTTAGCAGAGCCTAATGCATTAATTGGTTTTGCAGGACCAAGAGTTATAGAACAAACAATAAAACAAAAATTACCTGAAGGTTTCCAAAGATCAGAATTTTTATTAGAACATGGTTTTATAGATAAAATAGTAGAAAGAAAAGACATGAAGAAAACTTTAGCACAAATATTAGAGTTACATAAAAACTAAGAAAGGAGATGAAATTAATGAGTAAAAAAACAGCATGGGATATAGTTATGCTTGCAAGAGATGCACAAAGACCAAAAGCAAAGGACTACATAGAAAGTATCGTAGATGATTTCATCGAATTTCATGGTGATAGAGCCTTTGGAGATGATAAATCTATAATTGGTGGAATTGGTAGAATAAATGGTACAGTAGTTACAGTTATAGGTCAAGAAAAAGGAAGTACTACAAAGGAAAAAATGGAGAGAAATTTTGGAATGACAAATCCAGAAGGATATAGAAAAGCATTAAGACTTATGAAACAAGCAGAAAAATTTCATAGACCAATAATTACATTTGTAGATACTCCAGGAGCATATCCGGGACTAGGAGCAGAAGAAAGAGGTCAAGGAGAAGCAATTGCAAGAAACTTGATGGAAATGTCTAGATTAAAGACACCAATAATTTCTATAGTAATTGGTGAAGGATCTAGTGGCGGAGCTTTAGCAATTTGTGTTGGAGATAAAATAGCAATGCTAGAAAATAGTGTATATTCAGTTTTATCACCAGAAGGATTTGCAAGTATTTTATATAAAGATGCAAGTAAAAACAAAGAAGCAGCAGAAAAAATGAGAATAACTGCTAAAGATTTAAAAGAATTAGGTATAATAGATGATATTATAAAAGAAAAAGATAAACAAGAAGAAAATTTAGAGTTTGTATCATCAGAACTAAAAGAATATATTACAAAGACTCTAAAAAAATTAACTAAGTTAAAAACTGAGGATTTATTAAATCTTAGGTATGAAAAATATAGAAAAATAGGAAAGATGGAGGAGTAAGATTATGTTATTAGAAAACAAAAAACTAGTATTAATGGGAGTAAGAAACAAATGGAGTATTGCATGGGGAGCAGCTAAATCAGCTCATGACAATGGTGCACAATTAATTTGTACATATAACCCAGAAGAAGGTTCAGAAAAATTAGCTAAATTATTAGAAGAATTTCCTGGAACAAAATTATATCCATGTGATGCAAGTTCAGATGAAAGTATAAGAGATTGTTTCGCAGCTATAAAAGCAGATTTTGGAAAAGTAGATGGAATATTACATAGTATAGCACACGCTTTTACAGATGATTTAAGAAATGATTTTATTAATACATCAAGAGAAGGATATGCTCATGCATGTGATGTAAGTGCATATTCATTAGTAAAAATAGTAAACGAAGCAGTTGCACAAGATGCATTAAATGAAGGAGCAAGCATTGTTACATATACATATTATGGATCAGAAAAAGCTGTTGTTGGATATAATGTTATGGGTGTTGCAAAAGCAGCTCTAGAAGCTAGTATTCGTTACTTAGCACAAGATTTAGGTAAAAAAGGTATGAGAATTAATGGAATTTCTTCAGGACCAATCAAAACATTATCTGCAAAAGGAATTAAAGATTTTGGCTCAATCTTAGATGTTATAGAAGAAAAAGCTCCAATGCACAAAAATGTTACAATAGAACAAGTTGGAGATACTACAACATTCTTATTTAGTAATATGTCATCTGGAATTACAGGTGAAATAATTCATTGTGATAATGGATTCACAACGGTAGGTGTATAATATAAAAAACTACAAGTTCATTCACATAGTACGTGCTTTTCTTATATATAACAAAATCCCTTAGACAATAAGTCTGAGGGATTTTTCTGTAAATATTTTTAAAATTAATATACACTTTAAATCTACATATGATATAATTCTTTAAAATATAATTTGGAGAGAAATTATGGTTAATATATTTTTTAAAGTAAATAACGAGTTTTTAATACATAAGTGTGAAAATGATCAAGCAGATAAATATGGAGATTTTTTAAATTATCCAAAAAGTCACATGGAAATTTGGGATGAATTTTATTATGGTAAATATAATGTCGATTTTGATTTCTTTCCAAGAGGCAGAGTAGTATACAATGTAAAAGAAAATTGCTATTATATTTATCATGATAAATGTATTACTGATTTAACAGAAATCTTGAAAAACTATGAAAATGAAGAATATAAAGTTTGTACAGATTATCATTATCAATGTCATAAATGTAATTTAAATTATGTAATATAAGGAGGAATACAAATGAATGAAGAGGGAAAAAGTACTTGATCTAAACTATGTAAGTGTTTCGATTATACAAAGAAAACTAAGAATAGGATATACAAGAGCTACTAGAATTATAGAAGCAATGGAAGAAAAAGGAATTATTTCTAAGATGCAAGGAACCAAACCTCGTAAAGTATTAATTTCCAAAGAATATTGGGATATGATAAAAGATAATAAATAGGGGGAATTAAAATGAATATAAAATTAACAAAAAACATAGAAGAAGCAAATTGTATAACACATAATGGAACATTCCATTGTGATGAAGTTTTTTCTACAATTATGTTTTCAAAATTATTACCAGAAGTTATTGTGTGCAGAACTTCAGATTTAGAAAAGGCCAATAGCGATCAATATATATATGATGTTGGTGGAGGAGAATTAGATCATCATCAATTTGGTGGTAATGGAGAAAGAGATAATGGAGTAAAGTATTCATCTTGCGGTTTGGTTTGGAAAAAATTTGGTAAAGAAATAATAAAAAAATATACAGAAAAAGACATAGATGAAATTTGGAAAATGATAGACAAAAACTTAATTCAATGTATAGATGCAGGTGATAATGGTCAAATACCAGATATAAATGTAGATTATAGACTTGTACAAGTAGCAAGTATTATCTCTGAATTTAATCCAAATTGGGATGAAGATATAGACCCAGATGTTAAGTTTGAAGAAGCAGTAAAATTAGCAGAAACAGTATTTGATAATTCAATGAAATCTTCAATTTCGAAGATGAGAGCTAAATCAAAAGTAGATATGGCAATTAATGATTCAAAAGATGGAATTATGACCTTGGAAAAATTTTTGCCATGGAAAGAGTTTTTATTAGAATCAGATAGTTCTAAAGCTAAATTAATAAATTTTGTTATTTTTCCTTCAAATAGAGGTGGATATAATATTTATACAGTGCCAGAGAAATTAGGTTCTTTTACAAGTAGGAAATTGTTCCCTAAAGAATGGGCCGGCTTAAAAGATAAGGAATTGCAAAAAGTAACAACAGTAGAAACTGCAAGATTTTGTCATAATAAATGTTTTATATGTGCTGTAGATACTAAAGATGATGCTTTAAAACTAGCTAAAATAGCAAATAATTTATAAAAAAGATAAAATAATTTATAAAAAAGATAAAATAATATTGCATAATAATAAATAGTATGCTATTAATAATTTGTGTAAAAAATAAATCAAAAGATAAGGCCTAAATTGATATTTATATTTTTTGCATATAAATATATTTTGTGAATTTAGGGGAGGTGAAAAAATGAAGAGTATAGTAAGAATGGCTTTAATATGTGCTATATTAGTTACATGTTTATTAATTCCAAATGTTAGCAAAGCTACAACACCAATCAATAGCGAAGAAACATTAAGACAAGCTATTTCTTCTGCTAATTCAGGTGAAACAATTATATTATCAGATAATATAACTGTAACAGGACCTATAGTTATAGACAAAGATCTTACTATAGATGGAGCAGGTTATACTGTTACTGGAGCTGATGAATGGACATCTATTTCAGGAAATCAAACTATGTTTGCAGCTCAATTAAGTGGTGCAAAACTTACATTAAAGAATATAAACTTAAAAAATGGACCAAAATATGGAGTACAATCATATAATGGAGCATCTGTAGTATTAAATAATGTTTCTATAACAGGATTTAATTATGCAGGAATTCTTGTTAATGGTGGAACTCTTGAAATAATTGATGTTAATTTAGAAAATAATGGAACAACAAGCAACAAAGGTATAGAATTAGATAGAGGTCAAGATGTTGCTGTAAGTCCATCTTTAGTAATGAATGGTTCATTATCTTCAACATCTAAAGACAACATTATTTATGTAGCTGAAAATGCTGGAAATATTAACATAGAGAACAAAACAAGTACATCTAATAAAATTGTTGCAGCAGGAAATCAAATAGTTTTAACAGATGCAAATAATAACGTATTATCTGTATCTGCATTACCAGAAAATACAACAGTTGCAAGCGGCGAACAAAAAGTTATATTAACAATAAATTATGGTGAAAAGACTAAAGATATTTTATTAAATGTAGGACAAGTAGTTTCAGAAGATTCTATTAAAGCACAATTAAATGTAGCTGAAGGATATGTAATAGATGGTTTCTATACAGATAATCAATATACAGCAAAATTTAATTTTAATAATAAAATTGATGTAAATACTACTTTGTATGCTAAAGTTTCTGCTGAAGAAAAACAAGAAGAAGTTTCAAATTCAGAAAATACAGTTGAAGAAGAAAATAAAGGAGAGAAAGATGAAACTCCAAAAACAGGTGTAGCAAATTACGCAGGAATTGCAGTTTTAGTAATTGCTATATCAGCAGCAACATTATTTGTAATAATAAAAAATAGAATATAAAATATTAATGGGATAGACTAGACGCATTCTGTCTATCCTATATTATATATTTGGAGATGGATTATGGCAAAACATTTTAAACAAACAGCAAGAAAAACAAGAAGATTAATATATATAGTATTAATTGCATTAATTATTATTGCTACAATATATATTATATTTGAGCTTAAAAGTAAAAATGATACTATACAGGAAAGTTCTGCTTTAAATAATGTTCAAATAGATGAAGCAAAAGTGGATGAAGAAACTACAGAAAGAATGTTGCAAGTACAAGAATTACAAAAAGAAAATCCAGATGTAGTAGGGTGGATAGAAATTGAAGGAACAAATATTAATTATCCGGTATTACAAGGAGCTGATAATAGCTATTACATGACTCATAATTATAAAAAAGAAGAAGCCAAGGATGGTTCTATATTTTTGGATAAGGACTATGATTGGACTATTCCTAGCAGTAACTTATTAATGTATGGGCATAATATGGGAGATGGAGCAATGTTCCAAGATCTATTAAAATATGAGGAAGAAGACTTCTATAATCAACATCCAATTATTAGGTTTACAACTGCAAATGAAGATGCAGAATATGAGATTATTTCAGCATTTAAATCTAGAGTATATTACAAGTCAGAGAAAAATGTATTTAGATATTATTATTTTATAAATGCAGATAATGAAGAAGAATATAATGAATTTGTAGATAATGCAAAAGAAGCATCCTTTTATGATACAGGTAAGACAGCAGAATATGGGGATCAACTAATGACTTTGTCTACATGTTCTTATTATACAGAAGATGGAAGATTTGCTGTTGTTGCAAGAAAAAAATAAAGTAGATTATTTTTGTATAAAATAAATAAAAAATACTTGACAAAGAAAGTTTTAATATGCTATTATAAGTAATGTTAAAGCTTATGCGGGCGTGGCGGAATTGGCAGACGCGCTGGTCTTAGGAACCAGTGCCAATGGCGTGGAGGTTCAAGTCCTCTCGCCCGCACCACTAATTGTTTAGTAAAAAAGAACTCAATTCCTATTAAGAAATTGAGTTTTTTTTTATATAGGAAAATCGTTAGATTCTACGTATATAACAAGTTTAGGATACTTATGTATGCTAGAGAAAAGCTAGTGGTATGTATTTCGTGATGACTTCAAAGAGAAACACTTGGAGAAATGCCTTTCTTATATTATAATTTTAATGGAAGTGAGAAAATGAAATTTTGGTTATTAAATCATGAAGCGACAATAGAAGATTTAAATAAATTTAAATTTTCTAATAAAAAAATAGGAGTAATTGCACATATAGAAAATAATAATGGAGAAATATTGTTACAACAAAGAGGTATTAAATCTAGAGATGAAAATGGACTTTATGAATATATAGGAGGAAAAGTTGACCCAGAAGATTCTAGTTTTAAAGATGCAATTATTCGAGAAATAAAGGAAGAGGCTGGAAGTGATTTAAAACTTGAAGTTAGTGATTCTAAAGGAATTTATCATTGCTGCAAAAATAATGTTAATTGGATATTTGTAATCTATATTGTAAAATATATTGAGGGCGAAATAAAAATAATGGAACCAGATAAATGTCAAGGTTATAAGTTTTGCAAAATAGATGATGCTTTAAATTCTGAATTGGTAACTGAAAGTTGTAAATTTTTAATAGAAAGTATTAGGGATAATATTTTATGTATGTAGATTTTTTGTAAAAGTTATATTATAATCTTATAAACTGAGCTAGTAAGAA
This sequence comes from Clostridium sp. 26_22, assembly GCA_001916005.1. GTDB lineage: Bacteria > Bacillota > Clostridia > TANB77 > CAG-508 > CAG-269. The sequence goes on from MNRP01000037.1 coordinate 23,150, forward strand.
TATCTTTATAGCAAAGTATTATAATTTCTTCTAATACCGAAATGTAATTAGAAAATTCATCTTATAATTTAGTGAATTGGATTAGTTAATTAAGGTAGAAGCAAATATAGGAGGATTTATGGATACAAGAGTAGCAATAATAGGAATTATATTAGAAAAAAAAGATGAAGTGGAAAAATTAAATTCCATTTTACATGAATATTCTAATAGAATAATAGGAAGAATGGGGATGCCATATAGTAAAAAGTCAATCAACATTATCACTATTGTTATTGATGCTCCACAGGATGAAATAAATACTTTATCTGGAAAAATTGGAAAGCTTTCTGGAATAACAAGTAAAGTTATTTATTCTAATAAGTAAAGATATATTTTAAAGCTCTGTCTAATAAAGAAAGAGAGGGTTTAAAATGGAGAATGAAGGAATAATTAACAAAAGGGTAAAGGATTTTTCTAAAGGTATTGATATTATGCAAACGATATTAATATTTTTAATTGCTTTACTAGTACCAACTTTTTTGGGTGGAATTTTAAGTAAAATTTTTGGTAGCACAAGTGTTATTTCTACTAATTCACAATTGATAGTAGGAACTATTGTAAATGCAGCATTAGTGGTATCAGCGATAAATTTAAAAGGTTGGGCGAAAATATTAGGAGTAGTTACAATGCCAAGTATATCTACAATACTAAGTGGATATGTTTTTGGAACAGCTTCTGTATATATGGTATATATGATACCTGCGATATGGATAGGAAATTTTGCATTGATTTATTCATATAAATTTTTGATGTTAGGAAAAAACAAACATTATTTTCTTGCTGGAATTGTGGGAATAATAGTAAAAGTAGCTATAATATTTGCTTTATTTAATTTGATTAATTTATTTGGAGTATTTCCTGAAAAATTAGTTGAAAATTTAAGAAATGCAATGGGAATGACACAACTTATAACAGCAACATTAGGAATAATTGTGGCTTTTGTGATATATAAATTAGAGAAGAAATAAATCATTTATTTTGTTTTAAATAAGTATTAAAAAGAAAAAGTGCAGTGGAGCAGATGATGTTTAGCACATACATCTGCTCCACTGCTTAGTGCATTAATAATACAATTCGTTCCATTCAATGGAGGTGTCTGCCTCATCAAATGGTGTAATTGCCGGTTCGCCTTCAGGATAGGCTTCCTCACCTTCGGCTGTAGTGATGACAAATTTTCCTTTATCATTTTCGATTACAACCGCTGAAAGATCATCTGCCAGTGCTACCGGAGTTCCTGTGATTTCCTCTGTGTGGACATTGGCATATGTTTCGTAGTTAGCCCAGTCTGAGTCACCAATCAAGAGCAGAGTCTTGTTAGGCCTCATTGAGTATACGCATAGATCAGGGTTGTCTTCGACAAGATACATTTCGTATTCGTCTACTGATGTGCCGGATGCTGAAGTGGCTGAAACATTTTCAGAGGATCCAGAACCAGCTCCAGCTGCAACGACAACGCCTCCAGCAACAGTTAATGTCAATACCATAGCAATTACAAAGATTTTTTTCCGCATAATAATGCTCCTTTCTAGATTTGAAAAATTTTTATACTGCATATTTGTATTATAACATAGATTACATAAAAAAGAAAATTATGTAAAATGATTTTTTGAAAAATCATTTATAAATCAATATTTTTCGTGGAAAATAAAAAATATTCTAAAAAATTAATAAAATGGTTGACAAAAGGATATAAAATAGTTTAAAATAATAAATGTCCGCAAGAGATGGTGAGTATAGCGTAGTTGGTTAACGCGCCAGTTTGTGGCACTGGAGACCCTGGGTTCGAATCCCAGTACTCACCCCAGATTTTATATTGGGGTAATACTGAGAAAATCACCTAACAAAATGGACAAGTAAATTATATTGGGCTGTAGCCAAGCGGTAAGGCACCAGACTTTGACTCTGGCATGCGCAAGTTCGAATCTTGCCAGCCCAGCCAACAAAATAATCGATGTAAATAGCTTGTATCAACAGATACAGGCTATTTACTTATTTAAAACTAATTATAATTTTAAAAAATTTACAATATTTAATTTTCACTAGAGTTACATAGCTTTTCACGATTTTTAATTTATTTTAATTTTTAGTATTTCAAACAGATAACTCAACAATTTTAATTTTCAATACTCAACAATTTAATATTGTTGAGTTAATATTAGCAATATAAAAGTAAAACATAAATTAGTAAAACGATATAATCAGTTTGTATCAATCATTATAAAAGAAAAATTTGTTGTGTTATAAAACATACGTTTATATAAATTTATCTTTCAAACTCTTCGATATTATTAACGTCATATAAAAGATTATTTCCTATTAAATTTTCATTAAGATAATACTGATTGACCTTATCAAATTCTCTTTCTTTAAATTGTTCTAAAACAGAAGTATAAGTATTTAGAGTAACTGTAATATTTTTATGCCCCATTAATCTTTGAACTACAACAGGAGCCATACCACTTTCAATGCAACGTGTTCCGAAAGTATGTCTTAAAGAGTGGCTAGAAATATCAGTAGTATTAAATTCTTGTTTGAATATTCGCTTTAGCTCATTATTTATTGTAGAACGTCTACAATATTTACTATTATTAGGCTTAAAAAGTAATTTTTCATCATTATTAATTTGCTTATTTGCTATTTTTATTTGTTCTTTAATATAAGGATAAAGAAAGTAGGGGATAGGGATAGTTCTTTTGCCACTATATGTTTTTGTTTTATTACCCATAATAATATTTCCTTTTTCATCAGTTGTTAATGTACGAGATATATTTAATCTTTTATTTTTTAAGTCTATATCGTGTGTTGTAAGAGCTAAAGCTTCTCCGACTCTTAAGCCTGTATACATTTGTAACAAATATACATTTCTATATTTAAATTCATCTATAGGCTTATCAACAAGCCAATTAGTAAAAGCTTCTTGTTCTTCAACCGTTAATGCACGTACAACTTTATTTTCCCTATTGCTTTTTGGTCTAATAACATCAATCATTGGATTTTGAAGTATATATCCTTTATTCATAGCAATAGTAAAAGCTTGATTTAATTGTTGATGAGCTTTTTCTATCATTGAATTACTTAAATTTTTTAGAGAATTTAAATAAGCTTGTAATTCATCTGTTTTTATTGTATCAATTTTTTTATTAGCAATAGGGTATTTTTCTAATCGTTTTATTGAATTTAATAATCTACCATATTGTGCAGGTCCAATTTTATTAGTACTATATTTAAGCTCCAAATTAGCTTTTAATATTTCAATTAAAGGTATTCCATTATGCTCAATATATATAGGATTTTCTTTTTGATACATAATGGTATTTAAAAAATTTTGTGCTTCTTGCTCTGTTTTAAAAGATTTTGTTTTTCTTAATCGTTTATTTTTTAATGCATCATATTCATAATATTGGGCTAGCCAATTTTTTCTTTGTTTATTGTAGTATATGGAACCTTCACCTTTTTCTCTTGTTGCCATAAATTACACCTCGCTTTCTTTTTTATGCATTTTCCATAATAAGTATGAAGCTAAAGTAACAGTTTTCCTTTTACCAATCTGAAGAGAAGGGAAGTCTTTTTGTTTAAATAATTCATATGCTTGATTTATACCAATGCTTAAATCTTTTGAAACATCTGATACTGAAAGTGTAATAAAGGGGTTCTTAATTTTGCTTAAATAATTTATTACTATTTGTTCTTTAGTATTATTTGTGCTAATATTTTCTTCATTAATATTCAGTTTTTATACACCTCCATTTTATCTTTCATATTCATCATTATTAAATTTTGTATTTTTTCCTAGACATAGTCCATCTAAAAATATGCCTGCTTCATTCCATGTTTTAAAGCAATTTTTTGAGTCTATAGAATACCAGTTTTTATCCTTTATATCTTTATCAATTAAAGCTATGGCTTTGTTATATGTATAAACATTAGAAATATTTAGTAATATTAATTGTTTGTCAGTATCAGAAAGCATATATTTATTAAGTCCCTGTATTCTTTTTTGTAGTTCCTTTTTTGTCATTATTATCATCTCCATTATTTTTTAAAACTGTTGCTAAAGCTAATTGGATATTAATTAGCATGTTCATTAGTAATTTATCAAAAGGAGGGGAGTCACTATATTTGTTATTTCCGACACCTCTTTCATATATAAATGGAAAATTTGATTTTCTTTGTTGAGGAGTTATTTTTACACTTTTAGCTGATTTACTAGTTAAATCTTTTGAAAACCATATAATATCTTCTTGTGAAATACTTTGAAATTCACGAGATTTTTTATCAATGTTAACTACGACTAAATCTCCTATAATTCGACGAAGGGGAAGAAATATATTAGGTCGCATAGGAGCTTTAGACTTATTATTATGACAAATAATAAATAGTTTCTCATATGGAACAATATCAAGATTTTTTTGTATAATTGCTTTTTTTAATTTATAGATGTTTTTAATAATTTTGACTTCTGGAGTTTGTCCAACTTTTTTGTATAAAACTCTGAGTGAATTTGTATTTTTAGTTTCTGGAATAATGTTCTTCTTTTTCAAAATTAAACACCTCATTATCTTTCTTCATCGTCAATATGATTTTTTCCCTTATTTGATAGGGAACGTTTATAATCTTCTTTAGTATATTCTAAGCCGAATGCATCATAATAAGCTCTAATAATTTCGTATGAAAGCCCATGTCTTTTGTTATTTTTTCTAGGATATACCTTCGGCCTAGCAGCATTATATCTCATACAATCTAACATATCTTTTAAATCCTCTAATAATTTAGCCTCACAGTAATATTTGGTTGTTACTTTATAAAACAAATCATAGATATGGCCAACTGTTTTTTTTGATACTTCATTAGAAACAGAAAAATCAATTTCTTTGTCCATAATTTTAGCTCCTTTCTTTATTTTTTTAAGTTATTAGCTTTGTACAACGTCTGTAAGTTATATTTAAAATGTCTTATTCCTTTTTCTCTTAAAGAGATAACTTTTTTCTTTTGTATTTTTAATCTTCTACAAATATCAATTAATTTACAATTTTCGACATATGTGAGATATAATACCTTTCGTTCCAGCAAAGGTACAATTTTCATTGCTAGATAATATAATTCGTTAGAAAATATATTTTCTAAATGATTTATATTAACATCTGAATTATCTATATCTTGAATTGATTTTTTATAATAGTTTTCTGAAATTATCTTTTGAATGTACTCATTAGGGAAGAGTATATATTTATTTGATTTTCTTTTATCTTTCATAGTGAAACTCCTTAAATATATTAGACTTTCGAAAGTCTTTTAGTTCGAACTGAAATAATAATAGACTATAAAATATAACAATTGATATAAAATCGTGATAAAATCAGGTAAATTGAGATTAATTGATATAAAACGAAATAAACCGTTTTAAAAGATATATCATGATCTTTAAAACGGTTTATTTTTCTATGTTTTAAATGCATATTAAAAAAATCTACGATAAATGGTATTAGTATTCAAAATCTTCTTTATTTTCCATTTCAATATACCAAATATTTATATTTTCCATCTTGCTAAATTCTTTATCTTGAATTTTTAAATATGCTAGCATTTCATCTGTAAAATCTAAATTATTCTTTGAAACTAAACATTTCCTAGCACTAGTATTATATTTTGTATCTGTACAATAAAAAGCGCCTTTCATCAAATTATCAATACCATTAGAAATGTTTAAATTTATTTGAGAACATTCTAAACGCATACTTGTTGGCTTATAATTGTTAAATCTAAAAAATGCCATGAAATTGTCGGATTGCAAATAACCTTCTAAATAAATTTTTTTTGTTCTGCAATCAGCTAGTTCGATTTTACAGTAATCAGATTTTTCTATAAGATTTATTACAAACTTACATTTATCATATTTATTTAATGTAGGGTAATAACCAATATAATAAACATATAAGGTATTAGTATTAAAAGGATTGATACTTTCTTTTTTACTAACAACTTTATCAAATTTGTTAAATAATTGATATTCTTCAATGTCTAATTCATTACATAGTAAATATATTTCTTCTGCATTAGGTAGAAGAGTACCTTTTTCAAATCTACCAATAGTTGTTGCGCTTTTTTTAATAACTCTTCCTAGATTTTCTTGGCTTCTCCCAATTTGTTTTCTAAATGCTTGTAATCTTCTGCCAAATTCTTTTCTATCAAACTCCGGCATAAAATCACTCCTTAAAAAATATCTACAACATTATTATACCAGTTTTTTACAATCACATCAAGTTATGTTAACTAAAAAAGAATTGAACTTTACATAAAAGTATGATATAATTGTTACAACTTTATAGTAAAAAGAATGGCTTAAAATCTTAATTAATCCATTCCGCAAGCGTAATGCTTGATGTTTAACTTAAAACATTCAGGCATTGCAGTTGCTTGGATTTTTTATACATACGAGATTTTAAACATTATGTGTTTTTCCGTTTGTATGAGGTTGAATTTTTACTTGAAGAATTTATTACAAAGGAGAGCACACATATGGAAGAGATGTTTGTAGGCGGACGGAAGTCCAGGTGGTTAGCCTTTCATAGGATGCCATTCAAAGACAGAGAGGGAGGGAAAATCCCTCCTTTATATTGTAATTTATAAGTAATTAAGGTATAATAAAAATAACTATTTAAACTAACTGCAATAGTTTGAATAGGGGCTATATAGCTAACAAAACACGGGAAGTCTATGTGTGTTCTCCTCCGTGTTTTGTTTTTTGCGTACAGTGCATTATTTTGTGAAGTTACTTAAAATTTATGAATAATATGGATAAAATTTAGTCTAAAAATAAAGAAATATACTTAAAATCTGCATACTATGCAATTTTTAATGCGTAGCATGCAGATTTTTATATTTTGACCAATTTACATAATCATAGTATAGTTTTAATAAATAATATAGTTTTTAACAGAAAGAGGGGAAAGAGATTGCAAGATTTTGATAATAGACAATTAAATATTATAATTCGCAATAATCTTCGTTTATTAGGTATAAAATCTTGCAACAAAAGTACAAAGATGCTTGCGAAAACTATATTTTATATTAAAAGTAATAATATAATACTTGAAGATTATAAAGCTAATGAGATTTATTGTAGTATTGCAAAATTATATAACAATACTACACCTAAGAATATAAAAGATAATATTGATTATGCTTTATCACATAGAGATGTATTAAAATCAAAGCAAAATTTTAAAAGAGTATTTAATTTTGAATATTCAGAAGATGTATTTACAAATAAGAATTTTATTGAAGAGTTTTCAAATATAATTAATTGATTGTAAATTCAACTTTATTAACTGAAATAGAAAAGCATATATAGAGGAATAAAAGTACCTAATTTTATTGTCAAAATTCTATAGAAATATGATACTCATCTTAGTAGATAAAACAAAGATAAAGAGAAATACAACTTATTAATAAAAGAAATTTATAATATTATAGAAATTTAAATATAGCCAATATTAGAAAAAATATTTATTTTTACTTTTTTTTACCTTTTTATTCAAAAAGACTAAATATATGATATTAATATTGTATAAAATTAGTACTTAATATTGAAACATAAATATCTTAATATGAAAGGAGGATAGAAAAATATAAATTTTTTATAAAGGGGGAATTATAGAATGAAAGTATGGAAAATTTTTAGAAATATTATTAGTAGTATAATTGCTTTTATATTAATAAATAGTATGATTGTATTTTCTTATGCAAGTGAACAAAATAAAGTAGATAAAAAGTTAGAACCTAATATAGAAGCAAAACAAGATGAAGAAATAAGAATAGAGAATAATAAAACTAGGATATTAGAACAGGAACTAGATTATTTAGTAAATATGAGAGTATATATTAAAAATGCATATACAGGAAAATATTTAGATGTAGCTGGTGGTAATATAGAAAATGGAACTAATGTGCAACAATATGAATTTAATGGAACTAATGCACAAAAATGGGGATTATATTCTTATGGAGATGGAAATTATACAATAGTATCTGAGCTTAATAGTGATGGTACACATTATAATAGGGTTTTAGATGTAAGTAACGGATTAAATGGAGAAAATATAAATGTTCACTTATGGGAAAATAATGGTAGTGATGCACAGAAATTTTCTATTTGTAAAACAAATTATAGTACTTATGTAATATTTTCAAAAGTCTCAAATTATGAAAAATGTGTACAATTAGATGGATTCCCTTGTAATAATAGTGCAAATGTAGATCAATATTCATGGGTAGCAACTGCTAATCAATGTTGGATTCTTGAACCTGTATATGAAACTCCTAGCTTTGGAGTTAGATATGCTAAAGATACTTATAATTTAGGAGTTCATGCGTATCCAGATATGAGAGACTGGGGGGCAGATTGTACTAATTTTGTATCTCAATGCTTATTAGCTTCTGGCAAACATTATCAAGATAATTGGAAAGTTTATCGCAAAAACGATGCTTATAGTAAACCTACTAGTGTACAACAATTGGATGAGTCATGGGAACTTTGCCAACCTAAAACCAGTCCATGGACTAGTGCCCAAGAGTTTTATAACTACTGGAAAAATCGTTCTTCATATCGTTATATAAAAGGATCAGATATTGTTGCAAATAGTTCTAATGCAGTTTTGCAAACAAACTTAAATGAGGGAGATGTAATTCAATATGCAGAGTTTAATATATTTGGTCAACCGTCACAAGTTAACCACACAATGTATGTAACAGGAAGAAATAGTAATAACTATTATTTAACGTATCATTCGGAATCAAGACTAGATAAAAGCTTAGTTGAGATATGTAATGATTTACCAAATAAGTATTTTATATTTTACAGAATAATGTAAAATATGATAAAATATTATAATAAAGAAAAGGGGGATGAAATTATGAGAAAAAAAATATTAATTGGAATAATAATAATGATAGCTATTCTTATTCCTGTAGTAGTATTTGCACTTAAAGAGAATAGTTTGTATTTACCTCCAGCTGGACCAGAGAAAATAACAAAAAATTATAGTGAAATTAGTTCTAATAGTATTACTACATCTGAAACATCTGAATTGACAGAGAATGAAAGTAAAATGATACAACAAATGCAACAAGAATCAGAAGAATATCAGAAAAAAAATGAAGAGGCAAGAGAGATATTAAGAAAGTATAATCCTAATACATTTGATGAATTATATGAAACGAACATAGAAAATTATGAGAAAAAGGGATTTCACGATTCTGAACTTACAAATGAAGAAAAACAATTATATAAAATGATTATTGATACATATGAAAATGATAATTTGGATGAAAATGAAAGAAATATTTTAAAACAACAAATAGAAGAAAATTATGATTATATAAGGAGTATTCCGGGTCTACAAGAAAGAGCAGATAAGATTTTAAATAAATAATATAATGGCTAATTATTAAGGAGGAATACTCTAATAGGAGTTTTCTCCTTAATTTGAATTTGAAAATGTAAAGGGGAAAAAATGATTAATATTTTAGTGGTAGAAGATGATATTATTCAATTAAAACAAATCATTAATTATATATCACAAAAAAATGAAGATATTAAATTATATGGACTAACATATTCAGGAGAAGAAGCATTAAAATTATTAATGACAGGAAAAATTGATATTATTATTTTAGATTTAAAATTAGATGGTATGAGTGGTGTTGACGTTATAAAGTATATTGAAAGTAAGAAAATAGAAAAATATAAGAAGTCAATTATAATTGTTTCAGGCGAATATAATATGATTAAAGACATATATACTAGTATATATGTCTATGAAATTTTTTTAAAACCATTTAATCTATACTCTTTAAATAAATCTATTGAAGATATAATATATGAGAAGAAATATGCTAATGAAATAAAAGAAAAAATACGTAGGGAATTAGACTTACTTAATTTTAATTTTACTCATGAAGGAAGTAAATATTTATTGGAATGCATTTATCAAGTATATACTTTAGAGTATATAGATGATATGAATTTATCAAAAATTATTTATCCTATTTTAGCTAAGAAATATAAAAAAACAGTTAACACAATATATGGAAACATAAAACAAGCGATAAATTCAATGTTTGATAATTGTCCCAAGAAGGTTTTAAAAAACTATTTTAATTTTAATTGTTTAATAAAACCTAGACCTAAAGAAGTAATTTATACTATTTTAAATAAAATTAATAATTAAAAAATAACTTTAAACGATTAATGGATTAGTGCTAAGACTATTTAAAGATAAAAGAAAATTACATAAATATACACTATATATAAAATGTAAAAAATGTTAAAAATGCTTATTCTAAAATAAAACTTGAATAGGCATTTAAGATTTGAGAATAGATAATAAGATGTTATAATTTTATATTTTTTTATTTTTCAAAATATTGAACAAAATTATTTACTATACGTTTAAATCTATCAATAGGAAAACTAAATAGATTTTTTACAACTTCAAAAGTTTTTTCAATATAATTTTTTAATCTATAATTTTCTTTCTTTAATTCTTCATTTTCATATTTTAAATTAGTATTTTCTTGTTGTAATTCTTCTAGCTTATTAATAGCTGTATATGATTTACTTAATTGAACTTTTAATTTGTTTGTATATTTAATTAATTCCTTGTTTTGTTGAATTATTAAAGAGGTATCTTTAGTATATATAGGTTGTATTTGTTCTTGTGTTAATTCATATTTTATATTATCATAATTTGTTATTTGCTTTAATTTTTCCGTACTTAAATGCTCAACGTTTCTTGTTTTTCCTCTTTCTAAATTGAATCCATTATTTTTTATATATAGATAGAAACTATCTTGTAATTGTTGATAACTATTTTTTCCTTTCCAATATTCGCTACAGGCAATTTTATTCACTTGTTTTCTAGTTTTTTTATCTATTTTAGAAACAACAGGAACAAAAACTAAATGCAAGTGGGGAGTGCTTTCGTCCATATGAACTTTAGCAGATAATATGTATTTTTCTCCTAAATTCTTATAATTAGCAACAAAGTCATAAGCAGTTTGAAAGTATCTTTTTGTTTCATTTTCTCCGATTGAGTCAAAAAATTCTTTATCAGATGTAATAATAAATTCACATACAAGATTAGTATAACTTGTAATTCTACACTTTAAATCATTTTCATCTATTAATTGTTTAATAGCTCTTGAATAGGTAGTATTACATTGTTTGATTGAATAATTATTAATAGAATTGTTTTTATTAATATCTTTGTTAGAGTAATTAGTATTTTTCCTTTCTGTGTGTTTATATAGCCCAGGTAAATTATCTCTTTTATAATTTGCATTTCTAATTATTGCATAACTCATTTTTATAATTCCTTTTTTAAAAGATAGCCTTCGAAGGCTTACAAAAATAAATACCTCCTTTGAATTTCTTAATAGAAAACTTTTATGAAGTTCTAACACACTAGAACTTCACGGAAGTTCTGTGTGATTAAGGACAACTTTGTTTTCCTTAATAATCCTTTTTTGCACGATTGAATATTATATTTATTAAAATTAATTTAATAAATACCATAAAATAATTATTAATTATTTTGTTTAATATTCTAATCGTGTTATAAGAACCTGACCCACTTATGCAATCAAAGATTGCTAGTGGGTACCCCAGAACCTTTTTGCTTGCGCAATAAAAATATTCGCTTTATTGCTCATATTTTTATAAATAGATTTTGCTAAATGCAAAATCTATTATCTAGCATTGGCTAAAGTAGTATTTTATTTCTATTCATTTTTATTATTTTTTAGTAATTTATTTTCATTTCTAATTTTCAAACAACTAACTCAACAAGTATAGCTCAAAGTCTTGATAGTAGTGAATGTAGTCAGGACAGCCCAGCCAACTAAATAATTGATGTAAATAGCTTGTATCAACAGATACAGGCTATTTACTTGCTTAAAACTAAATATAATTTTAAAAAATTTTCAACATTTAATTTTCATTAGAGATATATAGCTTTTCACGATTTTTAATTTATTTTAATTTTAGGTATTTCAAACAACTAACTAAACAAATCTATTTGTAATAATTAAAAAATATGTATTTGTTTAGTTAGTATAAGACATTTGTGTCAAACATAAAAATTAATAAATTTGATAACCCACTAATATCAATACTTACATGTTTTTTTGTGTTTAGTTAGTGTAAAATAACATAGTTATATTTCTTTTTCATTATCATTTTTTTCAGAAATTAAATTAGTTCCTATTAAATTTTCATTCAGATAATATTGATTAACTTTGTCAAGCTCTCTTTCTTTAAATTGCTCTAAAACAGAAGTATATGTATTTAATGTGACTGTAATATCTTTATGTCCCATTAATCTTTGAACTACAACGGGAGCCATACCACTTTCAATGCAACGTGTTCCAAAAGTATGTCTTAAAGAGTGGCTAGAAATATCAGTAATATTAAGTTCTTGTTTTAATATTCTCTTTAGCTCATTATTTATTGTAGAACGCCTGCAATATTTACTATTATTAGGTTTAAAAAGTAGTTTTTCATCATTATTAATTTGTTTGTCAGTTATTTGCATTTGTTCTACAACAAAAGGATAAAGAAAGTCGGGGATAGGGATAGTCCTTTTACCACTATATGTTTTTGTTTTATTTCCCATAATAATATTTCCTTTTTCGTCAGTTGTTAAAGTTCGATGTATATTTAATCTTTTATTTTTTAAGTCTATATCGTGTATTGTAAGGGCTAAAGCTTCTCCAACTCTTAAACCGGTATACATTTGCAATAGATATACATTTCTATATTTAAATTCATCTATAGGCTTATCAAGAAGCCAATTAGTAAAAGATTGTTGTTCTTCAACAGTTAATGCACGTACAACTTTATCCTCTTTGTTACTTTTAGGTCTAACTACATCAATCATTGGATTTTGAACTATATATCCTTTGTTCATAGCAATAGTAAAAGCTTGATTTAATTGTTGATGAGCTTTTTCTATCATCGAATTACTTAAATTTTTTAGAGAATTTAAATAAGTTTGTAATTCTTCTGTTTTTATTGTATCAATTTTTTTATTAGCAAGAGGGTATTTTTCTAATCGTTTAATTGAATTTAAAGTTCTACCATATTGTGCAAGTCCAATTTGATTAGTACTATATTTTAGTTCTAAATTAGCTTTTAATACTTCGACTAAGGGTATACCATTATGTTCTATATAAATAGGATTTTCTTTTTGATACATAATTGTATTTAAGTATTTTTTAGCTTCATTTTCTGTTTTAAAACTTTTTGTTTTATATTTCATTTTACCTGTTTCAGTATCATATTCTTTATATTGAGCGTTCCACTTTTTTCTTTGTTTATTATAATATATCGAACCTTCGCCATTTCCTTTTGATGACATAAATTACACCTCGCTTTCTTTTTTATTCATTTTCCATAATAAGTATGAAGCCAAAGTAACAGCTTTTCTTTTTCCAATTTGAATTGAAGGAAAGTCTTTTTGTTTGAATAGGTCATAAGCTTGATTTATTCCAATATGTAAATCTTTTGATACATATGATACAGATAATGTTGAAAAAGGATTTTGTACTTTGTTTAAATAATTTATTATTATTTGTTTTCTTAAATCTTCTTTCGCATTAGTTATATTTAATTGATTATTCATTAAAACACCTCCAATTACCTTTCATAATTTTTATCATTAAAATTTGTATTTCTTGCTAGACAAATAACATCTAAAAAAGCTTCTGCTTCGTCCCAAGTTTTAAAACAATTCTCATTATCTATTCCGTACCAATTAGTTTCAGTGTTATTTCTATTAATTAATGCAATAGCTTTATTATAGGTATAATCACTTGAAATATTTAACATTAATAATTTTTTATCAGTATCAGATAACATATATTCATTAAGTCCTTGTATTCTTTTTTGTAATTCTTGTTTTTTCATTTTTTATCATCTCCATTATTCTTTAAAATCTTAGCTAAAACTAGGTTTAAATGAATTAATATCTCAAATAAAATTTGTTCAAAATTCTTAGACGTAAAATATCCATTATTTTTAAAAGCTTTTTCATAAACATCTGTAATAGGTATTACTTTTTTTATATTAGATGATTTAATATCAACTTTTTTAGGAGATTTATTGTTAATATCTTTTGAATACCATATAATATCTTCTTGAGAAAGACTTTTAAATTCTCGTTCTTTTTTGTCTATATTTACAACAATAAGATCTCCTAGTATTCTTTTAAGTGGTAAAAATATATTAGGAAACATATTTGAATTTGATTTTTTGCTATGACATATAATAAAAATTTTTTCGTAAGGAATAATATCTAAACTTCTTTCAATAATTGCTTTCTTCAATTTGTAAACATCACTAATAATTTTAACCTCTGAAGGCTGACCTACTTTTTTATATAAAACTCTAATAGGATTTTTACTTACATCATTAGTTTTAGAAGATAACAGATGTTTATTTTTAATTCTTTTTATCATTTTTTGAACCTTTCTTTAATTTTTCAGATTTATATAAAATTTCTAGGTTATGCTTAAAATGATTTATTGCTTTACTTCTTAATGAGATTACTTCATTTTTTCCTAATTTTAATTTTTTACAAATATCATTTAATCTGCAATTTTCAATATAAGATAGGTATAGTACTTTTCTTTCAAGTAATGGAACTATTTTCATTGCTAGATAATAAGTTTCATTAGTAAAAATATTTTCTAAATGATTAATGTTTACATCTGCATTATCTATATCTTGCATAGACTTTTGATAATAATTATTTTCAATTATTTTAATAACTTTCTCATTATCAATTATTGTTTCAATAATTGATTGAAAAGTTTTTTTGTTTTTTGATAGATTTAATATTTTTTCATTTTTCATTTTTTTAAACCTCTTTTCAAAAAAGATTAGATTTCTAGAAATCGTGTAATTGTTCGAACTGGTTATATAATATAGTGGGAATGAGATAAATTGTATTTTTGTAAAGAAATTAAATAAAAAGTATAAAGATGTAATAGTTTGTAAGAAAATTATAAAAAGAAAAAGCTATATAAATAGCTCTAATAGTGACGTTAAAAGATTTGTTCACAGAATTTACGTGAATAAAAAATAACACTTAAAATAGATTATACTTTAAGTGTTATTTTTTATTTTTATTCATTTTCAAAAGCATATGTATCTGTTATATCAAGATATAAAATATTATGCTTATTTAGAGTTTCTTTTTCAACATCTGAAACTTTTAGTTTTTCTAATAATTCGTCTGTAAAGTCTACATCATCTTTAGAGAGAATACATTTTCTAATACTAGGAATATATTCACCATTGGTGCAATGAAAAGTTCCTAACATTAGCTTATTTGTTCCTCTAGCTATATTTACTATGATATGTGAAAGCTCAAAACGTAAATTGTTTTCCTTATAATTTTCAAAGACAAATACTGAAATGTGTTGGTCAGCTTGTAAATATCCCGATAGGTAAATATAATCTTCTTTATAGTCCATAAAATCCACTTTGCATAAATCTGGCTTTTGAATGATTTTTAATCGAAATTTACCTTTTCCATATTTTTTTGATTTTGGATAATATGCAATGTAATATAAATAAAGTATATCTGCATTAAAAGGGTTTCTTTCAGTTTCAATATTATTTATCTTTTTAGCACTATTAAATAGTTCATATTCATAAATACCTAATTCATTGCAAATTAAATATATTTGTTCTGCATTAGGTATAATTTCGCCAGTTTCATATCTAGCAATAGTTGCAGGTGTTTTATTTAGTAACATTGCTAGATTTTCTTGACTTAAACCTTTAGCTTTTCTAAACTTCCTTATATTGTTTCCAAACTCTTTTTTATTAAAGTTAGACATATTATTCACCTACTTTACATAACAAAATTATAACATATTATTACTATATAATCAATATAACTGTTGTAGACACCAGTAAAATTGCCATTTTTAACAAAATATAGTATAATAAAAATACTATATAGTAGAAAAGATGGCTTTGAGCTATTTATCAAGTTGTAATACTTGATTCGATTATGATAATTGTTTCAAGTATTGCAACTACTTGGACTTTAGGATACAACATTTGTTATCCTCTTTTATCATAATCGTTTTTAACTTATAGAATATCTATTGGGGAAGGAGAACAACAAATGGGAAGTCAAGAATTTTGTATTGACGGTGGAAGTCCAGGAGCCTCGAACCGTCTATCTGAAAGAGGAGGGTAAGATTTTCCCTCCTAACATCTTATATATTGCAAATACTATAAATATTTAGTATAATTAAGTTAGTTAATCTAAATTAGTTGCAATAGTTTTGGATTAATTATATAACGCAGGGGGCTTTTCCATTTGTTGTTCTCCTGTGTTTTTTAATTTCGTTAAACGTAATATTTGGTGATTTTACTTTACAAATAGTTATAACTTATAGCTACTTATAAAAAAAGTATCTAAAAAAGGTACAAAACTTGCATAATATGCAAATTTCATTGCTTATTATGTAAGTTTTATTTTTTTGAATTTTTTACATAAAGTTGCTATATTTTTATTATAAAATAATATTTCATAATGGTTGGGGGACGTTTAATTGTTAAATGATTATTTAAAAACAAATAATTTAATAAATTCTAAAAACTTAATTCTAATTTATAATATATTAAGAGATTTAGGTTTAAATACAACACTTAAAGGAACAAAGCTTTTAAATAAATCAATTCAAATTGTTATAAATAGTGAGGTTGAATTTATAGTTTTAGAAAATGTTTATAATAAACTCGCATTAAAATGTGTAGGCTTTAATTCAGCTCAAATTAGAAATTCGATTAAATATGCAATAGATACTCGAAATGAAGAAAAATCTAAAGTAAATTTTGAAAATATATTTGGATATCAATATGATAGTTATTATTTTACTAATAAAACGCTTATAGAAGAAATTACAAGAGTTGTAAAATATAAAAATAGCATAATTATGCACTATTCAAAAATTTGTAGGTAAAAACGAGAAAACTAATAAAAATTCATATGTAAATATATTAGTGAGATAAAATTGTCAGTAAAAATTCATAAGTTAGTTTTTATTAAAATATTGACATTATCTGTAAAAATATGTAAAATATTAGTATACTTCTCTATAGAAGTAGTTTTTCTATATTATGGAGGACACTCTCTATAATAACGATGAGGAATTGGCATTTGTAAACTGGCAGAAAGGATGTAATTTATGAGTAGAAATATTATTAGGCGGGCATTGGCTTGTTTTTTAGCAGTAATTATGATTGCTGGAACTACAATGACAACTTTTGCTTCAGAAAAAGTAGAAACTGTTACACCAAAACAGACAACTGAAATGACTGCAAGAGGATATGGAAGTGCGGAATTTCCTTCCCAAAAGTCTGTACTCATTTCTGGTTCTGTTACTAAAGTTGCATATACAGCTGTATGTACAGGAAAAACTGGTGTCGTGATTTTACGTTTTAGAAATAGGACCACAGGAGAAAAACGAGACCATACATTCATTTGTAACAATGTATACCATAACAGTTCGAGTTTAGGTATCAACCCTTTTTCAGAAGGCTGGTGGGATATCGAGTATGTTATGAGTACTTGTGACAATTTTGTAACAATTTTTATGAATTTTAGCTAATAAAATCGTTTTAACAAATTTGTAACTTTTTAATGTAATGTCATAGCTAATTGCAAATGTCAATTCTATCTAAAGTGGAGGTATTACGTCCACTTTAGCATCTATATATAAAAGGAGGATTGATACTATGAAAAAGAAAATTTATATCATAGTCGCAGCTATAATAGTTATTATTTCAATTTTACTAATTGGTATGATATTTAATGTTATTAGAAACAATTCTATTATGCAAAAAACTTACGAAAGTAGTAAAAAACTTAATAATTCTATAAAAAATTATTATTATGAAAAAAAATCTGAATTATCTGAAGGAGAAACTAGAACAACTGAATATAAAATATATAATTATGAAAATAAATATTTAATAAAAGAGTATTATAATGAAGATGGTATTATTACAACAGAATGGGTGGATAAAAATATACCTGAATATCTATCTATTAACGAGAAAACAAAAGAAGAAGCTCAAGAAATAAAAATGAAAGAATTTGACAAAGAATATGAAGAAGCTTTATTTTTTAAAACTTTAGATACTATAGGATATGGAAAGATACTAGCAAACAATATATTAAAGCCTATAAAAATAGAAAACAATTGTTATGTTATTGATTATGAAGATACAACATTTTATGTTAATACTAATACAGGAATTATATCAAAAGTTTTCTATGCAAATAATAATGTGTTATGTACATATAAATTAAAAAATAATTCTGTTATTGAAGATGAAGTTATAAAGCCATAATAAAAGAACGAGCATTTTAAGCTCGTTTCTTTACTTTTCAAAATATTCAACAAAATTATTTACTAAACGTTTAAATCTACCAATGGGAAAGTTAAATAGATTTTTAACAACTTCAAAAGTTCTTTCAATATAATTTTTTAACTTTAAATTTTCTCTTTTTAATTCTTCATTTTCATTTTTTAAGTAAGTATTTTCATTTCGTAAGTTTTCAATATTTTCAATAGCAGTATAAGACTTTGCTAATTGTATTTTTAATTTATTTGCATAGCTAATTAATTCATTATTTTGTTGAATTAATAAAGAGGTATTTTTAGTTTCTATAGGTTGTATTTGTTCTTGCTCTAATTCATATTTTATATTATCATAGTTTGTTAGTTGCTTTAATTTTTCAGTACTTAAATGTTCAATGTTTCTTGTTTTTCCTCTTTCTAAATTGAATTCATTATTTTTTATATATTGATAGAAACTATCTTGTAATTCTTGATAACTATTTTTTCCTTTCCAATATTCGCTACAGGCAATTTTATTTAGTTTATTTCCACTTTTCTTATCTAATTTTTGGACAACAGGTACAAATACTAAATGTAAGTGAGGAGTGCTTTCGTCCATATGAACTTTAGCAGATAATATGTATTTTTCTCCTAAATTCTTATAATTTGCAACAAAGTTATAAGCAGTTTGAAAGTATCTTTTTGTTTCATGTTCTCCGATTGAGTCAAAAAATTCTTTATCAGATGTAATAATAAATTCACATACAAGATTAGTATAACTTGTAATTCTACATTTTAAATCATTTTCAGCTATTAATTGTTTAATAGCTTTTGAATAGGTAGTATTACATTGTTTAATTGAATAATTATTAATAGAATTGTTTTTATTAATATCTTTGTTAGAGTAATTAGTATTTTTTCTTTCGTTATGTTTATATAATCCAGGTAAATTTTCTCTTTTATAATTGGCATTTCTAATTATTGCATAACTCATTTTTATATATCCTTTTTTACTAGATAGCCTTCGAAGGCTTACAAAAATAAATACCTCCTTTGAATTTCTTAATAGAAAACTTTTACGAAGTTCTAACACACTAGAACTTCACGGAAGTTCTGTGTGATTAAGGACAACATAGTTTTCCTTAATAAACCTTTTATTGCACGATTGAATATTATATTTATTAAAATAATTTAATAAATACCATAAAATAATAATTAATTATTTTATTTAATATTCTAATCGTGTTATAAAAACCTGACCCACTTTAGCATCAAAGATTACTAGTGGGTACCCCATAACCTTTTTGCTTGCACAAAAAAATATTCGCTGTATGCTCATATTTTTATAAATAGATTTTGCATATAGCAAAATCTATTATCTAGCATTGGTTAAAGTAGTATTTTATTTCTATTCATTTGTAGTAAGTTATATAATTTTATTTTATAAATTCAACTGGCAAAAATAAATATTATTAAAACAATAGATTTTAATAAACAAGAATGGTATAATAATATTGTATAAATATTTTATGGAGGTAATTAATATGTCTATAGAAAAGCAAAAATTATTTAATGAAATCGAAACATTACCAGATGAACTTACAAATCAAGTTATTGATTTTATTGAGTATTTAAAATTATCTTATGTAGATGCAGAAGCTCCAGAAAATGTAACAATAAAAAGCAAAAAAGATTTAAAAGAAAAGTTACAAAAAGGATTAGATGATGTAAGAGAGAACAAAGTATTTTCACTAGATGAAGCCTTTGCAAAAATAGATAATATGTAAGAAAGCTAGGAGTGAATTTATGAAAAGATATATAGTAGAAATTTCTAAAACTGCAGAGCAAGATTTAGAAGATATTATTTTATATTTACGACATAGCTTAGCAGGAGAAATTATTGCTGACAAGTATAAAATATTATTTAAACAAAAATTAAAAGAGTTAGAGAATATAGCAGGAAGTATGCCTATTTTAAGCGAGGAATTGACAGGTCATAAAGACATTAGAAAAATTAATGTTAGAAATTATATTGTATTCTATATAATCGATAAAATTAATTCCAAAGCTTTAGTTCTTAGAATAGGTCACGCTTTTATGGACTGGGAAAAATATTTAAGAGATGAATAATTTTATATAATTATTTTAAATTTTTAGTAATTTATTTTCATTTCTAATTTTCAAACAACTAACTCAACAGATATAAGCAAAAATCTTGGTAAAGGCTGAAGTAGTCTGCTCAGCCCAGCCAACTCTTAGAGTATCAACGAATTATAACAGTTGATACTCTTTTTGCATAATAATAAGGCATCAGATTTAATGAAGGAATAGTCTAATCTGGTAACATTAGAGGTGTGGAATGAGTATAGAAGAAAATATATTTAAAAGAAGAAAAATTAATTCCGTTTGGATTTACTAAGGAAGGCAATATATATAAATACTCTAAAAATTTTATAAATGATAGTTTTAAAGGTGAGATAGAAATATTGAATCTAAAATTAGATGAACAAGTAGAAAAGTATATAATCAAAAAAGAAATCTATCCATCATACCATTTAAGTAAAAAGAATTGGATAAGTATTATACTAGATAATACATTAACAGATAAAGAAATAATCAAATTAGTAGAAATAAGTTATGAAAATTCAAATTTAAAAGGCAAATGGATAATTCCTGCAAATCCAAAATATTATGATATTATGAATGCTTTTAATAATACTAATATAATTACATGGAAACAATCTAATACAATTATGAAAGGTGATATAATCTACTTGTATATTGCTGAACCATATTAATCAATAATGTTCAAATGTGAAGTTATAGAAACAGATATACCATATGAATATAATAATAAAAATTTATCTATAAAAAAATTATGAAAATAAAGTTAATAAAAAGATATAATCAAAATGTGTGGACATTTAAAAAACTTAAAGAATATGGTATTAAAGCGATAAGAAGCCCAAGAAGTATAACAAATAAATTAAGCGAAGCATTAAACAAAGAGGAGTAATATGTATAAAGAAATAAAAATAAAAAATAAAATTATAGATATTTATTATAACGAAAAACATAAAGAAAATATACCAGTTGTTATTTTAAATACATATGGAAATGAAGGAAAAGAAATTTTTGAAAGATGCAACAAGATACAAACAAAGGAATTTATACTAATAGCTATTTCAAATTTAGATTGGAATAATGATATGACACCGTGGTTTGCTCCAAAGTTAAATAATAATGACAAAGACAGTTTAGGCAAAGCAGATGATTACTTAAAAACTTTAATAGAAAAAATTATTCCAGAAACTAAAAAATATATAGAGGATGAATTAAATGTAAAGATAAGTTACTATGCAATAGCAGGTTATTCTCTTGGAGGGCTATTTGCAATTTATTCTGTATATAAGACGAACTTATTTAGTCGAGTGGCATCTGCTTCTGGATCTTTTTGGTATCCTAATTTTATAGAATTTGCAAGCAAAAATACAATTTCCGAAAATATCGATAAAATATATTTTTCACTTGGTAATAAAGAAAGTAAAGTTAGAAATGAAGTATTAGCTACAGTGGAACAAAATACTAAAAAACTTGAGCAAATATATAATTTACAAGGAATAAAAACAATTTACGAAGAAAATGATGGAAACCATTTTAAAGATGCAGTATTAAGAATGGCAAAGGGAATTAAATGGATTTTACAATAATATAGGAGAGAAATAATGGATAAATATAACAGATTATATAAAGGACATAGTTTAATAAAAAATTTGAATGATTATACAGTATTAGATATAGAAACAACAAGTTTAGATTCTTTTACTGGAGAAATAGTAGAAATAAGTGCAATAAAGGTTAGAGATAAAAAAGAAGTAGATACTTTTTCAGAATTGATAAAAACTCAAAACAGATTAGGAGCATTTACTACAAGGCTAACTGGAATTACAAATGAGATGGTTCAAAAGGAAGGAAAAGATTTAATTAATGTATTGCAACAGTTCAAAGATTTTTTAGATAGAGACATTATAGTAGGACATAATGTTAATTTCGATATTAACTTTATTTATGACAGCATGTATAAAAATATGAATGAATATTTAACAAATGATTTTGTAGATACATTAAGAATTTCAAGAAAAGTATTGCCTAATCTTAGACATCACAAATTAGATAATTTAATAGATTATTTTAATTTAGTAAAAAGAGATGAACATAGAGCTTTAAATGATTGTGTATTAACAAATCAAGTATATATAAATTTGACTAAGATGTTATAAAAGGAGACGTAAAATGAAAACAATAGGTTTAGCGTGTACCGGTGGTGGAACAAAAGCACTTAGTAATTTAGGAGTAATAAAAGCTTTAGAAGAATTAAACATAAAAATATCTGCGATTTCTGGAACAAGTATTGGAAGCTGTATAGCAGTTTTATATGCAATGGGTTATACAACGAAGGAGATAGAAGAAAAGTTAAAAATATATACAATAGAATATCCTAAATTTACAGTTAAGGATAAAATATTAGCTCCATTTAAACTTTTAGCACAAGGTGGAGGAAAAAATCCATCCATAATTACTAAAACTATAAGGGAGGCTACAGAGGCTAAAGGGAAAAGACTAATGAGTGATTTAGATATGCCAGTATTCATTCCAACTATGGATATTACAGAGAAAAAGACTGTATATTATACTTCAAGAAAGATAAAAAATGAAGAATGCTATATGGATAGACCAATCGAAGAGGCTGTAAAAAATACGTGTTCACTGCCATTATTATATATACCTAATAATGTTTATATAGATGGAAAACTCCATCAATTTTTAGATGGAGGAATGACACATAATATTCCGACACATCGTATGAATCAATTTGTAGATTACGTTATAGGAGTAGAGAATGTATATTATAAAGAAACGAATCAAAAGAAAGTAAATATAATTACAGGAATACGAAATACTTTTCAAAGTATGAGGAGGACTGCAATAGTTTGGCAAAGAGGAGTAGCAGATTTAATTATAAGGGTTGATTGCAAGGATGTTGATATAATTGGAAATGAAGAAGAGGTAGAACAATGTGTTAAGGCTGGGTATGATGCTGCTATGGAGATTTTTAAAAGTGAAAAGTTTAAAGATGAAATAATTATATAAATTATGCAAAACAGCTGAGTCACTTTATTGTGACCCAGCTGTTTTATCTGAATTTTCAACAATGGAGCTATAATAATATGCTTCGACCATTGTTATAAATTGGGTATTAGAAGGAGCACGATCCGAGTTTTCATATATGTAAAAAACTCTTCTGTATAGTGGGGTTTTGAGCTCAAATGAAAATTCTTTTGCTGATCGAAGCTCACGCTCAGAAAAACCATTTTCTACCAGAGCAGAATAAAGTTGCTTTCCTGGTTTGATTTTGTGATCATGGCAATATTTTACAGCAAATTCTGTACATTCTAATCCATGGCCCCATTTTGTGCTACCAACTCCGAGTCGGATTAAAAAATCTTTTAATGTTAGTTTTTTCGGATTCATAAATTGTAATTCGAATTCTGCCATTCGTTCATTTACAGCTTCTTCAACCCGCTTATCAATGTACTTTTGAAGTTCCTCAAATACGTTATCCATAGAGCCTCCTATTCCAATCCTTCCAACAGTTACACCAAGTATATTATACAACAAATTTACATAAAGTACAACTTAATGATTAATATTTCTATTTAAAATAAAAAAATATATTAATTAAAAATTTACAAAAAATTTACACTAAATAATAATATTTGTGGTAGAATAATGATGTTATTAAATAATTCCAGGAGGAAGAAAATGATAAAAGCAGCATTAGTATTAGAAGGTGGTGCACTAAGAGGTATGTATACTTCTGGTGTATTAGATACATTTTTAAAAAATAATATGGAATTTGAATGTGTAGCAGGTGTCTCTGCAGGTGCATTAAATGCAATGAGCTACATATCAAAACAACCAGGAAGATCAGCAAAGATTAATTTAGAATATTGTGATGATCCAAGATATATAGGAAGAAAAGCTTTTATAAAAAATAAAGGAATAATAGGATATGACTATTTATTTGGAGATATATCAGAAAATAAAGTTCCGTTTGATTATAAAGCTTTTGAAAATACAAACCAGAGATTTGTAATAGTAACAACTAATTGTGAAAAAGCAGAGACAGAATATTTAGAACGAGGCAATTGTAATGACCTATTTAAAGCTGCACAAGCATCGTCAAGTATGCCTCTTGCATCTGCAATAGTAGAAATAAATAATAATCATTATTTAGATGGAGCAGTTACAACAAGTATTCCTATAAAATGGGCTATAGAACAGGGCTATGAAAAAGTAGTTGTTGTTTTAACAAGGGATAGAACCTATAGAAAACCAATGCTATCAAATAAAATGAAAAAATTATATAAACTTGCATATCACAAATATCCAAAATTAATAGAAAAATTAAATACAATGCCAGAAAGATATAATAAATTACAAGAAGAAATAATAGACTTAGAAAAAGAAGGTAAAATATTTATAATAAGACCAGAAAAAGAAGTAACAGTTTCTAGGCTAGAAAAAGATAAAGAAAAATTAGAAAACTTATATAAAGAAGGAATTGCTGAAGCAGAAAAGAATTTAGATGCTTTAAAAGAATATTTAGAGATTAGTTAGGAGAATTATGAAGAGAACAAAATTAAGAGATAGAATACTTCCTAAGTATACAAAGGGAGAAGAAATTTTTAATATGACTTCACATATTGTAGGTGGAGCGCTAGGAATTGTTGCATTGGTATTATGTGTGGTATTTGCAGCAGTTCATGGAAATGGCTATGGAGTTGTAAGTGGTGCAATATATGGGGTTACTATGATAATTTTATATACAATGTCTAGTATATATCATGGGTTAAATCCTAAAAGAAAAGCTAAAAAAGTATTTCAGGTATTAGACCATTGTTCTATATATTTACTAATAGCAGGATCATATACTCCATTTGCATTATGCACTTTACGAGAGTATAATACAGCATTAGGTTGGACAATATTTGGAGTTATTTGGTTTGTAGCAATATTAGGAATAATATTAAATTCTATTGATATAAAGAAATTTAGAGTATTCTCTATGATTTGTTACTTAGTAATGGGATGGTGTATTGTATTCAGAATAAACCTATTACCAGAATTATTAGGAACAGCAGGTTTTGTATTATTACTACTAGGAGGTTTATCTTATACGATAGGAGCTATACTTTATGGACTAGGAAAGAAACATAAGTATATGCATTCAGTATTTCATCTATTTATTTTATTAGGAAGTTTATTACAATTTTTTACAATATTATTATATGTTATGTAGGAGGACAAAATGAACGAATATATGAAAATGGCAAAAGATCAAGCAGAAAAAGGAATGAAAAATAATGAAGGGGGTCCATTTGGAGCTGTTATAACAGATAAAGAGGGAAATATTATTACAGTTGCTAATAATCAAGTGCTAAAAAATAATGACCCAACAGCACATGCAGAAGTACAAGCAATACGAGAGGCTTGTAAAAAGCTTAATACACATGATTTATCTGGATATATTTTATATACATCTTGTGAACCATGTCCAATGTGTTTATCTGCAATTATTTGGTCAAATATTAAAGAAGTATATTATGCTTGTACTAGAAAAGATGCAGGAGAAATTGGTTTTAGAGATGATGCAATATATGAATTTTTAGAGACAAACAATAAGAGTTTACTAGATGAAAAACAAATAGATAGAGAAGATTGTATACATTTATTTAATGAATATAAAAAATTAAATGGAGAGATTTATTAATGTTTGCAGTATATATTACTAAAATAGGAAAACTAAAAATTGAATATGATAATGATGCAATAACTGGAATTACTTATGCAGAAAATGAAAAAGAGCAGGGAATAAAAAATGAGTTAACTGATAAAACAGTTTTGCAGTTAGAAGAATATTTTGATGGCAAAAGAAAAGAGTTTGACATACCTATTAAATTGCTTGGTACAGAATTTCAAAAGAAAGTGTGGAATGAACTTTTAAAAATACCATATGGAAAAACAGTTTCTTATAAAGATATATCCATAAAAATTGGTAATCCAAATGCATGTAGAGCTGTTGGCATGGCAAATCATAATAATCCAATATTAATAATTGTACCATGCCACAGAGTGATAAATGAAAATAAAAAATTAGGCGGTTATGCATTAGGGCTTGATTTAAAAAGAAGACTGCTTGAACTGGAAAAAGAAAATTCATAATAATGATAAAAGAGCTTACAAAAGTGTAAGCTTTTTTTATATTAAATCGATGTTTCAATTTACGAAAAATTAATATAATTTTAATAAATTATAAAAATTATATTAATGATTATATGCTAATTTATAGTAAATTGAGGTGATAATATATGAAAAGGAAAGATGTTTTTAAATTTGTACTAATTATATTTTGGGTTTTTTTTATAGGAAGTATGATAGGATATGGAGTAGAAACAGCAGTAGCTATTATACAAAATGGACATTTTGCATCTAGACAAGGTTTATTATATGGTCCGTTAATTCCTGTATATGGTATTGGATTGGTTGTGTATTATTTAGTTATTTCAAAAATAAAAAATAAGGGTAATTTAAAGATATTTATTATTACTATGGTTTTAGGTGGAATTGTAGAATATTTATTTTCTTTCTTTCAAGAAAAGTTTTTTGGAACGGTTTCATGGGATTATAGTAATTTATGGTTTAATTTAAATGGTAGAACAAGTTTATTACATTGTTTATATTGGGGGACAGGAGGAGTATTATTTGTTAAATATGTATATCCTTTTATAGAAAAATTGATTAATAAAATTGATATATTAGCGTTAAAACAAATAACAGTAATTTTATTAGTATTACTAGCATTTGATGTTGGGATTTCGTGTATAGCAGCAAATAGGCAAAGAGAAAGAATAGAAGGTGTTGTTGCAAATAGCAGTTTAGATAGATTCTGTGACGAATATTATCCAGATAGTGTTATGGATTACATATATTCTAATAAGATAAATAAAATTGAATAATACTTGAAAATTATGTAAATCGGTTATATAATATTAGCATGGCAAAGTAAAAAAATGAGCAAAATTAATATTTTTCATTGCCTAGTAACTAAATAACTTTTTTTCATTAAAAGGAGGACTTTTATGAGTGAGATCAAAGAAGTAAATGAAGCTTATTTCCAGATACCACTTCTAGCAAAAACTTCACAAGTTGAAGAAATTTTAAGACAATATCCGATGGTGGAGGCAAAATTAAACGAATTCTTCAACTCAGAAAATTTTTTTATCTGCTTCGAAGATATGATGCGGTTTGTAGATGAAAATAAGTCGCAGTTTGATCTTTCTGATGCAGATATTGAAAGTCTAAGAAGTGACTTTTTAGTGTCACTAAAAGTAAATACAAAAGTAAATATTTTATCAAATGCACTGAAAAACATTTTTACAGTGTCTGGAAAGACACTTAATGATGTGGAAGAAGAGCTTTTGTATCTTACAGAAAAAGAATTTCTTAGTACGTTTACAATGACGTATGTGGAAATCTTAAAAGCGCAAGCTGAAAGTATGGCTAACAGTTCATTTGCGGATTATACAAATCCAAGATACACATCATGAAAGGAGTTTCGATATGAGTAAAAAATGTTATTACTGCGAGCAACATAAAAACCCGGATTACAAACGGGTTAATGAACTGAAAAAGTTTGTTTTCGAGGGAACTCGGATGAAGCCGGCGAGGACGACAGGTCTTTGTGGCAAACATCAAAGAGCTTTAAAAAGAGCAATTGCGAATGCTCATCATTTAGCTCTGATGTAAAATTTGTTCAAGCGAAGGGGCTTTGGTTCGATGAATCAAGGCTCCGTTTCTTCGCTAGGGATTTATATAGATGAGGATAAGCAGAAAAATCTATTAAAACAAAAAAAGTTTTAATAGATTAAAAAATAATATTGACTTGGAGTTAACTTTAAGTACTATTATAAAAAAAGTTTAAAGGGAGGAATGAATTATGAAAAAACAAACTGCTGGGAGAGAACAATTAGGTGAATTTGCACCAAAATTTGCAGAATTAAATGATGATGTATTATTTGGAGAAGTATGGTCAAGAGAAGACAAACTATCATTAAGAGATAGATCTTTAGTAACAATATGTGTATTTATGGGGAAGGGATTAGTAGATAGTTCTTTAAAATATCATATTATGAATGCAAAAAATAACGGAATAACAAAAGAAGAAATGGCAGAGATTATTACACATGCTGCTTTTTATGCTGGTTGGCCAAATGCATGGGCAGTATTTAATATGGCAAAAGAAGTATATGCAGATGACGAACCTGCTAAAGAAGAACATGGTGGATGGTTTGGACTAGGTGAGCCAAATTCAAACTATGCACAATATTTTATAGGAAATTCATATTTAAATCCACTAACAAAACCAGGTGAATTTAGTATTTTTATAGCAAATGTAACATTCGAGCCAGGTTGTAGAAACAATTGGCATATTCATCATGCTACAAAAGATGGTGGTCAAATTCTTATATGTGTTGATGGAGAAGGATGGTATCAAGAAGAAGGAAAAGAAGCTAGAAGGCTAAAACCAGGAGATATAGTTGTAATTCCTGCAAATGTTAAACATTGGCATGGAGCTAAAAAAGATAGTTGGTTTAGCCATTTAGCTATAGAAGTACCGGGAGAAAATACAAACAATGAATGGTGTGAACCAGTAACAGATGAGCAATATAATAATTTATAAAATTTTGGAGGATGTAAAATGACAATATCTGAGGTAAGTAGAAAATATAATATAACAGCAGATACAATTAGGTATTATGAAAAAGAAGGACTAATTCCGGCAGTACCAAGGGATAAAAATGGTATAAGAGATTTTGATGAAAATTCTTGTGGCTGGATAGAATTTATAAAATGTATGAGAAGTGCAGGATTAGAAATTGAAACTTTAAAAAGGTATGTAAGTTTATTTAGGCAAGGAACCGCAACTGTAAGGGAAAGAAAAATATTACTTATAGAACAACGAGAAAAATTATTAAAGAAGCAGGAAAATATAAAAGCTACATTAGATAGATTAAATTATAAAATAGAAAAGTATGAAGAAATAGAAAAAGGTAAATTAAAAGATTTTACAGAAAAACCATAAGGAGTACTGGCAGGGATTTTGGGGACGTTCCTAAAATCCCTTTTTCTATTCCAACGAAAAATTTTAAGTCGCGATTTAATCGTGGCTTATTTTTTTCTAATAAATTGTATATAAAATTTTGCAAACTAGATTTACTGAAATTTCAACTAAAAACAACAATTCTACTAAAAGTAGATTGCTAAAAATACATAAGAGTGATAACATTTTTATATCAAAAACTTTTAAGGAGACTAAAAATGGATAATCAGAAATTCGGAAGATTTATAAGAGACTTAAGAAAAAAGGCAAATATGACTCAAAAGGAATTAGGAGAGAAATTAAATGTAACAGATAAAGCTGTTTCAAAATGGGAAAGAGGCTTAGGCTTCCCTGATATTACAATTATTAATTTATTAGCAGAAACTTTTGGGATTACAGCATCAGAAGTATTAAATGCAGAAATAGGAAAAAAGGAGACTGTTGATGTAGAAAAAGCAGTACAAGAAGCTGTAGAGAAAGTAACGAAAGAAAAAGAAAGGAAAGAAAACAGAAAAAGAAAATTAATTAAATTTGTAAAAATAATATCTATTATAATATTTGTATTAATGCTTTTATTACAATTAGGATATCTATGCATAATGAAGCCAAATGGATATGAATATATAAATGATTTAATATTTTATATTATTAATGAATTTATAATTATTACTGGAGTAGTGTTTCTTATTTTACAGATAAAAAAGTTAAAGAGTGTAAAGATAGTAGCTATAATTATTGCAGTTATTTTGAGTATTATTAATCTAGCTTTTATGATTAATAATGCAATTAATATAAGAACTATATTTAGTTTTTCTAATGACTTTTCAAATGAATTAGTAATAAAACAGAATAAAGAAAATGGAAAAACTAGGCTGTATAAATATGCCAAATTAATTTTATTTGCAAAACCATATGAACGATTTGAATATTCAGTAAGTGAAAATATAAAACATCAGTGGCTTACAAATGACATTTGCAATATAACTTATACGGATAAAGATGATAATTTAAGAAATTATGTAGCGACATATGGAAGTAGAAAAGGAACAGATTCATATTATTCTGTATTTAATGCATTATTAGGAAGATGGCAAATACAAGTAGATTCAATAGGAGATACAAAATTAACTGTAGATAAAAAAGGGATAAAAGTAACACGAAATGATACAGCTGAACAATTTGAATTTAGTGATTGCAAACAATATGGTGTTACAGCATTAGTTCTTTACAAAGAGGATATTCCTAAATATGTAATTGCATTAAACGATGATTGCGAAATTGATGATGATACTAAATATATAAAGAATGGTGGAACAATTACATTTTGTGATATTTCGATGAAAAAGACAATAAAAGAAACATTATATTGTACAGTATATAAGGATGAGAATTTAAATAATTATAATGGTATAACAGTAGAAGCAAATAATTTTAAAATAGATAATGGAATTTTATATTTTAGTTATGATGGCGAAAACATAATAGAAGTTCCAGGAGATTTTACAGATGATAAATCAGCGTATAATGAGTATAATTATATAATTTCTGAAGAAAAAACGGTATTTTTCTATACTAAAGATGAGACAAAATATTTAGTGTATTCAGATGATATGGGAAATACATGGAATACAGCTAAATTACCAAGTAATGGAACGATTCAGAATATACAATTTTTAAATAAAGATGTAGGGTTTATATTACAATTTGAAGACTATGCCTTAGGAGGAGTTACTTTTGGGCATATTGCTAAAACTACAGATGGTGGGCAAACATGGACGATTATAAATAATGGAATTGGAAGTTCTAATGAAGGTACATTTAGAAGTGGAAGTCAATTGTTATTTGTAAATGAAAATATTGCTTTTATTACAATGCCATATGCCAGCGGAGATGACTCTGACATATATTATTCTGAAGACGGAGGTATAAATTTTACAAAAGTTACTCTAAGTGATGAGCAAATTTATGATTATTATTATTTGCCAACTATAAAAAATGGAAAACTTTATTTAGAAGTTGACCAAGGAAATGATGGAGATTATAATGGTGGAGATTCTAAAAAATATTGTTCAGAAGATAATGGAAAGACATGGACTGAAATGTAAGCAAATGACAAAATTGTAAGGTTAATGTAAGGTAAATAAATGGCAATTATTTTAACAAACATTATAATTATAATAGAGGAGGATGATTATAATGGATGGTATAAAAGGTAAGATTGCTGTAGCAATAGGAATAATAGTTTTCATTTTATTTTTATACGGGATATATTATTTGTTGGTTATTCAAAATAGCGAATATTATACACAAATAGATAATAGCAAGGTAGAAAGTCTTTCCACGACAGATAATATGAAATATCAGTATACACTAACTGCATATGATGAAAAAGGCAAAAAGAAAGAAGTAACGTTTAAAACAAATAGAGAATTAAGAGAAGATGCATATTTAAAATTAGAAGTAATGTTAACTAGAGGAGTCACAAATTGGGAAGAAGTTCAGTTTGATGAGATGCCAAAAGAAGTTCAAGAGAAATATAAGTAATGTAAATACCTAGCTTAGAAAGGCTGGGTATTTTTTATTGAATAAAGATAAAAATATATGTTAAAGTATTGACTTAGAGTAAACTCTAAATGATATATCATATTTGTGTTATAACAGGTAAAAATTATGTAGAAGGGAAGATAAATTTATGAAAACACTATATTTTGATTGTTCAAGTGGAATTAGTGGAAATATGACACTAGGAGCGTTATTAGAAATCGTTGGGGACGAAAATTATTTATTAGGAGAATTGAAAAAATTAAATGTTGATGGATATAAAATAGAAATTTCTAAAAAAGTAAAAAACGGTATTACAGGAACATATGTTGATGTTATATTAGAAAATGAACACCATCATCATGATCACGACCATGGTCATGCCCATGACCATGAACATCATCATCACCATGAGCATAGAAATTTATATGATGTTAACACTATTATAGATAATAGTTCATTAGATGAAAATACTAAAGATTTAGCAAAAAGAATATTTTTAAGAGTTGCAAAAGCCGAATCAAAAGTTCACAATAAATCACTAGATGAAGTGCATTTTCACGAAGTTGGAGCTATTGACTCAATTGTTGATATAGTTGGAACAGCAATCTTAATAAATAAAATAAATCCAGATAGAATTATATCAAGTGTAGTTAATGATGGATATGGTTTTATAGAATGTGCACATGGAACTATGGCTGTACCAGTTCCAGCTACAAGTGAGATTTTTGCAGCATCTAATGTAAAGTTTAGACAGATAGATATAGATACAGAACTTGTAACTCCAACAGGAGCAGCAATTATAGCAGAGCTTGCAGAAGATTTTTCAACATTACCTGCAATGGTAACAGAAAAAATTGGTTGGGGAACTGGATCAAAAGAATTAAAGATACCAAATGTCTTAAAAGTTTACTATGGCGAAATGCAAGAAGAAAATCAAAATTTTGTAGTAATGGAAACAAACATAGATGATTGTTCAGGAGAAATATTAGGATATACTTCAGAAAAATTATTTGCAAATGGAGCTTTAGACGTATTTTATACGCCAATATTTATGAAGAAAAATAGACCAGCATATAGATTATCTGTTGCTTGTAGAAAAGAAGATATGTTTAAACTTCAAAATATTATTTTTAAGGAAACAACTACAATAGGAATAAGGTATCGTTTTGAAAGTAGAACAGAATTAGGTAGAGAATTTGTAGAAATAGATACAAAATACGGAAAAATAAGAGCAAAAAAAGTAATAAATAACGGTGAAACATATGTATATCCTGAATATGAAAGCATGAAAAAAATAGCAGAAGAAAATAATATTCCTTTGAAGGAATTATATAAATTAGAAGAACTAAAATAATTAAATTATAATGATGTAGTAAAAGCTTATTTTATAAAAAAATATAAAATAAGCTTTTAAAATTGAATAAAAATTATTTAAATGATAGAATAATAATAAAATTATACGTAGGAGAAAATTTATGATAAGAGCGAAAGCAAGAAATTTATTAGAATTATTAAGGACTGGGAAGGGAATTAGCGGAAAATTTTCTAATTATTATGATAAAGAGACAGGAAAGATAATAGATGTTATTGTAAATGAATGTAAATCTTTAGTAAAAAATTCAGAAGGAGAATTAAGGCAATACGAAAGTACAACTTCAATAGGTCATATAAGAGAAATTGTTAATCAATTATTAAGTGATAGAAATACAATAGGTCCAGTACAAGCTGGAGTAATAATGAGAGATAATGGAATTTTAGGTTTGTCAAAAGAACTTAAAGTAATTAAAATAGTTGATAAATACGGTAAGTTAAAGTTAGATATAGAAAAACCTTTTCCAGATAATTTCAGAGACATAATAATGGGTATATACAATGAAAGAGAATTAACAGAAAAAATAATAAAGCCATATGTAGCTGGTCTTTGTGAGGAAAGCGAAGAACTATCCAAAAGACACATTTGGAGTAAAAGGTTAAATCCATTTAGACCAAGAAAATTATCTACTGATGAATTACAAAAAAGATATTCTAAATATTTAGAAAAAAATACTGATTTAGACGAAGAAAAAAGAGAAAATATGTCTAGATATTTTGTGGTGAATATTTTAGGTAGTGATAAAATTAAAAGGAAATAATAACTGACGAAATAAATGGAACAGGTTTAACAGTAAAAGGAGAAAAGAAACGTAATAGCTATACAAGTATGTTACAAAATATGGCTGCTAATGTGTTAGACATAATGGGGGCAATAGAAAATCCAAATGATAGGCTAGCAGAAATCGAAAACATTTACGCTAATATAGAAGAACAATTAGAAGCACTAAGTACAGAGCTAGTACCAGATTCAAATCAAATTGAAGAAACAATTATAAATTTTAATAGAGCTGTAAATAACAAAGATAAAGAATATACAGGTGAAGATGGATATAGAAGTGCAAATGTTACATTTGGAAGAAATAATACTAAAAGTGTAGGACTATTAGAACATGAATTTGTTCCACAGGCAATGAAATTATATTCAAAAGATATGGCGGATTTTTTAGAACATTCTAGCAAAATGTCTGATGAAGAGTATATAAAACAAGTAGCGAAATTTCATTTTAGATTTGTTAGAATACATCCATTTATAGATGGAAACGGAAGAACTGCAAGAGCAATAACAAATTCGTTATTATCTAATAGAGATTTATGTGCTACATTCGAAAAATATACAAAATCAGAATATATTAAGGATATGAATTCAATTATAACAGATTATGATACATATAACAAAGGTTTATATACAGACCAATCAATTTGTAGTAAAATGGAAGATGAAAACATTCAAAAACTAGCAGACTATATAACTAAAAAATGTCAAATAGATAAAAACGAAATAGAGCAAGAAGGAAGTGCTGTAACTACAGATTTATCAAAAAAACAATCTACAGAAGAATATAGATAGAATTATAAATTGATTTAGGGTAAACTCTAGAAAATAAAATTGAAAAATAAAAAGATTTATAAAAGGAAGTGATTATATTGATAATTACTTCCTTTAGTGTTATTATCAACCTAACAAAACAAGTGATAAAACTTGTCTAAATTATAGAAAGGTAGGGGGGTATATGAAAAGGGGATTAAAAATTTTAATAATTATTTTAGTGATTTTAGCTGTTGTAGCAGTAACTATTTTACTTGTTAACCACTTTACAACGAAAAAAGTAAGTAATGAGCTTACAGGAAATAGCATATCTTATGATAATACAGACGCAATAGCTACAATGGATGTAGTAATAGTAAGAGTATATGATACATATCTTGGAGTTGTAGAAAAAGATGATACAACAGGTTTGATGCGAGTAAGTATTCCGACTGGTGATACTAATGAATACAAGCAAAACCAAGAAATTAGAGTTTATTTTGATGGAATAATAAACGAATCATATCCAGGTAGTTTTGGAAAGATTTTTAATATAGAGATTCTAAAAGAAAATAGTGATATTACAATACCAGAAAAAGCATTAAAGTATTTTTATAGTTCACGCAATAATGTATCAGTTTCAAATATTAATGTAACACAAACAGGTATATCTTTTGAAATAAAAGATACAAATGAATATAAATATGAATATAAAAATACATATACTTTATTCAAAAAGAATCCAGAAGCTGAACAAGTAGAAGCTCCAGATATGCCAATAGTAACAGGCAATACAACATCATCATATGAAGGAAGTGGTATTCCGCTTTGGGAAGAAGCATCAAAATTTTCAACTGTTAATAGTGAAGAAACAGTGATTTCTGAAGATATAACAGAAGATACTGTAAGAAAGACTTGTGATTGGACAAACATATATGGAAAATTAGCAAGTGGAGAATATGACTTTTCATTGAATGCAGAAGAATTTTTTATAAGAATTAAATTTACTGTAAATGAAAATGGAGAAATTTCAAATGTTGCTTCTGATTTTATGTAATATGGATAGCTCCAAACTTAGGAAGATTTTCAAAAATATATAATATTTAACATTGACATTTTAAATAAAAGGAAGAGAAATATGGGGATTTTTGAATTATTATTAATAGCAATAGGGTTAGCTATGGATGCTTTTGCAGTTTCAATATGCAAAGGTTTGGCAATGAAAAAAATGAATTGGAAAAAAGCTATTATAGTTGGGCTTTATTTTGGCATATTCCAAGCACTTATGCCAGTTATAGGATACTTCTTAGGAACAACATTCGAAAGTTTAGTAACTAAAGTAGACCATTGGATAGCATTTATTCTTTTGGCATTTATAGGTGGAAAAATGCTTAAAGAAGCATTTGATAATAATTCTGAAGGGTATAATGATAGCGTAAATTTTAAAACAATGGTAGTTTTAGCAATAGCAACAAGTATTGATGCTTTAGCAGTTGGTATAACTTTTGCGTTTTTACAAACTAATATAGTATTAGCAGTTATCTTAATAGGAGTAGTAACTTTTATATTATCTGTAATAGGTGTAAAAATCGGTAATCAATTTGGTATTAAATACGAGAAGAGGGCAGAGATTATAGGAGGAATAATTTTAATTCTTATAGGAATTAAGATTTTATTAGAACATTTAGGAATAATTAGTTTAGGGTAGTGATTTAAAACTAGCAGATAGAATAAATCTGCTAGTTTTGTTTTTCTCTATAACTATTTCCCCAGACAACCATAGAATCTAAAATAGGTTTTAAGCTCCAACCTGTTTCTGTTAAAGAATATTCAACTCTAGGTGGAACTTCTGCATATACTTTCCTATTAACAAGACCAGAAGCTTCCATTTGTCTTAAGTTATTTGTTAAAACTTTTTGGGTAATACCATTTAAAGATTTTTTTAACTCTCCAAATCTTTTAGTTCCAGTTAGTAAATCTCTAATAATTAAAACTTTCCATTTATCTCAAATTAACCCCATTGTAATTTCTACCGGACAAGCTGGTAATTCTTTTTTCATAATATCAACTCCGTACTTTTAATCTTAATTAAATTATATCAAACAATTTAAAAATTACAACAGAGAAGCTATAAAAATATGCAATAGTTTCCGAAAGGATATAAGAGTTAAAATAAAACTAAAAAATTTAGTTGATTAAATTAAGAAAAATAGGCAAGAGTATCTTTAAGGAAACTATATTACAAAAAAGTGCCTACTTTACAAGTAAAAACAATAAATTTAGGTTGTATTTTTTTGAACAATATATTGACACAATGTCAGAATAGTGATATATAATAATCAGCCTGACATGATGTCAGGGAAATAAAGAAATGGAGATGTAAAATGGAAAAGAAACCAGTAGATGTAAGAAGAGAAGAAATAATTAATGCATGTGAAGAACTATATAAAAAAGAGAATTTTAAAGATATAACACTAAAACAAATTGGAGAAAAAACAACATTTTCCCGTACATCAATATATAACTATTT
Organism: Clostridium sp. 26_22; assembly: GCA_001916005.1. Classification (GTDB taxonomy): domain Bacteria; phylum Bacillota; class Clostridia; order TANB77; family CAG-508; genus CAG-269. The sequence continues at coordinate 60,812 of MNRP01000037.1, forward strand.
TCAAACAAAAGAAGAGATATTTTTAGCACTTTTTCAAAGAGAATATGAAAAATGGATAGAAGATTTAAATAAAATATATGAAAAAAATGAAAGATTAATGATCGAAGAGTTAGCAAATAAATTAGCCCATACAATAGAAAAAAGACCAACATTATTAAAACTATTAGCCATGAATTTATATGATATGGAAGATAATAGCAAAATGGAAGCATTAGTAGAATTTAAACAAGCGTATGGTAATTCAATAAAAGCAGTAAAAAGATGTCTTGATAAATTTGTTACTAACATGAACGAAGAAGAAAAAACAAACTTTATACTTTCATTTTTTCCATTTATGTATGGAATATATCCATATGCAGTTGTAACAGCTAAGCAAAAAGAAGCAATGGAAAAAGCTGATGTGCCATTTAAAAAATTAACAATATATGAAATTGCATACATGGGAACTTTAAAATTGTTAAAATAAAAAAGGAGTGAAGGGTATGAGTAAAAAATTAGTAGCATTTTTTTCGTGCACAGGAACAACTAAAAAGGTAGCAGAGAATTTGTCAAAGGCTATAGGAGGCGATTTGTATGAGATAGTACCAACAAAATTATATACAAACGCAGATTTAAATTGGACTGATAAAACAAGTAGATCTTCTTTAGAAATGAATGATAAAAATTCTAGACCAGAAATAGCTACAAAAGTAAGTAATATGGAAGATTATGACACTATTTTTATTGGATTTCCAATTTGGTGGTATGTTGCTCCAAGAATAATAAATACATTTTTAGAAAGTTATGATTTTTCAGGAAAGAAAATAATAGTTTTTTGTACATCAGGTGGAAGTGGTCTTGGAAATACTGTGGCAGACTTAAAACAAAGCATATCAAGTGAAACAGAAATAATGGAAGGAAAACGTTTTGGAGTAAATACAAGCATAGAAGAACTAAAAGAATGGGCAAATAAATTTTAAGTAAATGAGAGAAAATATGAAAATAGTAGTTTTAACAGGAAGTTATAATTTACATGGGACATCAAACACATTAGTAGATGAATTTATAAAAGGAGCTAGAGAAAACGGAAATGAAATTGTTAGATTTGACACTGCACATTTATATATACATCCATGTATAGGTTGCAATCATTGTGGAATGGATGGAGATTGTGTATTTAAAGATGATATGGTTAATATTTTAGAGAATATTGAAGATGCAGATATGTTAGTTTTTGCGACACCAGTATATTATTTTGCAATGACAGCACCATTAAAAGCCACAATAGATAGATTTTATTCAAGAACAGGAAGAATAAGTCGTAAAAGATTAAGAACAGCATATATTATGACATGTTGGAATACAGACGATTCTACTGTAGAACCATTAATAGTACATTATAAAAAGTTAGTAAGTTATATGAATTATAAAGATGAAGGAATGATTATAGGAAAAGGATGTGGAACAGTAGGAATGATACCAAGCCATTTTTATAAAGATGCGTACGAATTAGGAAAAAGGATTAAATAAAATGGAGGTTTTGAAGTTAGTATCGAAAGAGTAAATTAAATAAGGAGGATTTTTTATGAGTTTAACTATTAATATTTATTATACAGGAAAAGATGGTTCTGCAAGAAAATTTGCAGAGGAAATGGTATCAGCTGGAGTGGTAGAAAGAGTTCGTGGAGAAAAAGGTAATTTAAAATATGAATACTTTTTTCCAATGGATGATCCAGAAACAGTATTATTAATAGACAGATGGGAAAGCGAAGGAGCGCTAGATGAACATCATAAATCTCCAATGATGAAAGAAATTGCAGAACTTAGAGATAAATATAAACTTCATATGAGAGTTGAACAATTTGTAGAAAAGAATTAGATGGTTAAAGAAATTATTTTATATTTTAATATATAGAATAGTTTCTTTTTTTATGGTAAGATGGGACCAAATAGTAATTTATAGGGAGCATTTATGAAAAGAAAAAGAGTTATCATAACAATTATAATATGTATTATTATTTTATTTGGTGCTACAATATTTTCAATATCTAAATTCAATGTTTGGAATCCATTTTCATCTTGTTTAGGGATGTTAGAAATTTTATTTACAAATAGAGAATATACAATAGTACAAAATTATCCTAGTAGAGTAGTGTTTTGTAAAACGTCAGCTTCATCAAATAAAACCAGTATACAATATTTAGATGAATATATGAAAAATAGAGATTTCATACTTGAAGAGCAAGTAGGTGGAATTTTAAAATATAGTAATGGAAGTGAAAAAGAATATATTTCATTTTCTGAAAACAAATATTTTTCAAAGTGGGAATGGGAAAAATAAAGAAGTAAGTACGAAACAGATATTCAAATTAATAGATAATAGTTACAAAATATCTTTAATAAAATAAAGGAGATAAATATGGTAATTTTAATAGCAGGCTCATCACATACAGGAAAAACATTATTAGCACAAAAATTATTAGAAAAATATAAATATCCATATCTTTCAATAGATCATTTAAAAATGGGACTTATTAGAAGCAAAAATACAAATTTAACAGTAGAAGATGATCAAGAACTAACTAAATATTTATGGAATATTTTAAAAGAAGTAATAAAAACAAATATAGAGAACAAACAAAATATTATAATAGAAGGTTGTTATATACCTTTTAAATGGAAAAAAGATTTTAATGAGGAATATCTAAAAGAAATAAAATATGTTTGTTTAATAATGACAGAAGAATATATCGAGAATAATTATGATGATATTATAAAATACGAAAATATTATAGAGCAAAGAAAAAAGCAAGAAGATATAAATATAAAAGAGCTAATAGAAGAAAATAAATATAACTTAAGAATGTGCGAAGAATATAAAAATAACTATATTTTAATTGATGGTAATTATGATATTAGTATAGATATTTAGTAAATGTGAAAGCGTTGAAACAATTGAAGAGAGATGAAATAGTAAAGAAGAAAATTAAATAACAAGAAACGTGGTAATTGTAGCAGAAGCAATTAGCACGAGTATTCTTTAATCAATTCAAAACCACCTATAATAATTATAGGTGGCTAAATTTTATAAAATCTTAATAAAAATTAAGAAATTTTTAATTGTTTATTAGTATAGGAAATATATAATTTAGATGAGGGGATAAAAATGAAGAAAAAAGTTATAATATTTCTTATAATAATACTAGGTATATTTTTAGCAAGTTGGGTAATAAAGCCAGAAAATTTAAGAGAAATAAAAGAAAAGGTTAGAAATATATTTTTTGAAAATCAAACTACAAGTTCATATAATGCAAAATCACTTATTTTAGTAGATCTTTCAAATGATGAAAGCTTTATATCGAAAAATGCAGATGAGAAGCAAGTACCTGCTAGTTTAGCTAAATTATTTGTTATTGAATATGCAACTACATTTACAAATTTAAATGATATAGTTACAGCTAAAAGTGAAGCAATAGCTTTAACAAAAGAAGGTTCATCTGTGGCAAATATTAAAGCAAAAAAATATTATCTTAAAGATTTGTTTGCAGCTATGCTAGTACCATCAGGAAATGATGCGGCTTATGTTGTTGCATATTATTGTGGTGGGATTCTTTCACCAACGAGTAGCAGTAGTAAGGAGCGAATAAATATTTTTATGGAAAATTTAAATATATATATAAAAGACGAAGGATATACAGGAACTATCTTACATGATCCAAGTGGCTTTGATACAGAAGCAACTACTACTGTGGCAGACCTTAAAAAAGTTACGAAAAAATTATTAGGTCACAAATGGTTTAGAAACATTGTTGCTAAATCGACATATACAGCCAATTTACCAGATGGCAGTAAACAAACATGGAAGAGTACAAATACTTTTCTTGACTCCTCATCAGAATATTATAATAAAAATGTAATTGGTGTAAAAACAGGTTCTTTAGCTGATGATTATAATTTGGTAGTTTTGTATAAAGCACATGGTAAAGAATTTTTAATTTGTAGTTTAGGTTCAGAGTCTGATACTTCAAGATATGACGATGTTAGTTATATTATAAAAACAATAGATGAATCAGATTATTTGAAAAAATAATGTTATTTACGAATTGAATGTGATATAATTAATCGGAGAAAAAAATATCAATTCATGAGAAAAGAGGAGAAAGCTTTTATGCGAAAGTTGACAAGAAGATTTATCATTGGTTCATTAGGCAATTTGAATTTAAGTAGACCTATCAGATATGAAAGATATTACATTAATAATAATTTAAGAATACAAAGAAAGAATAATGAATACCAAAAGGAAATATTAGATGATAGTAATAATATTATAGAAAAATACAATATATCAGAAAATGAATTTTTAAGGTTAAAAGAACAGGCACGTTCAGAAATAATTAGAGATAGTTACTTATATTTAGATGATAGTAGAATTTCTATAAAGGAATATCTAGGAAAATATAAAGGCTTATTTAGAGTAGAAGTTACTTTCAACTCAACAGAAGAAGAAAAGGCGTACATAAAAGAAAAGTGGATGGGAGAAGAGATAACTACTTCGCCATTAGCATTTGATATATATTTAAGTAAATTGTCTGATAATGAATTTAAAAAAGAATTAAATAAATATTTAAATTAAAAAGAACAGTAAGTCAAAATATAGTGTTTGAAGAAGCTATGTTTGACTTATTTTTTATATACTTTTAGCAATCAAGATGTTATAATTATTTTGAAATTAAATTAATGTTTAAGGAGATAACTATGAATTTTTTTAATTTAGTAAAGCGAAGATATTCATGTAGAGATTTTTTAGAAAAAAAGATTGAAAAAGAAAAAATTGAGAAAATATTAGAAGTGGCAAAATTAGCTCTAGGTTAAATATGATTGCAAAGATTCTATTCAAAACATGCAAAGAATTATCATTAAATGTGTTGGCAAAAAATAAAAATTATACATAAATGTAAAAATTGGACTGTGATTGTAAAGAGTTGTATAATACATTTGAAAATAAAAATAGGAAGTGAGCAAATATGACATATAAATTCGAGTATAAAACGCCACCTGAATTTTCAAATATGATAATGAATAGTGATGGAGAATACCTAACAGGATTATGGTTTGAAGGTTCAAGAGATACAGCGAAACATATAATAGATTGTGAAACAAAGGAATTACCTATATTTAAAGAAACAATTAACTGGCTTGATATATACTTTAGTGGCAAAGAGCCTAATTTTACACCAAAATATAAAATAAACAATATAACGCCATTTAGAAAAGAAGTTATAGATATAATGAATAAAATACCTTATGGAGAAACCATAACATATAATGATATATCTAAAATACTTGCAGAAAAAAGAGGAATAGTAAGAATGTCATCACAAGCTGTTGGTGGGGCTGTTGGTTGGAATCCAATATGTATTATTATTCCATGTCATCGAGTTGTTGGAACAAATGGAAGCCTAACTGGATATGGCGGCGGAATAAAAAATAAAGTTGCATTATTAACACTTGAAAAGAACGATATGAGTAAATTTTTTATTCCGAAAAGAGGGATAACATTATGAAAACAAGATGTAAATGGTGTAACTTAAAAAATGAATTATACATAAAATATCATGATGAAGAATGGGGAAAACCAAATTTTGATGATAAGTATTTGTTTGAAATGCTAATATTAGAATCTTTTCAAGCAGGGCTTTCTTGGGAATGTGTATTAAATAAAAGGGAAAGTTTTAGAAAGGAATAAAATAATTTATGAAACAGGGAAAACTACAAATGATTTGTCTGACGAAATATCAAAGGATTTGAAAAAAAGAGGAATGAAATTTGTGGGTTCAACCATAATTTATTCATATTTGCAAGCAATAGGAATTATAAATTCTCATGATAAGGACTGTTTTTTATATAATCTAAAAAGTAAAAAATTATAATGGGATAATTGATACAGGATAAACAAATATTACTTAATATAGACAAAGTTCATACAACAACTAGTTATACAATTTTAACAGCACATAAATTAAAATGTAAATAGATGATATATTGAGAATAGAGTGAAGTGAACCTAAAAATATAGATGGTGCACTTCACTTTATATTTTTTATAAAAAAAATTAATAAAATTGATAGTATCCAAAAGGAAACTAAGGCACATTAAAGTGCGTACTTCACAGATTAATATAATGGCAGTATAATTTATAACAATAGGAGGAAAAAATTTTGGAAAGATTAAATTATTTATTAAAAGAAAGAAATGAAACTATAGAAATTAATAATTTATCTTACGAAGTTAAGAAAAGAATATATCGTTCTTTGTGTAATATAAGAGATGCAAAACCAATTTCAGAAGAATATTTAAAGATTGAAAATGAGTACTTGCAAGAAGAATTAAATAAAAAAGATATTACAGATGTCGAAGATATACAACCAGCCAAGGAATTAATAAAAGTTACTAATTTAAAATACAAAGATAAAATATGTTTATGGAAGGGAGATATAACTACTCTAAAAATAGATGCCATTGTTAATGCAGCAAATTCACAAGGTTTAGGATGCTTTGTCCCAATGCATTCTTGCGTGGATAACATCATTGGAAGTAATTCAGGAGTTTCACTTAGACTAGAGTGTAATGAAATTATGAAAGAAAAAGATTATTTTCTTCCTACAGGTGAAACATTTATTACGAAGGGATATAATTTGCCAGCTAAATATATAATTCATACAGTTGGTCCTATAATTTATGAAGGAGTAACAGAAAAAGAAGAACGAGAATTAGTAAATTGTTACATTAATTCTTTAAAACTAGCGATTCAAAATGGAATAAGAACTATTGCATTTCCTTGTATAGCAACAGGAGAATTTAGGTTCCCACAGATACAAGCGTGCAAACTTGCAATGTCAGCGGTGGAAGAATTTTTAGATATTCATAATGATGAAATAGACAAAATAGTATTTAATGTTTATACAGAGGAGGATTATGAAATATATGAACAAAATATCAGAAGTTAAAAAATTAATAAATGATGTAGAATATATTTTGATTGGTGCTGGTGCAGGTCTTTCTACAGCAGCTGGAATTGAATATTCTGGTAAAAGATTTACAAACAATTTTGAGGATTTTATAAAAAAGTATAATTATACAAATATGTATACTTCATCATTTTATGATTTTGAAACAGAAGAGGAAAAATGGGCATATTGGGCAAAACACATATATGTTAATAATACAGGGATGGAAGCAACAGAACTTTATAAAAAACTATTTGATTTAATAAAAGATAAAAACTATTTTGTTATAACAACAAATGTAGATGATCAATTTTATAAGGCTGGTTTTGATAAGGACAAGATATTTGCAACACAAGGAAGTTATAGATATATTCAATGTGGAATAGCATGTCATAATAAATTATATGATGCAAAAGATTTAGTAGCAAAAATGCTAGAAAATACACATGATTGTGAAATATCTTCAGAACTTGTTCCAGTATGTCCAGTGTGTGGAGAAACAATGGATGTAAATATTAGGAAAGATGCATATTTTGTAGAAGATAAGCATTGGTACAAACAAGATGAAAGATATGGAGAGTTTTTAGATACAACAAAAAATAAAAATGTTTTATTATTAGAGCTAGGAGTAGGATTTAATACGCCAGGAATTATTAAGATACCTTTTGAACAAATGACATATAAAAATCCTAATTGGAAATTAGTAAGAATAAATAAAGATGATTGTAGGACTTTTTTAGATATTGAAGATAGAAGTATATTAATTGAAGATGATATAAGTGAGATTGTAGAAAAAATTGCGGGTTAAGATTTGAGGATTATTTATAACTATAAATTTGCCAGTTAGTATAAAATTTTAGTAGGGAAAATTTAAGAAAAAAATTGAATAAGAGATACCAATTTGATAGAATATTTTTAACGAAAAAACTAAATATTCAAA
>MNRP01000016.1 GCA_001916005.1 Clostridium sp. 26_22
CAACACCAGGAAATTTATTACCAGGAGGAACAAATGCAAAAGAAGATGATGAAGATTCAGTAAGAACAACAATAACACCACCAACAGGAACAGTAATAGCCAAATGGTTATATGTAACAACAGCAGTAGCAGGATTAATCTTAGTAGGAGCAACAATAATCTTTATAAAGAAAAGAATATTGGTAAAATAAGTAAATAAATAAAAAGAAATCAGAAATTTTCTGATTTCTTTTTTATTTATAAAAATGTAATAAATTTGAAATAAAGTACAAAAAGATTATATCCCTAAAGGTGTTGGAATTTGAACAAAATGAAATGATTTTTTTGCATTGAAAAAAATAAGAAATTATGATAAAATATGAAGGATAGAAAATGTAGGAGAAAATATATGGAAAAAATAAAAAAAATATTATTATTTAGTATTATAGTAATTGTTGTAGGAAGTATTATGGCAGTAATTATAATAGAAGCAGAGAAAAAAAACATGATAAATAAAGATGAAAATCAAAATATAGTAACTGAGATAACAAATGTGAAACCAACTGAAGATTCTTTAAGATTTAAAAAAGAATATGAAGAAATAAATGGAACAATTAGAGAAAAAGATGGAATGCTATATAATACAGTTTTTATAGACGAGAATAATCCAATAGTATATATTGGAATAGAAAAGCTAGTTGAAATTTTAGAGAATCAGGATAAAACAATTATATATATAAGTAGTCCAACATGTCCATATTGTAGAGCTACAATAAACACAATGTTGAATGCAGCAAAAAAATCAGGAATTAGTAAAATTTATTATTATGATATATCAGTTAATGAAAGTAATAAAGCGAATTATAAGGAATTACTAGAAAAAATAATTGAGAAAAAAATAGCTGATAAAACGAATGAAGGAAGTATATCTTGGACATTACCACAGTTGTTAAATGTAAAAAATTCAAATATTATAGCCTCAACTAAAGGTACTGATTATGAATTTGAAAGTGGACAAACAAAATATAGTGAACTAACAGAAAAACAAAAAAATCATATGTATAAACATTATATTGATACTTTATCAAAATAGGTAAAAGAGCTTTAAATATAGCAAAATTATTGAAAATAATGTAAATATATGTTATAATTAAAATAGTGTTTAGGTAAAAAAGGAGGAAAATCTATGAGTAAAAAAATATGTAGTATTTTATTGATTATTGTATTATTGTTAAATAGTTCGTTGTTAACAATAATTTCACAGGCAATAGAAAGTAATGAAAATACACAAGAAAAAATAAGTATGGAATTGAGTAATACTCAATTAACAAACAAAGTACAAAATGAACTAACAATAACAGGGGTGTTAGAAAGAGATTCAGATGATGATCCTCTTTACGAGAATCCTGTTGTAACATTTGAATTTCCTAGTGAAATTGAGAAAGTAGTAATAAATGATATAAAATTACTATATGATTCAGAACTAAAATTAGGAGAATATACTGTAGGAGAAAATGAAGATGGAAATAAGATTATAAAAATTCCATTTATAGGAAAACAAACAAAATATCAAAATGATGGAATTAGTAAAGGAACTAATATTATAATTTCAGCAAATGTTTTAGTCAAACAAGATGTAAGTACCAAAAACTCAAAAATAAAAATGACATGCACTGATGGAATGGATTTAAATAAAAAACAAATTTGTGAAAAAGAAATAAAAATCGTAAACCCATCTGAAATAACAGTACCATCAGTTTTAGCAGATAATAACATAAAAGGAACAACACAAAAAGTTAATGGTATGGAAATTAATACTAAAGCACTTTTAGGAAATTCAGAATTAAAACAAGGTGAAAATGTTTATTCTAATGAAATTATAAAATATGAAATAACGGTAACTAATACAACAGAAAATGAAATTAATAATGTAAAGATATTAGGAAATATTCCAGAAGGAATGACATATGTTGACTATGATGAAGATGCATTTTCATTTTGGAATTTAACTTATACTATGTTAGAACCTAAAACACCAGATTCTAATGGAGTTTATTGGCAAGATGATACATATCAATATGTTACAGATGAAAGCTTAAAGGTAAAAGAAATTTTTGTTGGAACATTACAAAAAGCAGAAACCAAAACATATTCTTATGAAGTAAAAGTAAATGCTACATCTCAAATGAAAATAGATACTAATATAGATTTTTCAATAAATGATAATATTATATATACATATAGAATTTCTAATCAAGCTAATTCATCAGATGTTGAAGTTAGAATGAGACAATATCAAAGTAGAACTGAAAAAAATGAATTTTCATATGATGTTATAGTAAAGAACTTAACAGATAAAAATAAAGATGGAATTATTTCAATAGATATTCCTGATAATATTGAAATAACCAAAGTAGAGCCTCAAAGAGTATTTGGTGACGAGAAAGCAGAATATGAAATAAAGGATAATAAATTAATAATAAAGGCTAATGATATAGAAGCTAAATATTTTAAGGCATTTTCGATATATACAAAAGTAAATATTACTGAAGAAACTGTAAGTAATAAATATGCAATAGGAATAGATGCTACTTTCATAAGTTCAGATATAACATATAGATCAAATCAATCTATAGCAACTGGTGGAATAGAAGCTGTAAAAATAACACAATCTTCAGAAACAAGTGGAGAAAAGATAAAAGAATTTAAAGAGATTACATATACATATGAGATTGAAAATATTGGATATGTTATTAATGAATGGGGAGGATATTCTTCTATAATATTTGAAGATTATATTCCAAATGAATTGAAAATAGAAAGTGTAGAATATAACAATTTTGTTGTAAAAAAAGAAGGAAATTTTGCAAATACAAAATATACAATAACTAATGAAGATAAAAAATTGGGAAGTGTAGAAATAGCAGAAGCAAATGGAAGAGATAATTCTAAATCAGCAAGACTAAAAATAAATTTAAACATAAAAAATAATGAAAAAATAACAATAAAAATAAAAACAAAAGTTAGAGCTTTTGACACAGATAAAAACAATATTGAAATTGAAAATTCAGCAATGGTATCTGGAAACGGATTAAAGACAAAACAATCAAATGTTATTCAAAATATTTTAGTACATCCAAAGACAACTAATATAATAACAGTAGATCCAGATGGAAATATTGTTGACGGTGGTGATACACCAACTCCAGCACCAACTCCTAGTGGTAATACAAAAACAAAATATTCTATATCAGGATTAGTTTGGATTGATGATAATGAAAATGGTCAAAGAGATAGTGACGAAAAAGTAAAAGATAATGTTGAGGTTTTATTATATGATATTACAAATAAAAAATTTGTAACAGATGAAAAAGGAAAAACTATAACTCAAAAAACAGATAAAGGTGGTAAATATTCTTTTACAAATATTTATTCAGGACAATATTATGTAATATTCAAATATGATACAGATATATATAATATAACAGAATATCAAAAAGCAGATGTAGAAAATTCACAAAATAATGATGCAATAGAAAAATATGCAAGAATATTTAATGAAACAAGAACAATAGGAATGACTAATACAATAAATTTAAATTCTTATAAAAATAATATAGATTTAGGCTTAGTTGAAAAGAAAAACTTTGATTTGAAGATAGAACAATTTATTCAAAAAGTAACAGTAACAAATAAAAAAGGAACGAAAGAATATACATATAATAATAAAAAAATTGCAAAGATTTCAATACATTCAAAACAATTTGTTGGATCTACTGTAGTTGTAGAATATAAAGTAAAAGTAACAAATAGTGGGGATATAACTGGAAAAGTATATGAAATAGTAAATGAAATACCATCGAAAATGGATTTCCATTCAGAATTAAATAGTGGATGGACAAAGTCTATTAGTTACACTATTAGTAATATAAGTTTTGCCAATACAGAAATTAAGCCAGGAGAAAGTGTAGAAGCAACAATTACATTAAGTAAAACATTGAATGATGAGGATCCAGGAAGATATACAAATATATCAAAGATTTCAACATCAGAAAGTTCAAAACATACATCAGATTCTAATAAAGAAAACGACACAGATAAAACAGAATTAATAATAGAAGTTGCAACAGGTTTAGAGATAGCCTTCAAAGTAATAGGAGGTGTGATAATGGGATTATTATATATAGCATTAATGATATATTTAATAAAAAGATTTGTAAATAAAAAAGGTCTATTTGTTATATTTATGATAATGATTACAGCAACTGTATGTTTATATACACCAAAAGAATATGCATATGATACAGATACTACTATTGCAGGATTGCAAGAAAGTTTTACAGAATCAGTCCAAAATGCATATACTGAAGCAATAGCAGGTGTAGAAAAAAATATTAGTGTAGTATTACTTGGATATGAGGGAAAAAGCGGAACTGGTACATTTTTTAAGGTGGAGGCAGATGGTTCTCTAACACCTATTCAAGGATGTGCTGATCCAGGAAGTCATTTTTATGTAGAAGAAGATTGTAAAATGGTAGAAGATCCAGAAACTGGTGAAAAACATGAAGAATGTCATGATAAAAGAGTCGAACACCCAAATGAAGTTAATCATGTATCATGTGAATATGACCACTCTTCAGAACCAACAGTATCATCTGGTGGAGCAAGTGTAAAAGGTGATGATGTTCCAGAGACAGGTCTAGATTTAAACTGGAATGCAGGTGATGGATTTAATCTTTCAATTGGTGGAGATATGCCAGGTTCATTTAGTCAAAAAGAAGCAAGTGGATTATGGGATGGAATTAGTTCAGCTGTAAGCAGAACCGATCCAGGAAGTACAAGTGATAGTGAGATAAAAAGTGCATTAGATAAATCAGGTTTTGGTGGAGATTTTTCAACATCAAGATCAACAGGTAGTGATGGTATTTCAAGATTATCAGTTACATTAAGTAGAACAGTTTATGTAACAGTTACAGCAACACTAACATGGACAGATTATTATAAAGTCCAAGATCATTATGTATGTCCTAATTGTGGAAAATCAGGGTCATCAGGATGGCAAACAATGGCTATTGGTAATAGTACAACAGTAACACAAACATTTCCATTCACATTCCAAACAACAATGACATTTGAACCAGAAGAATTACCAAAAACATTAATATTATTTAAAATAGATAAAGATACAAATGAAAATTTATATACAAACAATGATGATAACACATGTACATCAGAATTTAGATTCTTAGTAAAAGGTGATGGCTCTGAATGGGAAATAGGAGTAGGAGAATCATTAACAGGTTTACATGATGGAACATATGAAATATATGAAATTGGTTCAGCTTATGGATATGGAGTATGGGTAGATAATTATGATAAGAGTAAATATTATAAGAAAGTTGCAGAAGTAACATTATCTGGTAGTACAATATTTAATGTTGTAAATATAGAAAATAAAAAAGAATTCATAGATTTATCAGGATATGTTTGGGAAGATATGTTAAATGCTAAAGATAATACACGAAATGATTTATATGATGAACCAGATGCAAGAGTTCCAGGAGTAAAAGTAATATTACATGATACAGTAAGAAACAAAGAATTAGTAACATGGACTAATGAAAATGGTGAATACCATTTTGGTTCAAGAAATAAAGATTTAACATATACTGATGATACATTAAGAATAGCAGATTTAGACAAATATTATATTGAGTTCGAATATAATGGTGTAAAATATAGAAATGTAAAACTAAATTCAGATGTAAATGTAACAAATGCATCAAGAGCATCAGAAGAAGTAGCATCAGGAAAATCAGATGAAAATTCAAGTGTAAGACAAAGATTTAATGAAAGATTTAGTACAATATCATCAGGAACTCAGATAGATAACAACGGAGAATCAACAGGAATTGTAATAGATGCAAATGGAAATGTAAATTCAGATAAGATATCATATACAAAGAATGGAGACCATCAATCACAAATAAATTATGGTAAAAATATGACAGAAGCAAATGGAAATAAAGAAGCATATGGAGAAAATATTTATCATATAAAAGCAACAACATATAAGAACTTGAACTTAAGTGATTATTTAGATGGATATATTAAAAAGGAAAACACAACTATAGTACATGTCAATGAGATAAAAAATATAAATTTAGGATTATATTCAAGAGAGCAAGTAGATGTGGCAGTAGATAGTGATGTAGCAAGATTTGTATTAAATGTAAATGGATATCAACATATATATAAATATGCAACATTAGTAAATCCAGATACTCGAGAAGAAATGGATGTAAAATTAAAAGCATTAAAAAACAAATATTATGAAAGACAACTACATGAATCAACAATATCATATAGTGCAACACCAGAAAGTGTAACACCAGAAGGAGTACCAAATTTATATGCAGATATAACATATAAGATATATCTACAAAATAAATCAAATTCATCAATAGCCGAAAAGGAATTAACAGCCAAAATAAAAGAATTAACATTAAATTATGATAGTGATTTAAAAATAATATCATATGGATATGAAGGAGCAAATGCTAATACAGAAGTTTCAGAAAGTGCAATAACAGCAACAAAAAATGGAGCAGGAGCAGTACAATTAAAAGAAGCAACAATAGATTTAGAGAAATTAGAAGACAGAAAAATATCAGCAGGAAAGAGAGAAGTACTAGAAGTAACATTTAGAACAGCTGCAAATACAATAGCCAAAATATTAAATAATCCTGATGGAATAAAATTTGACTTTATGGCAGAAATAAAAACATATTCAACATATTCAAATAATGAAGAAAACTCATTTAATAGAGCAGATGGAATATATGCATATGCAAGTATAGATAAGAATTCAGCAGTAAGAAATGAAAATGTAAAAATAGACACAGACAATACATTTGTAACAGATACATTTGAAAATGATACAACAATAGCCCCAACATTCAAATTATCAAAGGGAACACAAACAGAATTATCAGGAATAGTATATGAAGATAGTCCAAAAGAAAGTACACCAATAAAGATTGATGGAAACGATATATATGAAAGGGTTGGAGATGGAATATATAATAATGAAAATGTAATGGCAAATGTATTAGTAGAGATATTAAGTGTACCAAAGAATGAAGAGGGACAATATGATTCAGATACAGCAAGAACAGGAGAAAATAGACAACAAGCATATGATGTAGCTAAACTATATCAAGAGAATAAAACAACCCAAGGAGAATCATCAAAAGTATTAGCAAGAACATATACAAACGAAAAAGGTGAATACAAATTTAAAGGATTAGTTGCAGGAGATTATGTAATAAAATTCACATATGGAAAGAATATGAAAGATGTAGATGAAAATGGAAACGATAAAGAAACAATAAGAAAAGCAACAACAATATATAATCAAAATGGAAATCCATTAAAAGAAATAGAAGCAAGGGAATATAAGTCAACAGTAATTACATCATCAGATATAAGAAAAGCAATGAACATCACTGAGGGTAATGCACATTTAAATGGAGATTACTCATGGTTTTTAAAAAATCCAGAAACAAGATATTCAGATGCTGTGGATGATGTTGAATATAGAGCAGAACTTGAAAAAAATGGAAAAATAGATTATGAAATTTTAGATAAGGAAAATACATCAAAAGAATATGTATATGTAAGTATGGAAGCATATACACCATATTTCAAATTAGGTGTAGAAGAATTAAATGATCAATATGATGGTGATGGTAATACAAAAGTGACACAAGAAATTGGTGATGAAATAGATCCAAATACAAATACATTAAAAGATAGACATGAGGCTAATGAAGCTAAAATACCAGATGAGTATGAAATGGTTGTAGATGCAGATACAAATACATTAATATATAAGAAAAAGAACGATGCTGTTGAAAATAATTACAAATTAGTTGCAAATGAAAATGGAAAAATAGATTATGTATTTACAATAGAAAATATAGATTTCGGATTAATAGAAAGACCAATAGTAGACCTAAAAGTAGACAAAAATATAACAAACTTAAAAGTATCATTAGGAAATGGTCAA
>MNRP01000017.1 GCA_001916005.1 Clostridium sp. 26_22
TGTATAATCTTGTAATAAAAATTCTTTTGTTATTAAAATTTTAGGTTTAAATATTCCTATTATAGATGGTGTTTGTTTAAAATCTTGCAATATAACTTCGACTTTGGACTTTACTCCTATCACATTCTTACATTCTTCAATTAAACTGTCTAATATTTTGTCATTAAATACTTTACCTTTTATATTCCTCTTTATATTATTTTTTCCTGATATTAGTAATAGAAAATTTAAAGCAATTCCTGTAAACCATAAAGTAGGAATTATTATATTTAATATTAAATATTTAAGTTTAATATTATCTGTTTCATAATTTTTTCTTGCTGTTAAAACTTCTTCTGTTGTTTTCTCTTGTTCTTCATATTCTTTTTTTAATTCTGCATCAAAACTATCTTCTTTACTTTTATTTAATTTAGTATTGTTTGATATATTTTGTATTGGTTCTACTAAACCAGATATACTTATTATTTTTGTATTTGTATAATTATTTTTAAATTTAAATTTAACTGGCACTATTAAAGAAAACATTAACAATAGCCATATAAAACATTTCCATTTAGGAGAAATTCTTTTATCTAAAATTTTTCTTATAATTAAAATGAATAATCCTACAAATATTCCTATAATGCTCATATATAATATTTTATAAAACATAGGACTTATAAAATTCAAAACAAAATATAACATACTATTTCTTCCTTTCCCTAATCTTCGTCTTGTTCCAAAACATCTATAAGTCTTTTTAACTCATCTTTTGATACCTTTTTATTTTCAACAAAATTCAATAATAATCTTTCTGTACTTCCATTAAAAAATTTCTTTAAAAAACTATTACTTTCTTTTGATAAAAAATTCTTTTCATTTATTTTAGGAATATAAACTACTTCTTTTGTATTAATCTTTCTTGATTCTATCGCACCTTTTTGAACCAATCTATGTATTAGAGTTTTTATTGTGTTTTTATTCTTTTCTTCATTATTACTTAATTCTTCAATTATTGTCATTAAATTGCATTGTTTCTTTTTCCATAGTACTTGCATAATTTCTAATTCTGCATCTGTTATATCATATTTTTCTTGCATATATATCACTCCTTTATAAGATTACTTTTGTAATCTTATAAAGAGTTTACATCTGTAATCTTATTTTGTCAATAAATTTTTAATCGAGTAGAGTAGAAAATTTTATTAAATAAAATTTTCATCCCCTCTCACACCACCACATCGTGCCGTTCGGCAATGGGCGGTTCAATTTATAAGTTTTATTCAAGCTAAGTAATAATCTAAAACAAAGACTAGTCCTCTGCGTTTTAGATTATTATTTGGTTTTTGTAATCTCTCTTTTGATATAGCCATTTGTAATATTTGTGAGTGTGCTACGAATGTATATCCTCTTCTACAATACGCTAATCCTCTCGCTTTATCTAATGAAAATCCACATTTGACTAGGTTCTTTATTTGAGTTTTAGGCTTTTTCCATTGTTTCCAAATAACTGCCCTAATCCTTGCACGTAAGTGTTCGTCTGTTTCTTTGAGAAATGTCTTCATTTTTGCTATTTTAAAATAATTTACCCAACCTCTAATAGCCCAATTTAATTCTTCAAATCTTTTATCTAATGATATACTTTTACTTCGATTTGTTAGTCTTTTAAGTATTCTTTGAAATTTCTTTTTACTGTCTTTATGAGGTGTACATTCCCACTTCTTCATTTTACAAAATCCAAAACCTAGATATTTTAAATCCCACGGTGTACATACTTTTGTTTTTGTCATATTAACTTTAAGTTTTAACTTATTTTCAATAAATTTAGTTATTGACGCCATTACTCTATTTGCCGCTTTCTCACTTTTCACTAAAATTATTGTATCATCTGCATACCTTGTGAAACGTAAATTTCTTGCTTCTAATTCTTTGTCAAGTAAATTTAGCATAATGTTTGATAATAATGGCGATAAAGGTCCTCCTTGTGGCGTTCCTATTGTGGTTTCTTTATAGTTACCTTTTTCCATTACTCCTGTTTTGAGAAATTTATTGACTAATGAAACTACATTTCCGTCTTTTACAATATCACTTACAAGTCTTAATAATCTGTCGTGTGGCACATTATCAAAGAATTTTTCTAGGTCGATGTCTACTATCCATTCATATCCGTCATTCATATATTCTAGTGCTTTGATTATAGCTTGCTGACAACTTCTTTTTGATCTAAATCCAATATGTATATAAGGGACTTTCACCCTCAAGTTGTTGCCTATGCTGAGCACACTAAAAAAAGATGGAATAGTAAATTACCATTCCATCTTTAAAATCACTTACACGCTAGAATAAGTTTATTTTTAGTTTACTGCCATATAGCCAGATACATAACTATTAGAGCCACTTGGCTTATAAACAATGTTATTCCATGCAACACCATTGATAGTTACTTGACCTGCATATATAATTGGATAATTAGCAGGTAAAGAATGCATTTTTATGCCTTGTTTTGTCGGAGTTGCATAAACCTGAGTAGTATATGCTGTATATACATTTGTAAAACTAATGAACTGACCTCTTACACATCCATATAAGTCAGGCAAACTTGTCCATGTTTCACCACCAGACAATGAAATACATCCAGTTGGTATATACCCACGTTTTCTGCCACTATTAGTGTTATATTCAACATAAGCATAGCCACGTGTTGCAGATGCTCCAAGAACAGCTACAAATTCTCCTGCCCCAACACTTCCAACATTTTGGAAATTTAAATTTGGATTTGCTCCATATGAAAGTGATGAGCTTGTCGTTATTCTACCAACACAAGTTGGTGAAACTGGATAGCTGAAATTAGGAGAAAATACATATCCTCTTTTTGCTTTATTATTAGTAGTGTACTCTATAAACATTACATTATTGTAAGCATATAATCTTGTTACACCTTCACCTGCATCTATCGAGCCAACTTCAACCGCTGTTGATGGATCATCACAACTCCATACTTTTTGGTATGAATTTGAGTATGCATATCCACCATAGTATTCTTCTTCATGTGGTGTTCCATTGCTAATATTCCTAACTGTGCTTGTAGGAATATATCCACTTTTCATATTCTTACTACCTGCATGATACAAAATATGATACCAGCCCAATCCTTTTTCTTTTCCAAGGATATAAATTTTTTCACCAGAACCGATACTTCCAATAGCTGTATAGTATCCAGAAGATGGCCCATAATATACCGATTGTGCTGTTGTTGATACCCCTGAAATATATGAATCGTAATTGGTTGCAGCCTTGACTGGAATAGAAGGAATAATACTTAAACAAGTTACCAAAGTTAATACAATTGATAATAACCGTTTTTTAAATGTTTTTGTCATAATAATAGTCTCCTTTCAACAGAAAGCTTCTAGCGTATAAGTTAATAACTTTACTAAACAAAACAAAATATAAATGCCTATTTGTTTGTTTAGTTTAAATATAACAAGTTACGATATAATTTTACGACTTTTTTTTGCTTTTTTTCAAAAAAGTAAAAAATGGTAAAAAAAGTAAAATATTATTCTTTATATGTTCCAATAATTATAGAATCATTCGTAAAGTTTCCTAATTTCATTATTTTTAATATTTTATTATCATCAATATTAAAATATTGAAATTTTCCCAAATATAAAATCTCATTAGATTTGTCAAAACTATTTCTAGTTGCATCTTGATATGCAACAAATTCGTTATTTTTAAATTCAATATCATAAAGAACTACATCCAAATTATTATTTTCTTGATTATTATTAAAAACTGCTATCCTTACCATATCACTAACTCCTTTTTGAGTATTAATAACAAAGTTGTCAAGAATAGTCTTACTATGGTCTAATATTTTAGAATTTGTTATAACTACACAATTATCTTTTTCTGCACTATCTATTGTATATACATTCGGAAGATTTTCTAATTTTTCATATTTTTTATTTGTAATTTGTTCTTTTCTTTTATATATAGATACAGTATCTCTATATAATTCATTTGAAACTTTAGATGATATTATATATATGTCATCTTTTGAGATATTTTCATTTTTTGAATCGACTTCAACATACATTGTATTGCTATCTGAGGTTATATTGCTGATTGCTATGTTAGGATACTTCCAAGAAGATGCAATAACTATTAAAAAATTATTTTTAAAATCATCTTCTGACATTTCAATAAGACCATTAAAATTTGCAGTATATTTTGTATATTCTTCATAATTTAAGATTACTTTATAAAATAATTCTTCATCAGTCATGTCAAACTGCCTCTCAATGCTTTTGAAATAATTTTCTTGTGCTTTTTCGTGATAATTAATAGAATTATTTTTTTGTATAAAATATTGAAATGCTGCCACTCCTGTAATTCCAGCCGCAATAATTATTCCAAATATGAATATTGCAACTCTATTTAACAATATTATTTTTCTATTCTTTTTATATTGTGTTTTTAATATGGTATTAATAAATTCATCAGGTATAAAAATATCTTCTTCTAAAATATTACACAAATTTTTATCTAATATTTTTTCAGTCTCTTTTTCCATAAACATCATCTCCTTTGTCCTTTATTTTATAATTGCTTTCTGTCAGCATATTATATTTATTTCTTAATTTTATTTTTGCTCTATATAAAATAGTTTTTATTGTATTTTCTTTCTTATTTAAGATTTCGCTAATTTCTTTGGTAGTGAATTTGTTGTTATAATATAGCACCATTATAATTTTTTCATTATCATCATTAAGTGAATTTATTATGCTATAAAAATCTAATTTTGAATCTATTTCTGAATATGGTTCATGTGTTATTTGATAATTTTCTACATTTTCAAATGAAACCAACTTGTATTTTCTTTTTTTATATACATCATTACATTTATTTATTAAAATTTTTATAATCCAACTCTTAAATTTGTTTTTATCTTTTAAGTTTTTAATATTTTGGAATGCTGATATTAGTGTTTCTTGTATAGCTTCATCTATATCATATTCCGTATGTAATTTTGTTAATGCTATTTTATATAAATCCTGTTTATAATTTAATATTAGCATTGTAAAAGCATTTGTATCACCATTTATTGCTTTTTCTATTAATTCATTCATCTTTTACCTCCTTTTATGATAATTATAAAATTTATAATTATAAAAATCAATGATTGTAACAATCTAAATCTGATTAAAAGACAATATAATATTCAAAATTAGTTTCACTATTTCAAAAAAAATTTTTTATTTTTTTGAAACTTTTTTTTGAAAATAATACGTCCTATATAAAGGTGATAGAAAATGTTAAATTTTTTAGTTGTAGAAGATAATGTTATTCAATGTAAACAACTTATTAATTATATATCAGAAGAAATTCCTGATATAAGATTATATTGCATGGCTCATACTGGAAAAGAAGCTTTAAAGATTATTGATCAGAAAAATGTTGATATTATCTTACTTGATTTAAATTTACCAGATATTTCAGGAGTAGATATTATAAAAAAAATAACAAATAAAAATATTGAAAAGTATAAAAAATCAATAATATTGATTTCTGGTGATGCAAGAATGTTACTAGAAACAATAAAAAGTCCATATGTTTATACATATTTTACTAAACCTGCAAATTTATCAAATATTTCTAAATGTATAAATGAAATTATAAAACAAAAAAGGAACTTTTCTAATGAAGAACTTATTCTTCATAAAATAAGTAAAGAATTAAATACTTTACATTTTAATTTTTCTTATGTAGGAACTAAATATTTAAAAGAATGCATTTTTGAAACTTATAAAAAAGGAGACAAAGAATTAACTAATTTGTCAAAAGATATTTATCCAATAATCGCCAAAAGATATAATAAATCTTCTAATAATATACATACCAATATCAAACAGGCTGTAAAAGCTATGTATTATGATTGTGAAGAATCTGTTTTAAATAAGTATTTCAATTATGACTATTGTATAAAGCCAAGAGTAAAAGAAATTATTTTAACTATATTGAATAAATTATAATTATCATATTAATAAAAAAATCACAAAAAATTTCCGTTCATTTTTTGTGATTTATTCATAATTAAAAACATCTCCCTTCTTTATTATTGTTCATAAACCAATTTTAATATATCATTCCTTAATAACATTTGCAAGATACCAAACATACAATTATAATCTACATTTCTATTTTATTTAATAAATTCAATAAAATAATAATCAGTAAAATCCTTTACTTTTTTTAGTTCATCAAATTCTAATATAAAATTTTTTTCTGATTTAAATATACTATCTTCGCAATGAGTAATGTAACAAATAGGTGTACTACTATTTTCAATATGGCTTGAAAATGTTAAGTTTTGTTTTTTTAATTCTTGATTTAATTGCTCTATTGGCATTTTTGCCTTCACAACCAAAACTACACGATATGTTGAATATTCTCCATTACCTCCCGAATCTCCTATTCCACTTTTTATTGTAACTTTTTCAATTCCTTCTGGTAATATAAAACTGGAAATTTCTTTTTCAAATTTTTTTAATCCTGTATTTGAATATAACCAATAGCAAATAAATATTATTATAATTATAAATAAAATTGTTAATGTAATCTTTTTTTTCATAAAATACATTTTCCTTCTAAAATATTATTTTTTAATAATTTACTAATTTAAAAATTATTTTTTCTTTCTTATACCAACATATATAGTAAAAACAATTGTTGACAAACTTATAAATATAGAAATTTTAAATATATAATCATAGTTAAATGTATTATTATATAAATATTCTTCTATGTAATAATGTTGTTCAGTAGTATATAA
>MNRP01000018.1 GCA_001916005.1 Clostridium sp. 26_22
ATCACTAACACTACTAATACAATTATACCTAATACTGCAAATAATACATTTTTATTTTTCATACCCATTCCTCCAATCATTTCAGCAAATTACTATTTTATTTTTACTTTGTCAATTTATAACTTTCTTTTATCAATTCTTTTACTAACACCTTGTCCACTTTTCCGTCAATAATAATTGTATTCCAATGTTCCTTATTCATGTGATAAGCAGGTATTATATAATCATAAGTATTTCTTAATATATCAGAATAATTCGGATCTGTTTTTACATTAAGATATAACTTATTATTAACATTCATAATTAGTGCAAACCACTTTTTATTTTTACAATGTTTCATTGTTACTGATTCAAAATCATCTGGGAATGGACAATCTTTAAATGTATCTTCTAATGTTAAACAATATTTAATTATTTCTTCTTTATCCATATCTAATCCTTATAATAAACTACTAAATTTTTTACTATATTTATCAATATCTTTTGTACTTTGACTAACAATATAATCTGTTATCTTAATTTTTAATCTTTCAACTTCATCATTTGTATAATTTTTATTTTCTACATTTATTCCTGCTTCATTAAATAATTGAATATCTTTATTTGAAAATTGCATTGTTTGTTACCTCTTCTATTTTTTTACATAAGTTTACTTTTTTATATCACAAAAACATATAATTATCAACTATTGTTACATTTTTCGTATAAGATATTTTTATTTAAAAACTAAAAATTTTCATTAAAAAATAAGTGGTTTTCTTACCACTTATTTTTTAATAACACTCTCATTACAATAATGTCCTAGTTTAATAACTTTTTTCTCTAAATAATATACCTATAACATCTTGGATTCCTGACTCATAATATAACTTACAATCAAAACTTTGAATCCTTGATCTATTTTCTAATAACTTATCTATCATATCAAGTATTTTTTCTTTTTGCATTGAATCAATATTTGATATTGCTTGAATTTCCGCAATTACATCATCATGTGTTATATCTTTTAAATTATTTTCTTTTATGAAGCTTTCTCTTACTTCTAATTTTCTTTCAATTTCACTTTCTCTAATATCAAATAATTTTTCAAAGATATCATTTTTAATTGAATTTCCATCTTGATCAATAATGACAAGTCTTCTCATCACAACTCCTCCTCTCTCTTAAGTTGTGTGTGATGTTAACTCTGTTTAAAGTTCTTGTCAACTTATTTCATCAATCTTTTTTTATTATAATTGTTTCTAATTCTTTGCATACTTTATTACATTCTAAATATAATTCAATACACTCTTTAATCCTCTTTGGTACTTCCTTATTTTCTAGTATTTTCTTATAATTTTCTATCGAAAACAATTCATCTATTTTTTCATCTTCCATTTCTGAGTAATCTTCTATATTATAAAAATCTGCAAATAAATCACAAAGTTCATCATAATAAAAATCACTTAGTTTTAGTAAATCATATTTATATTGACTATTCATTGCATTATGCATATCTATTTTTGTTTTTATTTTTCTCCAAATAAATGCATTGTTCAAGAAGTTAAGTATTTCGCCATTTATCTTTGATTCTATTGGATTTTCAAACGAATCATTAAGATTTATTTTATTATTTAAATATTTTTCAAAATATTCATTTTCTTTCTTTAATACTGCTAAGTATTTATCTATTACTGGACTACTTTCATATTCAAAGACAACACTATGTAAGACTGCATATTTATCAATATCATTTATAATATTATCAAATTTTTCTTTATTATACTCTGCTCTATATATTCTATTTGGATGATAAACTAATAAATCAGTAAATTCTCCTTTATGTATTCTATCAATCATATCTTCAAATTCTTTTCTTTTTCCATCGACAGAGCCAATTTCTTCAAACAAAATATAATCCTTTATACCAAGAGCTTTTTGACAATATTCTATCAGTATATTTCTTATTTTTTCTAATTGTGTTTTATTTTCAACACTAATTCTATTATAAATTGCACATTTTCTATCCATGTTCTCCTCCTAATCGTATCCCTAGAATTTTTTAATAAATTTGATAACATCTCGTTATATTATATGTGATATTAACTCTGTTTAAACCAATTGTCAACTTATCTTCACAAATTTATAAAAATTTGAAACCCTGAAATCCTTGAACGAGTAAAATGATGTATTATCCCATTATATTCAAAAAAATAATACACCATAAACGAAACCCCTCATCCCATCACTTCGTTTATGATAATCTAGTATGTAAATAATAATATTTACCACAAATGCTGTTATATAAAATAACATTGTCCATCCTTGCCCAAACTTTTTACACTTGTGTATCCCTCTTACAAGTTTTGCCTCCTGAAACTCTTTAGTTATTGTGAGTATGTGTTACAAAATCTCACTGACGCATTTCTTACAAATAGATTTTTTGTAATCATACGAATGGATTTTATAGCATCGCCTCCACCAGAGCTATCACTTTTTTATTTTACAACGAGTTTATGGCATCTCTCGTTCTCTTATTCTTTTTTAGTAAATAAAAAACTCTAGCCGTTTTATAAGCTAGAGCCTTTATTTTTATTATTCAAATTCTTCCTCTTCAATTTTTTTTAGTGATTCATTATTCTTTTGTTTTACAATTTCCATTAATCCTTTTTCTAATTCTTGGAAATTTTTATAAGTTACAAATACATTTATATTATCAATATACTTTTCTGTAAATCCTGTTTCTATAATACTTTTTTTCAGAAAATTTGCTAAAATTTCTTTATCTGTATCTTTTAAATTTTTAGTTTGAACATAGTTATTAATTAAATTTCTTGTACTTATATAAGAATCTTCTATTATTCTTTTTCCCATATATCCAACAAATTCCGCCAATTCTATTCCCTGATAAGTTGGACTATCCATTATTTCATTATATATAACATTTTTTTCGTCATCATAATAAAATGGACAATAATCAGTATAAAAAACCATATCTACATTAAATTCATCATCAATCAATACATCGGCTACTCTTTCATCTCGATATAATAATTGCAATATTTGATTTTTATATTTTTCTAACTTTATTTCATTAGTGTTATAATCTCTTAGATTCACTATTGTATTAAATTCGGTACAACTTTTTATTCCATCTTCTACAATTTTATTTTCGTAGTATCTTAACATTTCATCTTTATTCATTTTTATTGAAAATTTTTCTTCCATAATACCCTTTCTTGAATGAATTCCTTATTCCATTTCTTCTTCATCTTCTTTTTGATGTTCTATTCTATATATTTTTTCTTGTGCCTCAAAATCTTTAACAAAATAATTAACAAATTTTTGCATATATTTTAAACTTTCTTTTAAACTTCTATTTTCTTTCTCTACTCCCCATTTGCATACCTCTGTTAAATTGTAATTTCTTGTATTAATCCCCAATTTCTTTGCTACTGCAAAAATTGTTGCAATAACTTCTGCTTGGCTTTGACTTGCATATCTGTCAACATCAAAATATGATGCATTTGAACTTCTTGTATTATTACTTATATCACTTACAATTGATTCGATATTTTCCATTTGATTATTAGGATCATAATATAGATTTCTTCTCTCACACATTCCTTTTAAAATTACATCTACATATTCCTTTTTATATTCTTTCTTTTTTTTTATAGCATTTGTTTGTGATATATCATAAACTTCCACCACTTTAAATTTAACATCATTATTCATTTTTATTCTTTTTATTATTTCAAGTGGTTTTTCATCATCTTTGATTTTATATTTATATTTTTGATATTCTTCTTTGGTTGCTACAAATGATACATTCTCTTTTTGTGATTTCAATAGCAAAATATTATTATAACTTGTATTGTACATTTTGCCTAATGTTTTTAAAAAATCTCTCATTTTATTCGGATTTTCAAATATTTCCTTTGCTATTTTATCTGTACTGTTTATTAATTCTTGTACTTTCTCCTCTACATTAATCACCTTCTTTGTTTTTTTGATTTTTTCTTATTTTTTATATTATAAGTTATTGCAGAATAAATCTTTTTATATCCTGCCTTTCCTTTTTTTATTTTCTTTACTATTACTTCTTTCACAATTTCTCCTTTTATGCTTCTGCCTCATCTTCTTTTTCTACTACATCTTTTTCATTTTTCCCTGTATTTTCCAATAGCCTATCAACATATTTTTCTATTGTCTGTGATAACTTTTTCATAATTTCACTTCCTTCATATTGTTTTGCAATCTTATGAATTTTAGCCAAATCTTGTACATGAGTTGTTTTTATAGTATTTTCCTGTATATTAACATTTGTATTCTCTATGTAAAGTTGTTTTCTCTGTTCTATATAATTGTCTTTTTCTTTAATCGTATCTGCATATAATTTATTTTGAATATCAATTTTATCTTGAATGCTATCTTTTTCATTTCTTAATTCTGTAATTTTCGCATTTAATAAATCTACCTGTTTCAAATCATTTTTTGATGCAAATGCTATATAAATTATTTTTTCTAATCTGTTCATTTTATCTGTTTTGGCTAATATTGTCCTTTTCTCTTCTTCTAATTTTTCTATATTTTGTTGTTTATCAAATTTACTATCTTCCATTTCTTTTTTTCTTGATTCCAACCCTGATAAGTCATAATTTGTCTTTTCAATTTTAGCATCTAATTCTTCCATTTGTTTTAATTTTGTATTTTTCATTTTATCAATCCTTTCTTTCATTTTTAAAAAGAGAGCTCTATCGAGCTCTCTAGATTAGCAACCTGTTTTTGGCAATTTTATTTCTAATTTTTTCTCATATACTTTTGTTGTATGATCATCTTCATCAAATACATAATATGTTTTGTGATAACCTTCAACTTTTGTTTTGTTTGTAAATGTATCATCAGCTTTTACAGATTCTTTAACTTTTACAAACAATTGTGGTTTCTCTACTGAAGAAAATCCTACATCTACTTTTCCAAATTCTAATTTAAATTCCGTTACATATTCATCCGCTTCTAAATCTAAATTTGCAAAGTTAATATAATTATTTGTTTGTGTATTCAAATTATCTCTTAATAATCTATAATCATTTTTATTTGTTTTATAATATATAGCATAATTTAAATCTTGATTATATGTTCCAGTTACAAGTTTTGTTGCAGTTACATAGTCTGTCGGTAAATAATCATACCAAGTAAAATCTTTTAATGGTACATTACCTGTATTTTTTATTGTAAAGTCATATTTAATCTCTTGATTTGCTGTTGTCTGAATAATTCCATCTTTTTCAACATCTATGTTTGGATTATCAGGTTTATTTGTAATATTCAATTCAACGATTTCACCATGTTTTACAATTTCCGCTGAATATTCATTTTCATTTAATTGATACCATTCTCCAGACTCGCCTTCCAATTCTTTTATATATTTTGTACCTTTCTCCAATTTACTTGTAATTGCAATTCCATCTGCTCCAGTTGTAATTTTCTCTATAAAGTTTTTATTTTCATCATATACTCCAAAAGATACATTTGGAATTGGTGTTCCTTTTTTATCTCCATTTATTTTATTATCTTCTTCTGAAGTTTTTATTACTTTAATTTGTCCATATATTTTTTGATTTTCAAATGTATAATTAACAATTTCATTTTCTTTTAATGTAATTTTCTTCATCTCTGTATCTAATACATATTTTTCATTTGTTTTTGTTTCTCTTATATATAATTCTGGAAAATCTCTTACTGCATATCTTTTTGTATAGCATTCTCCATTCTTGTCAGTCTTTAATTTTTCTAAAACATTTCCATCTTTGTCTAAAACTTCAAGTTCAACATCTTTTAATTTAACTTCATGATTTTCTTTATCAACTTTAATAATTTTTATTTGTGATTTTTTTAATTCATTTTCTACTGTTGTGTTAGTAGTTTCATTCCAATTAATTTTAATTTCAATTGGATTCTCATTAAGATTATACCATTTTCCTGTTTCTTCTTCAATTAATGACCATTTTCCTGTTCTTAAACCTTTAATATGAATTTCACCATTTGCATCTGTTGTATAATGCCCTGTTACTTTTTGAAATTCGTGTGAATATAATGCGAATTTAACTCCACCCAAAGTTATTTTTTTATTGTCACTATCTACTTTATATACACTTAAATCTCCTCTTTTGTGTTCATTTCCAATTGTTAATTCTTTATATGTATCATAGTCTAAAAGAATTTCATTTTCTTTATCATCTAAAATATATTCAGATTTTGTTGCTATTTCTGTGGCAATTACTTTTCCTTGTCTTAATTTATTTAGTTCAATACAACCTTGTGCATTTGTTTTATAATTTCCGATATTTTGTCCATCACTATATCTAAAATTAAATTCTACTCCTTCTATTGATTTTTTAGTTTCATTATCTATTTTTATAACTTTTATTTTTGATTTATATGCATCTACTGATAAAGTTGCCTCACCACCTGCTGTGTAATATGCATCATAAGTTAATGCATAATTTTGCCAATTAGAATTTGGACTTTGTCCAAAAAATACTGGATAGCTTTTAACTTTACCATTTAATAATATTTTTCCATCAAAATTATCTAAAATTTTATCTTTAGGAACTACAACTTTAAAATGTTCATTTCCATTAAATGTAGTTTTGGCATTACCACTTAAATCAGCAATATAACTTCCTTCTGGGAAATTATTAATTGATGTAACTGTATAATTAGATACATTTACATTACTTGTAACACTGTACTCTTGTGAATAATAGTTACTTCCATCTGCTTTAAAGCCTCCTATTT
>MNRP01000019.1 GCA_001916005.1 Clostridium sp. 26_22
CGAACCCGCAAATCTTCCTTGGCAAGGAAGTATTTTACCATTAAATTATACCTGCAAAATTATATAGTGCTAAAAGAAAAGTTCGTTGCCTTGGCAAGGCAGCGCTCTATCAACTGAGCTATTCCCGCATTTGCTTTAATACATTATATTCAAAAGCAATTAATATAATACCAAAAATTATAATTCTTGTCAATAGTTTTTGAATTTTATTTGACCTATGTAGGTAAAAAGGCAAATTATTAATTTTTTTAATTTGCCTTTTTTATTTTTTATTTTTTTGTTTTTGCTGCTTTTTTTGCTTTCTTTGTAGTTGTTTTCTTTACAGTTGTTTCATCTTTTACTTTTTCAGCATCTTCTGGATTCCATTTTTCTCCTGGTTGTGGTTTGTTCCATGAAATGTAATCACAAGATTGTGGATTATTTTCGCAAATGAAATATTTTTTTCCCCTTTTTGTTTTTCTAATTTGTACTACTGCTCCACATTTTGGGCAAGGTACATCTATTGTTTCTACAATTGGTTTTGTATTTTTACATTCTGGATATCCTGGGCATGCTAAGAATTTTCCATATTTTCCATATTTATATACCATCATTCTTCCACATTTATCACATGGTACATCTGATACTTCATCTACTAATTCTACATGTTCAAGTTCTTTTTCTACTTTTTCAAGTTCTTTTTCAAATGGGCCATAGAACTCTCTAATCATTTGCTTCCATTGTTCTTTTCCTTCTGCTATTTCATCAAATTCGTTTTCTATTTTTGCAGTAAATTCTACATTTATTACATCTGTGAAGTTTTCTGTTAATATTTTGTTTACGATTTTCCCAAGTTCTGTAGGCACTAATTGTTTTTGTTTTTTTTGTATGTATCTTCTTTCTAATATTGTTGTAATTGTTGGTGAATATGTACTTGGTCTACCTATTCCTTTTTCTTCTAATGTTTTTACTAAACTTGCTTCTGTATATCTTGCTGGTGGTTCTGTAAAACTTTGTTTTGGATTTATTTTTAGTAATTTTACTTCTTGGTTTTCTTGTAATTCTGGTAATATGCCTTCTTCTTTTTCCTCTTTTTCATCAGTTCCTTCTACATATAGTGTCATAAATCCTTTAAATTTCAAATTTTGACCATTAGCTTTAAAATCATAATCATCTGCTTTTATATTAACAGCCATTGTGTCATATATTGCTGGTTTCATTTGACTTGCCATAAATCTATTATAAATTAATTTGTATAATTTATATTGGTCTTTTGTTAGTTCATCTTTTATTTTATCTGGTTGTATATCTGCATAAGTTGGTCTTATACCTTCGTGAGCATCTTGAGCATCTTTACTGGTTTTATAATATCTATTTTCATAATATTCTTCTCCATATGTTGCTACTATTTGTGTTTTTGCAGCTGCTCTTGCTTCTTCTGAAATTCTTGTAGAGTCTGTTCTCATATATGTAATTAGACCAACTGTACCTTTTTCAGCTATTTTTACACCTTCATATAATCCTTGTGCAACTGACATTGTTTTCTTTAATGTGAACCCTAATTTTCTTGATGCCTCTTGTTGCATTGTACTTGTTGTAAATGGTGGTGCTGGATTTCTTTTCTTTTCGCCTTTTTTTACTTCTGATACAGTATATTTTGCTTTTTCTATTGTTTTTAAAATTTGGTCTATCTCTTCTTTAGAATGAATTTCTTGTTTTTTACCATTTTTACCATAAAATCTAGCTTCAAATTGTTTTTTTGATTTTTCATCTTTTAAATCTGCATATATATTCCAATATTCTTCTGGAATAAAGTTTTCTATTTCATTTTCTCTATCTACTATTAATTTTACAGCAACAGATTGAACTCTACCTGCTGACAACCCTCTTTTTACTTTTTTCCATAAAATTGGGCTTATTTTATAACCAACAATTCTATCTAAAACTCTTCTTGCTTGTTGAGCATCAACTGTATTTAAATCTATATTTCTTGGCTCTTTTATAGCTTTTTGTACTGCTGTTTTTGTAATTTCATTAAAGGTTACTCTTGTAATTTTATCTTTATCATTTTCTAAAATTTTAGCTAAATGCCATGCTATTGCTTCTCCCTCACGGTCAGGGTCAGTTGCAAGATATACTTTTTTTGCTTTTTTTGCATCTGTTTTTAAAGATTTTATTAAATCTCCTTTTCCTCTTATGTTTATATATTCTGGTTCAAAGTCATGTTCTATATCTATTCCTAATTTTGATTTAGGTAAATCTCTTATATGTCCCATTGAAGCTACGACTTTTGTGCTTCCTCCTAAAAATTTCTTTATTGTATTTGCTTTTGCTGGTGATTCTACTATTATTAACTTATCTGCCATAAGTCCTCCTTAGAATTTTATTCTATTATATTTTACTTTTAGTATTCTAGAACAATTTTTAATAAATTGCAAGTTTTTTGGGTATTTTCTTAAAACATTTGTTACTAAATAATAATTTTGTGTGATGTGATGGGTGATTGCTATAAATATTTGTTTTTGAGTGCGATTGGAATAATTTTAGAAAATCTTAATTAATTTTTAGGGGAATGTTCACGTCGAGCGATAGCGAGGACTAAGTGAAAGGGACCCAAAAAATTGATTTAGAATTTCTTAAATTATGTATTGAGCCGAAAAAACAAATATTTATAGCAATCACACCCATCACATCACAAAAAATCATTATTAGTAACAAAACACCCTCTTTCCCTATTAATCTTTTAAATAAAATTAATAGGCGAAAAAGGGTGTCCCCAAATATCAGAAATTACTTCTTCTGAATTTATTGGTGTTACCTTATTTTCTTTAAAAATACTTAATATTCTATCTTCTTCTTTTTCATCATTTGTTATATATTTTATATTTTTTGTTTCTACTTCTAAATTGTTCTCTTTATATTCAGTTTTTACTATTGTAATTCCATATTTAGCTTTATCAATTTTCTGAATATCATCTTCGTTTATTTCTTTATAATATTCTAGTTTTATTGGGTGATATATTTCTGCTTCTTCTAGTTTATCTTTCTCAATAAATGTACTCCCAAAAAACGTTCTCAAAAGCATCCTCCTTTTCCTTTTCTTATGTTTAAAATCACATTTGCTATTTTACTACTAAATACTAGAAGATGCAACGTTTTTTCATCGCAATATTTGACATATTTTTTATTGTTTTTCGACAATTTCGTTTTGTTTTTTATAAATACTATTTGAAGGAACTACTCCTCTTACTGAAGATAGTGGGTAAACATTGGTATTTTTTCCAATTACTGTTCCAGGATTTAAAACTGAACCACACCCAATTTCGACATTATCTCCTAACATCGCTCCAAATTTTTTTAGCCCTGTTTCTATTTTTTCTTCTTTATTTTTTACAACAACTAATTTTTTATCTGATTTTACATTTGATGTTATTGACCCAGCTCCCATGTGTGCTTTATAACCTAATATTGAGTCTCCAACATAGTTGTAATGTGGTACTTGGACTTTGTTAAATAATATTACATTTTTTAATTCTGTTGAGTTTCCTACTACTGCCCCTTCTCCTACTATTGCTTTTCCTCTTATAAAAGCACAATGTCTTATTTCTGCATTTTTTCCTATAATTGCAGGTCCTTTTATATATGCTGTTGGTGCTATTGTTGCTGTTTTAGCAATCCATATATCTTCTCCTCTTTTTTCGTATTCTTCACTACTTAATGTATTTCCTAATTCTTTGATAAATTCTTCTATTTTAGGTAATACCTCCCAAGGGTATGTTGCACCTTCGAATATTTTTGATGCTATTGTTTCATCTAAATTATATAAGTTTTTTATTTTGCATTCTTTCATTTTTTTCTCCTTATTCTTCCATTAATTTATAAATTGCATTTGCATATATTTTAGCACTTATTATTAAATTGTCAATTTTTATATTAATCTTTATGATTTTTATTTTTATTTAATGCCCTAACATTTAATATTTATTGCTATTTCACAAAAATTCTGCTATACTAAATACACTATGGAAAACGAAGAAAGATATAATCATTTAAATAAATATTTAAAAAATAAATTTGGAGAACGAACATTAAAGCTTTGTGTTGATGGAGGTTTTACTTGTCCTAATAGAGATGGTAAACTTTCAACCGGAGGTTGCATTTTTTGTGGTGAACGAGGTTCTGGGGAACATCTTAAATGTGAAAATATTAGTAATCAAGTAAAGGATTATTTCACAACTTATCGTAGTGAAAGAGCAAATAAATTTATTGTTTATTTTCAAAATTTCACAAATACTTATGATACAATTTCAAATTTAAAAGCAAAATATGATTCTGCCTTAATCGACTCTCGTATTGTGGGGCTTCAAATAGCCACAAGACCTGACTGTATTAATGAAGAAGTTTGTAAGTTAATAAAATCTTATTCAGATAAATATTATGTTTGTGTTGAACTTGGTTTACAAACTTCAAATGATAAAACGGGTATGTTAATTAATAGAGGTTATACAAGCGCTCAATTTACTAAAGCTGTTTTGCTTTTAAATAAATATAAAATTGATGTTGTTACTCATTTAATGGTGGGTTTGCCAAATGAGAATTTTGATGACATTAAAAATAGTGTTGATTTTATTAACTCTCATGATATTCAAGGTATCAAAATTCACTCAACATATGTAATAAAAAATACTGTTTTAGCTGATATGTATTTTAAAGGTGAATATATTCCAATCTCTTTGGATTATTATTTAGAGTGTCTCACATATATTTTGACTCATATTAGTCCTGAAATAGTTATACACAGAATTTCTGGTGATGCTCCAAAAGATTTACTTATTGCCCCTGAATGGAATTTGCACAAAAAATGGGTTATGAATGGATTAGATAAAATATTACGTACTCAAGATTTATGGCAAGGAAAATTTTACAAAAGAAACTAAAAAATGAAATAATTTTAAAATAGAAAAGAGGTTAAATTTTGAACGAAGCACAAATTTTATTGAAAAAACATTTTGGTTATGAAAATTTTAGACCTGGTCAAGAAAAAATAATTTCTCACATATTAAATGGTGAAGACTGTTTGGGTATTATGCCTACAGGTGCTGGTAAATCAATATGTTATCAAATTCCTGCATTAATTTTTTCTGGAGTTACAATAGTTATTTCTCCTCTAATTTCTTTAATGAAAGACCAAGTTGATGCTTTAAATGAAGTTGGAATTCCTGCTACTTTTATAAATAGTACACTTTCAAATTCAGAATATTCACAAACCATCGAAAATATTGTTCATAACGTTTACAAAATTATTTATGTTGCACCTGAAAGATTAAATTCAGATACTTTTATTAATCTTTTGAATACTATTGATATTTCTATGATTAGTATTGATGAAGCTCACTGTGTATCTCAATGGGGACATGATTTTAGACCTAGTTATAGAGAAATTGCAAATGTAATTTTAAATCTAAAAAAACGTCCTATTGTTTCTGCTTTTACTGCAACAGCAACTCAAATTGTAAAAGATGATATTATTAATTTATTACATTTATCAAATCCTTTTACATTAACAACTGGATTTGATAGAGCAAATTTAAATTTTTCTGTTGAAATACCCGAGAATAAAAACGATTTTATTATTAATTTTTTAAAAAATAATTCTGATATATCTGGTATTATTTATTGTTTAACTAGAAAGACTGTTGATAATTTATTTGATAAATTATCATCTTTAGGTTATTCTGTTTGTAAATATCATGGTGGGATGAGTGAAAAAGCTAGAACACAATCACAAAATGATTTTACATATGATAGAAATTCAATTATGATTGCAACAAATGCTTTTGGTATGGGAATTGATAAATCTAATATTAGATATGTTATTCATTATAATATGCCAAAAGATTTAGAAAGTTATTATCAAGAGGCAGGACGTGCAGGTCGTGATGGTGATAATGCTAAATGTATTTTACTTTTTAGTAGAGCCGACATAGTTACTAATAAATTTTTAATAGAACAAACTTCATCTGACACAAATCATAAGGTTGAATATGATAAATTAAATGATATGATTGATTATTGTAACACAGATAAATGCCTTAGAAAATACATTTTGGAATACTTTGGTGAAAATCCAGAATTTGAAAATTGCAATAATTGTAGTAATTGTTTATCTCAAATTGAGATGACTGATATCACAGAAGATTCAAAAAAAATATTATCTTGTATAAAAAGAATGCATGAAAGATTTGGTTCTGGTCTTGTTACTGATGTTCTAAAAGGTACAAAATCAGCAAAAATCAAGACTTTAGGTTTTGATAACTTATCAACTTATGGAATAATGAGTGACTATTCAAAAGACACTATAAAAGATTTGATTTATTATTTAATTACTGAAGGCTATATAAATTCTGTTGGAGATAAATATCCTATTTTAGTTTTAGATAAATCCGCAGAAGATGTTTTATTTTTACATAATGGATATATAATGGAAGAAGTCAATAATGAATAAAAAAATCAAGCGTTTGTTTTCTGATACCATAATTCTTGCGTTCGGTACATTTGCCTCAAAGCTCTTGGTCTTTCTCCTTTTACCGCTTTATACGGACTATCTTTCCCCGGAAATGTACAGTACGGCGGATCTTATTTCGCAGGCAGCCAACCTTATAATTCCTTTTGCGTGCCTCGGAGTGACCGATGCGGTCTTTCGTTTTGTAACCGATAAGCAAAACGAC
>MNRP01000020.1 GCA_001916005.1 Clostridium sp. 26_22
CTTGAGATATATTATATAACGAAAATGCTTCGAGCTCAAGGCTTTCATTTCTATGTGTGCCTTTGAGCGAAGCGAGAAAGGAATGGAATTTTATATGAAAAAAGTTTTAATTTTTTACGCATCATATGGTGGTGGTCATTTAAATGCTGCAAAATCCATAAAAGAATGCATTGATACAAATTATCCTAATTATGAAACAGAATTAATTGACTGTATGAAATATATAAATAAACCAATAGAAAAAATAACTACTGCTGCATATAGAGAAATGGCAAAAAAAGCACCTTGGGCTTGGGGAAAAATTTACTCTGATTCTCAAAAAGGTCCTTTAGCACATATCTCTTCTAGATCTAATAAAATTTTTGCTATAAAACTTTTAAAATTACTACGTGAAAAGCAACCAGATATAATAATTTCAACTCATCCTTTTGGAAGTCAAATGTGTAGTTATTTAAAAAGAAAAGGCAAAATAACAGCTGAAATTGCAACAATAATGACAGACTTTTCGCCACACGACCAATGGCTTGTTGGAAGTGATTTTACAGATTATTTCTTTGTTGCACACGATAAAATGAAAGATTATCTAATTTCAAAAAATATACCAGAAGAAAAAATATTTGCAACAGGAATTCCTATTTCTTCTCGTTTTTTAAAACAATATAATAAAGAAGAAATTTTAAAAGAATTTGATTTACAAAAAGATAAAAAAACAATTTTGTTTTTTGGTGGAGGAGAATTTGGTTTAGGAAAAACACAAACTGTAGAAATTTTTGAAAGTTTAATTAGAGATTTTAATGATTTACAAGTTATTGCTATTTCTGGTAAAAATCCAAAAATGAAAGAAAGCTTTAACAATATAGTACAAAAATATAATAAAGAAAATAATGTAAAAATATTAGAATATACAAATCAAGTTCCTGAGCTTATGTCCATTTCCGATTTAGTAGTATCAAAACCGGGAGGATTAACAACTTCAGAAAGTTTAGCTTCTAATTTGCCTATGATTATTATTAACCCTATTCCTGGTCAAGAAGAAGAAAATGCAGAATTTTTAGAATCTCATGGTGTAGGAATTTGGATTAGAAAACACGTTTCTTCAGATGAAATATTTAAAGATATTTTTTCTACTCCAGAAAAATTGCAACAAATGAAAGAAAACACAAATAAATTAGCAAAGAAACATTCTACCGAAGATATTTGCAAAATATGCTTATCACAAAAATAACAATAACCCCATAAAATACATAAGAGGTGTATTTTATGGGGTTCTCTAATTTATCAAGTTGTGAATTAATTGGTCTTGCAAGTAGTCTTGCAATTGCTATTGGAAAAAATTTATCTGCTGATGATGTTGCTTCTTTAGCTGCATTTACAACTACCTTAGGAGACAACCTAGCTATAATTGCAACTCAAAAA
Source organism: Clostridium sp. 26_22 (assembly GCA_001916005.1). GTDB lineage: Bacteria > Bacillota > Clostridia > TANB77 > CAG-508 > CAG-269. The sequence continues at coordinate 1,417 of MNRP01000020.1, forward strand.
TCTCAAAATTTAGATAATGCTAATTGCTAAATTTCTCTTCTACCCTCTAAAGCCTTTGTTAAAGTAATTTCATCTGTATATTCCAAATCTCCACCAACAGGAATTCCATGTGCTATTCTTGTAACTTTTATTCCTAAAGGTTTTATTAATTTTGATAAATACATAGCTGTTGCTTCTCCCTCAACTCTAGGATTTGTTGCTAATATAACTTCTTTTACAGTTCCATCCATAAGTCTTGCAAGTAATTCTTTTATTTTTATATCATCTGGTCCAATTCCATTCATTGGAGATATTGAACCATGTAAAACATGGTATACTCCTTTAAATTCATGTGTTTTTTCCATTGCTATGATATCTCTAACATCTTCTACAACACAAATTGAACTTTGATCTCTTTTGGAGTTTGAACATATAGGACATGGATCTGTGTCTGATATATTATAACATTTACTACAATATTTTAAATTTTTCTTTGCATCTTGAATTGATTTTATAAATTGATTTGTTTCTTCTTCAGAGCAATTTAAAATATAAAAGGCAAGCCTAGCTGCTGTTTTGTGTCCAATACTAGGTAATCTTTCAAAACCTTCTATTAATTTTTCTATTGATGGTGAATAAAGTGACATTTTTTACTCCTTACTCTTTACTACATTAATCCTGGTATATTAAACTTTCCAAACTCTTGATTTTGTGCACTATCAACTTTTCTTAAAGCTTCATTTACACAAGTTAAAATTAAATCCTCTAACATTTCTACATCATCAGGATCAACTACATCTTTATTTATTTTTATTTCTTTTATTACTTTTTCTCCTGTAACCTTTACATTAATAGCTCCACCACCTGCTGATGCTTCAAATTCTTTTGATGCTAATTCCTCTTGTGTTTTTTGCATATCTGCTTGCATTTTTTTGGCTTCTTTCATTAAACTATTTATATTCATTCCGCCAAATCCTCCCATTCCTCCTGGGAAACCTCCTCTTTTTGCCATTTTTTATTCCTCCTTTAATTTTTTATTCTATAACATTAAATGGTATATCAGATTGATTTGCTAATTTTTGTATATCATCTTCTGGTCTATGAACAACTGCTTGGCTTTGAGCTTCTGATATATATTTTATTTGCATTTCTTTTCCACAAGCCATTGAAACTAATGTAGATATTTCTTTAATATTTTCTTGTTTTTCTAAAACAGTTTTTCCAAATGAAGATAAACCATTTGGAAATTTAATTCCAACAGTCATGTCATTAATTTCTTCAGCACTCGTATTCATTAAATTTGTATATAAAACAATTTTTCCATTCTGTTTTAAATCTTTTACTATTGTAGGCCAACTTTTACTTAAATCGCTTGAATATTGTTTAGGTTTATTTGCCATAGTATTTTGTTTTACAGTATTGCTTGCAACCTTTGGTGTACTTTGAACTCTATTATTTAAATTGTAATTTTGAGTTTGGTTAACTGTTGTTGCAGAAACTGGTACTTGCATAGTATTTACAGCAACTCTTCCAGATTTTAAATATTTTTCTATTTTATCTACTCTTTCTTCAATATTATTAGAACTATCAAATTCATTACTACATAATTTTATTATGCCAGCTTGAAACATAATTGTTTTTTGGGTTGACCATTTCATATCTGTTTCTAATTTTGATAATTCATAAATCAAATTTACTAATTTTTCTTTTGTTACTTTTTCAGAAATAGCATTTATATTAGCAATTTCATCTTCACTATATAAATCTGCTTTTTTTGAAGATTTATATATCAAAATATCTTTTATATATTTTATAATTTCCCATAGAAAATTATTTAAATCTTTTCCTTCATTTAAAATATCATCCATACTTTTTAAGGCTTTATCTATATCATAATCTATAATTGCCTCTGTTATACTATTTACAAATGCTATTTTAGGAATTCCAACTAAATCTTTAATTTTATCTTCATCAATTTTATTTTCTCCATCTTGAATACATCTTTCTAATATTGATAAAGCATCTCTCATTGCTCCTTCTGATAAAACAGCAATAATATTTAAAGCAGAATCTGTTATTTCTATATTACTTTCATTACAAACAACTTTTAACCTTTTTATTATGTCCTCATTTGAAATTCTTTTAAAATCAAATCTTTGACATCTTGAAAGAATTGTTGCTGGTAATTTTTGTGGTTCTGTTGTCGCCAAAATAAATTTTACGTGTTCTGGTGGTTCTTCTAAAGTTTTAAGTAAAGCATTAAATGCCCCTGGTGATAACATATGAACCTCATCTATAATATATACTCTATATTTTGCTTTTGTTGGTAAAAAGTTTACTTCTTCTCTAATACTTCTAATATCTTCAACACTATTGTTTGAAGCAGCATCCATTTCAACAATATCTGTAAGTGAACCATTTAATGCTCCTCTACAAATTTCACATTCATTACATGGCTCTCCATCTTTTGGATTCAAACAATTTATTGCTCTTGCCAAAATTTTAGCTGAAGAAGTTTTTCCTGTTCCTCTTCCACCATTAAATAAATATGCATGTCCAACTCTATCTGCAATTATTTGATTTCTTAATGTTTTTGTTATATGCTCTTGCCCTACTACATCAGCAAATGTTGTAGGTCTAAATTTTCTATAAAGAGCTGTGTATGCCATATATCTCACATCCTTTATATCTTAAAAAATGGTGTGAAACTAATCTCTCTATAGAGAGCACTCCACATAAAGATTTTCTACTTATTGCTGCTTCCTTCCGGACCTGACAAGGTTCATAGGTCTCTATTGGATTACTCTCTATACAAAGATTAAATTTCATACCATCCCTATTATATACTGTAAATAGAAATTTAGCAAGTATTTTTAATCTAAGTTTTTAATTATTTTTATCTACTACAAATTATTCATTTATTCTTTTAAATACTATTTCTTTTAAATCTGTATATTCTTTACTTTGTGTACCATTTTCAACAACATTATCAATTGGTAGTTCTAATTTAATATTGGATTTAAAAGTTTTTCCAGATTCTAATTTTAAAATTACATCAAAACTTATTTTTTCTTTTAAATCATCATTATTTATATTTAATTTTTTTAATAATTCATCATGATTTATTTCTGCATCATCATTTGATACATAATTTGCAATATTATCAAGTGCATATCTAAATACGACAAGTCCACCTTGATTAGAAATTTTTAATTCTTTTATACTAGAATCTAATGCACCATTATATTCTATTTTTTGTGTGTTGTTTTCTTCTGCATTTTTAAATATTACACTTTCTATATTAGCATCTGGTTTATATATTTTTCTTTCACCTATTTTTGCAGTTTGCTCTTGATTGAAATTATTTAATGTAATGCTTTGAATTGCTTCTGTTGTTTTATAATTTTCATTTTTTTTGATGTATAAATAAATGTCATTATTTTGATTAACAGTTAAATTCCATTTATTATTTGCATCTTCGTTGTCATTTCCTTCTATTGTACTTATTACTGTTATTTTTGATAATTCAAAAGGTAAATTACTTTCCCCTTCTACATTATATTTTAAAGTTATCAATCCTACTGCACAAAGAATTGTAACTATTATTAAAATAACCATGCATATATGAAATTGTTTTGTATCTAATATTTGTCTTATTTTTTCTTTCAATTTTTCCTCCAATATTACTTTTTTGTGCCACTGCTTAAATTACACTTAAAATTTACAATATTTTCAAAAAGTGGTGTGCCTAGGCGGACTCGAACCACCATCGGTCGCTTAGGAGGCGACTGCTCTATCCTGCTGAGCTATAAGCACATAAAATAATTATCTTATAGAAGTATACTATCATTTGAAATAATTGTCAACAAAAAAGAAAAGCTTACTTTAATGTAAACTCTTCTTTTTCTTATTATTTTTCAATAATTTTTTTCTTTATAACAAATACACCTATTCCTAATATTACTAATGATACTATTCCAACAATTGTTGGGAATGCATAATTCATATTAGCACCTGTACTTGGTACAACTATTGAATCTTCTGCTGAAACTACTGGTGGATATGTTGGCGGAACTACTGGTGGATTTTGTCCATCATTTGATGTTATTTTTGCAACTTCTGCATCATTATTAAATGTCATGTCTGTTGATGATGATAATAATTTTGAAACTTTTAAATCCACAGTTTTTGTATCTCCTGGTTTTATTGGTTTTGCAATTTTATCTGTATATAATATTTTCTTATTGTCTAAATATCCCCCATCATTTACTTTTTGAGCCTTAAATTCTTGTAATTTAACTTTTGAAATCTGTTGCCAAATTGAATTTCCACTTTCATCTTTGTTATCATTATCTTCAAAACCTAAATTTTTATCTAAATAATCTATAACTGCTGATGGTGTTAATGTTGCAATTGTTGCAATATTTCCTTCATTAATTCCATATTTATAGTAGTCTTCTGACATATAGTCTAATTCACTTTGGTTAATAGCTTTTATTTGATATGTTATATTTAATGTTGCTCCTTCGATTAATTCATCATCTGTTTCTAGTTTTACATATCCATTTCCACTTGTTGATGGTCCCATATATGTCATATGGTTTGTTGTTCCTTCTAATTTTCCATCTTCTGTAACTTTAGCATCTGCTAACACTTGACCATTTGCCAATGTTACTTTAAATGTACTTACTCGTTTTTGTAAGTCTAATTTTTGTCTTGCTCTTTCTACTATTCCAAAGTCAACATTTTTTACTATAAATTCTACTTTGTCTGCTGTTCCATCTGTTATAGTTGTTTCATAT
>MNRP01000021.1:0-6020 GCA_001916005.1 Clostridium sp. 26_22
AAATAGGAGGCTTTAAAGCAGATGGAAGTAACTATTATTCACAAGAGTACAGTGTTACAAGTAATGTAAATGTATCTAATTATACAGTTACATCAATTAGTAATTTTCCAGAAGGAAGTTATATTGCAGATTTAAGTGGTAATGCAAAAACTACATTTAGTGGTAATGAACATTTTAAAGTTGTAGTTCCTAAAGATAAAATTTTAGATAATTTTGATGGAAAAATATCATTAAATGGTAAAGTAAAAAGTTACCCAGTATTTTTTGGACAAAGCCCAAATCCTAATTGGCAAAATTATGCATTAACTTATGATGCATATTATACAGCAGGTGGAGAAACAACATTATCAGTAGATGCTTATAAATCAAAAATAAAAGTTATAAAAATAGATAATGAAACAAAAAAATCAATAGCAGGAGTAGAATTTAATTTTAGATATAGTGATGGACAAAATATTGGAAACTATAAAACTGATTCTCAAGGTTGTATTGAATTGAGCAAATTAAAACAAGGAAAAGTAATTGCTACAGAAATAGCAACAAAATCTGAATACATTTTGGATGACAAAGAAAATGAAATTCTTTTAGATTATGATACATATAAAGAATTAACAATTGGAAATGAACACAAAAGAGGGGACTTAAGTGTATATAAAGTAGATGCTGACAATAAAAAAATAACTTTGGGTGGAGTTGAATTTGCATTATATTCACACGAATTTCAAAAAATAACAGGACATTATACAACTGATGCAAACGGCGAAATTCATATTAAAGGTTTAAGAACAGGAGAATGGTCATTAATTGAAGAAAAAACCGGAAAATGGTATAACCTTAATGAAAATCCAATTGAAATAAAAATAAATTGGAATGAAATTACTAATACAACAGTAGAAAATGAATTAAAAAAATCACAAATAAAAATTATAAAAGTTGACAAGGAAAATCATGAAGTAAAATTAAAAGATGTTGAACTTGAAGTTTTAGACAAAGATGGGAATGTTTTAGAAAAATTAAAAACAGATAAAAATGGAGAATGTTATACAAAAAGATATGCAGTAAGAGATTACCCTGAATTATATATAAGAGAAACAAAAACAAATGAAAAATATGTATTAGATACAGAAATGAAGAAAATCATATTAAAAGAAAATGAGATTGTTAATTATACATTTGAAAATCAAAAAATATATGGACAAATTAAAGTAATAAAAACATCAGAAGAAGACAACAAAATAAATGGAGATAAAAAAGGAACACCAATTCCAAATGTATCTTTTGGAGTATATGATGAAAACAAAAACTTTATAGAGAAAATTACAACAGGAGCAGATGGAATTGCAATTACAAGTAAATTAGAAAAAGGCAAAAAATATATAAAAGAATTGGAAGGGGAATCTGGAGAATGGTATCAATTAAACGAAAATGAATATTCAGCAGAGATAGTTAAACATGGTGAAATTGTTGAATTAAACATTACCAATAAACCTGATAATCCAGATATAGATGTTGAAAAAGATGGAATTATTCAGACAACAGCAAATCAAGAGATTAAATATGATTTTACAATAAAAAATACAGGTAATGTGCCATTAAAAGATTTTACTTGGTATGATTATTTACCAACAGACTATGTAACTGCTACAAAACTTGTAACTGGAACATATAATCAAGATTTAAATTATGCCGTATATTATAAAACGAATAAAAAGGATTATAGATTATTAAGAGATAATTTGAATACACAAACAAATAACTATATTGATTTTTCAAATTTAGAATTAGAAGCGGATGAGTATGTAACAGAATTTAAAGCAGAGTTTGGAAAAGTAGATGTAGGATTTTCTTCAGTAGAAAAACCACAATTATTTGTAAAAGTTAAAGCTTCAGTAAAAGAAGATGATACATTTACAAACAAAACAAAAGTAGAAGGATATCACAAAACATATTATGTATTTGATGAGGATGATCACACTACAAAAGTATATGAAAAAAAATTAGAAGTAAAATTACCAAGAACAGGATGTTAGAATATATTTTGGAGAGTTCAAATAGAACTCTCCTTTTTGAAAAAAGAAAGGATTGATAATATGAAAAACATAAAATTAGAACAAATGGAAGAATTGGATGCCAAAATTGAAAAAATAAATTATGATTTATCAGGATTAGAATCAAGAAAAAAAGAAATGGAAAATAGTAAATTTGATAAACAACAAAACATAGAAAAATTAGAAGAAGAAAAAAGAGCAATATTAGCCAAAACAGATAAAATGAATAGATTAGAGAAAATAATTTATATAGCATTTGCATCAAAAAATGATTTAAAACAAGTAGATTTACTAAATGCAAAAATTACAGAGTTAAGAAATGAAAAAGATAGTATACAGGGAAAAATCGATATTCAAAATAAATTATATGCAGATACAATTAAAGAAAAAGATAATTATATAGAACAGAGAAGACAATTATATGTTGAAAATACAAAGATTCATGTACAAGAAAAAGAAGATACAGTAAAAACAACACATGTACAGGATTTGGCTAGAATTCATAAGATTGCAAAACAATATGAGAGTAGTGAAATTATGCAAAAAGTATCTCAAACAATAGAAAAATATATTAATAAGATATTTGAAAATACCAAAGAAAATGAAAAAAATGAAGTGGATAAAGAGGAAGAGGCAGAAGCATAGAAGGAGAAAAGTTGAAAGAAGTAGTAGTAAAAAAAATAAGAAAAGAAAATTCAGGATATAAAAAGATTTATTCTACAATGAGTTATAATATAAAAATTAAGAAAAGTTTGAAAAAGAAAGCAGGTGATTAATATAGATGATAGAGTACAAGAATTAATAAATAGTACAAATGAAATGGCACAAGAAACATTTGAAAATCCAAGTAAAATGCGTGACTTTTTAAAAACATTAGCAACAATGTATAATACAAGTTACAATAATATTCTATTATTGAAATCACAAAGAGATAATGTATCATTTATAGCAACTAAAGAAGAATATCAAAAATATAAATATAAAATTAAAGATGACGAAAAACCACTTGAAATAATAAAAAGAATAAAAATAAATAATGATGTTAAATTTAAGGTAGTAGAAGTTTACGATATATCACAAACAGATGCTATAATAAAAAAGAAGGAATATAAAAAAGAATATATAGATACGATCTTAAAAGGAATGTGTGCTAGAAGAAGTTTATATTATGATACCAATAGTCAAATGGCTAATATTGAATCAATTGTTAGTGATATAAGTCATAATACAAGAAATTCAAATATTCCATATTTTGATGTTGATAAATATGCAAGTCAAAGTCAGACAGAGGTTATAGCAACTATTTTTGCAGTAGCAAAAAAATTAGGAATTAATACAAGAAACTATAACATAACAGAAGTATGTAAATGGGGAGTTGATAAAGAAAATCGAAGGTTAAAAGAAAGTTTGAAATATATGCAAAAATTTGTGAATTATTTCGTTAAAGATTTTGAATCACAGGAAAAGATATATAAAATAGAAAAGCAAAAAGAAGATGAAGAAGAAATGGAATAAAGAACTCCATTTAAGAAAGGTGATTATGGAAGAAAAATTTTCAATAGAAATGAATAAAGATGAAATGTTAAGGTACTATGAAAATAAAATAGTAGAAGATGGAATAAAAAGTTGTTCTGAATTTAATACAATAGTGAACTTGACAGATTACAATACTAAAGAAATAAAGTTAGAAAAATATAAAAATGAAATATTACAATTATTATATCGAGATGAAAGAGTAGCAGATGTAGTAATTGATGACGAATTTAATGTAGATATGGTTTTTTATACAGATTATTGTCCATTTTATTATGATGATGAAAAAAATATTATATATAATCAAATAATGGATAGCCCAACTTATCAAGGAATAGAATTAGCAGAATTTGTTGGGTATATGGGAAAAAGAGTAATAGAAGATTCTTATATAAGTACAAGAAATTTAATTAATAACTATGTTCAAACTAAAAGTTTAAAAGATACAGATAAAGAAATTTTAGCAAATTTTTTGAAAAAGAGTATTATAGAAACAGGTTTTTCTGAAAAATATATAGATAATATAAATGTATTTGTAACTTATAAAAATTTTCAAGAATTAGAAAAAGGATTAATGGAGATTGTAAAACAAAAGGATAATGAAGCACTAAAAAAATTCGAAGAAGAGGAATTTGAATAGCAAAAAAGGCTCTAGCTTATAAATTGGCTAGAGTTTTTTATTTATTAAAATGAATAAGAGAACGAGAGATGCCATAAACTCGTTATAAAATAATAAAGTGATAGCTCTGATGGAGGCGATGCTATAAAGTCCATTCGTATGATTACAAAGAATCTATTTGTAAGAAATGCGTCAGTGAGATTTTGTAACATATACTCACAATAAATAAAGAGTTTCAGGAGGCAAAACTTGTAAAAGGGATACACGAGTGTAAAAAGTTTGGGCAAGGATGGACAATGTTATTTTATATAACAGCATTTGTGGTAAATATTATTATTTACATACTAGATTATCATAAACGAAATGATGGGATGAGGGGTTTCGTTTATGGTGTATTATTTTTTTGAATATAAGGGGATAATACATCATTTTACTCATTCAAGGATTTCAGGGTTTCAGATTTTTATAAAATCTGTAAAGATAAGTTGACAATTAGTTTAAACAGAGTTAATATCACACACAACTTAAGAGAGGAGGAGTTGTGATGAGAAGGCTTGTTATTATTGATCAAGATGGAAATTCAATTAAAAATGATATCTTTGAAAAAATATTTGATATTAGAGAAAGTGAAATTGAAAGAAAATTGGAAGTAAGAGAAAGTTTTATAAAAGAAAATAATTTAAAAGATATAACACATGATGATGTAATTAAAGAAATTCAAACAATACCAAATATTGATTCAAGGCAAAAAAAAGAATACTTGATATGATAGATAAGTTATTAGAAAATAGATCAAGGATTCAAAGTTTTGATTGTAAATTGTATTATGAGTCAGGAATCCAAGATGTTATAGGTATATTATTTAGAGAAAAAAGTTATTAAAATAGAACATATTTATAATGAGATTGTTATTAAAAAGTAAGTGGTAAGAAAATCACTTATTTTTTAATGAAAATTTTTAGTTTTTAAATAAAAATATTTGATATGAAAAATGGATTGATAGTTGATAATTATGCACTTTTGTGATATAAAAAAATAAGTTTATGTAAGAAATAGAAGAGGTAACAAACAATGCAATTTTCAAACAAAGATATTCAATTATTTAATGAAGCAGGAATAGATGTAGAAAATAAGAACTATACAAATGATGAAGTTGAGAGATTAAAAATTAAAGTAACAGAATTTATTATTAGTCAAAGTACAAAAGATATTGATAAATATAGTAAAAAATTTAGTAGTTTATTATAAAATGGATTAGATATGGATAAAGAAGAAATAATAAAATATTGTTTAACATTAGAAGATACATTTAAAGACTGCCCATTTCCAGATGACTTTGAATCTGTAACAATGAAACATTGTAAAAACAAAAAGTGGTTTGCACTAATTATGAATGTTAATAATAAGTTATATCTTAATGTAAAAACAGATCCGAATTATTCAGATATATTAAGAAATACTTATGATTATATAATACCTGCTTATCATATGAATAAGGAACATTGGAATACAATTATTATTGATGGAAAAGTCGACAAGGTGTTAGTAAAAGAATTGATAAAAGAAAGTTATAAATTAACAAAGTAAAAAGAAAATAGTAAGTTGTAGGGAAGATATAAAAAATGAAAGTAATAACAATATGTGGAAGTTTAAAATTTCAAAAAGAAATGATGATAGTAGCAGAAAATTGGCTTTAGAAGGTAATTGCGTTCTTACACCAGTTTATCCAATATCAGAAAATTTAGAAAAGACAGAGAAACAACTGGGAAAATTAAAAGAAGCAAATTTTAAAAGAATAGAATTATCAAACTCAATAAGAG
>MNRP01000021.1:6126-8805 GCA_001916005.1 Clostridium sp. 26_22
ATGCAAGATTTACATATAAAAATGCAAATATGATGGTACAACCAAATGAATTGATAATAGCTATAAAAGAAGAATAATTTGTTTTGTATATTTATTTATATTATAATATCTAAAAATGGAGGTAGTAGAAATGATAAATATTCTTGATAATATAGAGGTTTTATACCATAGTTGTATAAAAATAAATAAAGAAAAAATTATTTATATAGATCCATATCATATAGATAAAAATTATAATGATGCAGATATAATTTTTATAACACATGACCATTATGACCATTATTCTGAAGATGATATAGATAAAGTAAGAAAATTTAATTCTATTTTTGTTATTCCTGATGATTTATTACCTAAATTACTTGAAAAAGGAATAAATCAAGAAAACATTTTTACGCTTGATTCAGGAGATACAGAAATTATTGATGGAATAAAAGTTGAGGCAGTTCCAGCATATAATACAAATAAGCCTTTTCACCCAAAAGAAAATAATTGGCTAGGCTATATTATAGAAATAAAGGGTGTTAGGTATTATATAGCAGGAGATACTGATATTACTGAAGAAAATAAAAAAGTAAAATGTGATGTTGCATTTGTTCCAGTTGGTGGGACATATACAATGGATTTTAAAGAGGCAGCACAATTAATAAATATTATAAAACCTAAATTTGCTATACCAGTTCATTATGGGAGTGTTGTTGGCTCAAAACAAGATGCAACAGATTTTATAAAGTTACTGTATCCAACAATCAAAGGGATAAATTTGATTAATCAATAATATGGAAAGATATGTTAATGGTGAATGGGAAAATAGAAAAGTTAAATGTGAAATTTATGTGAATATTTAGCACTTTGAATTGACAACTGCTAAAAATAGGTATAAAATATTAGCAGTCGTTTTTGCAGAGTGCTAATTTTTTTTGTAAATATTAGCCATAATTTTTGTGAGAAAGAAGGTATTTTATGCAAAAAATAACACGTAAAAGTATATTTTCTAATTTATTAAAGTTGGTTTTTATTACATTATTTGTAGGCGTATTTTCACAAATATTTGGTACAAATAATTCTTTGACATGGGTATGTGTATTAATTGGAACTATGATGTATTGGTATATGGATATAGGAATTAATATAAAACAAGCACCATTTGTTATTGTTTTGATGTTTTTACAAATAGGATTTTCAAATAAGTTGGCTCAAATAAATCCAGTAATAGGTTTGATTGTAAACTTTATTACAATATTCTTAATTATGTACATTCCATCAGCAAAACCAGAATATAAGGCGTATATGCCATTTCTTTTATGTTACATTTTTAATCAGTCAAATCCCGCAGAGGGTCATGATTTTGTAACTAGAATGTTAAGTTTGCTTATAGGTGGAGTAATAGTGTCATTAGTATATTATTTTAAAAATAAAAATTCAAATAAGGAGCATGATACAATTAAGCAAGCATTTAAGAGTATGAGTATAACATCAAATAGGTTTATTATAGCTTTAAAGATGGCTATTGGTGTAAGTATTGCGATGTTGATTGGTACATTGTTTGGTGTTAAAAAGACTATGTGGATTTCAATGTCTGTTATGTCTTTAACACAAATTGATTTTTCTAATACTCAAAAAAGATTTATAAGTAGAATAATTTCAACAATAATTGGTTCAATTGTTTTTGCTATATTATTCCAAGCATTGGTACCAGAAAAATATGATGTGATTGTTACAATAATTTTAAATTATATTTATACGTTTATAAATGATTATAAGTATCAAGTAATATTTATTACTGTAAATGCAATTAGTTCTGCTTCGGCTTTATTTGATACAAGTACTGCAATAGAATTGAGAATTTTATTAATTATATTTGGATGTGTATTAGGATATATTATAAATAAAATTAATTTTAGAAAATATTTTACTTTGCTAAAAAGAAAGTTCAGGAGAATGGGAAAATTAGGTACTCATAATTTAAGTTATGAGAATGGTTAGTTATAAGGGAGAGATAGAAATGAAGAATATTTTAACAAATGATTTTGCAAGTGAGCTATTTGACTTAAGTGAAGATAGTATTTATAACATATTAGAGGAATTTAATGAAAACCAAAACATTGATAAAACATTAACTTATGTTTTTATAAAAGCATTTTACATTCATATTGCCAAAGTTATTTTAGACAAAGAAAATATTAGTCTAAACTTTGATGAAGTATATTCAAAATATAGAATGTATTTAAGCATTTACTACAAAAGTAACAACTCTCAAATAAGCCAAGAACTCTTGAACGAAATATTAGATGCATTTGATAAATCTTTTGCGATTATAGAATCATTAGAGTTTAATAGAATAGAAGATAGTTATGAATTTAGGCATCATATCATAGACTCATTTGAACTATTAAGAAAAATTTTAGAAAAAAAGTCTAAATGTAATATAAGAACAGATATATTTGATAAATACATTGCAGATATTCAGGAACAATCTGAAAAAATAAACAACTATATTATAGGCTTAAAATAAATTAAAATCATATAAATCAAAAATATATGTAACATATTATAATTACAAACAAAATATAAAATTACATTATATTAAAGGGAGTACAAATTTGAGTGAAAATAAAATAAATAGAATAAAAGAGTATTGTAAAGAAAATATTAAAGAAAATAAAAAAGACAAATTACAAT
>MNRP01000038.1 GCA_001916005.1 Clostridium sp. 26_22
TTTTTATTTTGTAAGCTCAATAATATTGCTCATAATCTCTTCAGTAACTTTATCTAAAACTTCCTTATCTTTACTACCCTTATATTCACTAAAATCTAAAGGCTTTCCATAAGTAATAGTAATCTTTCTATTACCTTTTTCTCCGCCTTTTATTCCACATGGTACAACTGGTGCACCGCTTCTTACTGCAAAGAAAGCTGCTCCATCTTTAACTTTTTCTCCCTTAGCTAAACCATTTCTAGTTCCTTCTGGAAACAAAGCTAAACAATCTCCATTTTTTAAAGTTTTCAAAGATTCTTTAAGTGCTATAACCTCTTTTGAATCTCTTTTTACTAGAATAGAATCAAATACGTAGCCTAAATATGCTAAAAATTTATTTTTAGTTAATTCTTCTTTTGCTAAAAATCTAGTATACCTTCCTGTTGTAACTTCTATTAAAGGTGGATCTAAAAAGCTTCTATGGTTTCCACATATAATCACTTGTCCTTCCTTTGGTATATTTTCTTTTCCTATTACTTCAAATCTATATACTACTTTACAATAAATCCAAATTGCTCCTTTAACTATTCCTCTATTTATTATTTTAAAAATATCTTTCATTTTATTCTCCTCTCTGTGGAACATAAACATTTTTAACTACGACTTCAAATTCTTCCACATTCATCGCTGTTAATTTTTCAATTTCTTTTTTAGCCTTAATTTTAAATTGCTTTATTCCATCTATTAAATTAAAACCATACACAACTGTAACTTCCATATATAATTTAGCGCCTTCTCCAAAGTTGTCTACTCTTATTTTTTGAATTTTATATATTCCTGGAGTTTTTGAAGCTAAATATTCTAAAATTTGTCTAAATACTGTATCAGATATCGTAAAATTCCCCATATAACTAAATGTTGGTCTAATTATTGATTTTTCTGATATATATGGTTGTTGTCCTTTTCCTTTTGTTTTAAATATTTGCAATGGGTCTAGTAAATACCCTGAAAAGTCTTTTTTTATTTCAAATGTTGGGACTGGTATAACATGTTTTCCTTCTGTTACTCTAATTCTTCTTGCAGTTTCCATTTCTTCTTGTGTGGCAACATCTGATATATATGTTATTTCTGATATTTCTGGTAATCCTAAATTAGCTGCTATTTTTTCTACCATTCCATCAGATGTTCCTAATATTAAAATACTTTCTGGTTTATATTTTTTTAATGCTTTTATTATTTCTTCTTTTTCTTCATCTTTATAAAATAATGCATGTTTTACTGTTTCAATTTTTGTTGGTGCTTTTTTTGCTGATTCTCCTGCTATAACTTCATTGTCTTTTATTAATAAACCATCATCTATTATAAAATTTATATTTTTTTCACTTGCTACCATTTGTGCTCTATAACTTTTTCCTGTTCCAGATGGTCCAACAAATGCATATACTTTTATTTTTTTATTATCTTTTATTAACATATCTTTTAATAACATTTTTTACCTCTTTATCTATAATTATTTATACTTAGTGGTGGATATTCAAATACTTTTCCATTTTCAGTAAATTGTCCACTTGGAAAATGTGATTGATTAAATTCACTTTCTCCTTTTAAGAAATATTTATACTTTGCTGAATTACTTAATTTTCCGCCTCCGATAATAATTGGATCATCCCAAGTACAATCTATAGCATACCATTTTCCATCTAATTCTACATAGTTCCAAGCATGATTTTCTGTACTACCTTCTGAATTTGTTCCTTCTCCTGCAACTATAACACATGGA
This sequence comes from Clostridium sp. 26_22, assembly GCA_001916005.1. Lineage (GTDB taxonomy): Bacteria > Bacillota > Clostridia > TANB77 > CAG-508 > CAG-269. The sequence goes on from MNRP01000038.1 coordinate 1,760, forward strand.
ATTTCAACACTGTCCATCAAATATTTAAAGGATTTTGCATACCCTTCACATACACTTTCTTTTTTTACTAAAGCTCCATATATATCATATATATTAGTTTGTGACACTGTTTGGTCGTATTCTATACTTTCAACTAAATAATCATGTACTAATTTTATATTATCATATGTGTTATCTCTTTTATTTTGAATAAAATATGCTCGTACATTTTCAATTTCATTTATTGCTGATTTTACTCTTTCCTCTGATGAAAATTCTTTTGTTAAATAATTCGTGTTATTTCCAGCATTTATAACAACTTTATATGTTTTTTTACTTCCTCTAGTTGTTGTTTCAATATTTAAATATAGATTTCCAAATTCTATATAAAAAACATCTGGATTATCATATGAATAAGCTTCTATTGCTGATTGGTAATATTCTCCTAATAATTCCTCACCATTACTTTTGGAAAGTAAATCTGAAAATTGAGTTCCTAAATTTATTTCATAGTTTCCACTTTTCATATTTTCTTTGTTTGAATTCATTGCATTATATATTTTTTTAGAATATTCATCTAATTGATTATAATAATATTTATCAATTTTTTGAGTATCATAATTTATCTTTTCATCACTTGACTCTAATGCATCTACAGTTGTTTCTATTATTTTATCTGGAACTTTTACACTTTGATTTTTCTCTCCTGTAACTGTTACATTTGTTACAAAATCTTGCACATCTTTTGCTACATCAGTGTTTGCAAATTCATCATATATTATTATTCCTAATAATACTAATATTGAAACTATTAGTATTGATATTATTGTCATTATAAATGAAGTGATTTTCGATTTCATTCACATCAACTCTCTTTCGTGCACAATATAGTTCTATTATATCATTTTTTATTTTTAAAAACTAGTATATTTTAGTTTTTTTTGACAATACTATAAATATTATGAAAATAAAAGATTTTATAAATGAAACATTTGGCTATAAGCCTAAAGACGTTTATCTTTTTACACTTCCAACTAATTCTGACTCACCAGATTCTACTACAGTGCAAAATAGTAAAGAAACTACGCAAGAGATAAAAAGTGTATTTCCAAGTATAGATGTTAATTTAGATTATTTAAAAACTAAATATAATTTATTAATTAATAGCGATATTATTGTTCGTGAATTTAATTTGAATGCTAGAGGCAAACAATATAAAGCATTATTACTTTATATTGATGGCATGGTAGATTCTCAAATTCTAAATAATTTTGTTCTAGAACCTTTAATGTTAAGAAATAGAAATAATCTTTTTGATGGAGAACAAAATCGTATTATTTCTGAAGCTGTTACTAATAATATAACTGTTAGAAAAATTAAAAAATTTAATTTATCGGATTATATAGAGAATTGTCTGATTCCACAAAATAGTATCAAACAACAATCTTCTTTTAGTGATATATTTGCAGGTGTAAATGCAGGAAATTGTGCTTTATTTGTTGATACTCTATCTGTAGCCTTTGATATTGATGTGAAAGGATTTAAACAAAGAAGTATTTCAAAGCCTGAAAATGAAATTGTTATAAAAGGCTCTCATGAGGCTTTTGTTGAAAATCTTCGTACTAATACTTCTCTTTTAAGAAGATTAACAAATAATGAAAATTTAGTTATTGAAAATACTAAAGTTGGTAAAATAACCCAAACAAATTGTGCTGTTTGCTATATGAAAACTTTAGCTAACGATGATTTAATTGCTGAAGTAAAATATAGAATTAATAATTTGGAAATTGATTCTCTTCTTTCTGCTGGTGAATTAGAACAACTTTTAACAGATACTAATAATCTTGGTCTTCCTAAAATTCTAGTATCTGAAAGACCTGACAATGCCGTAAATGCACTATTACAAGGTAGAGTTATTGTTATTGTAAATGGTTCCCCATATGCATTAATTATGCCAGCTGTTTTAATTGATTTTCTATCTTCTCCAGAAGATACAAACATAAAAACTATATTTGCAAATTTTTTAAAAGTTATAAGAATTATTGCAGCTTTTTTTGCACTATTATTACCAGGATTATATATTGCAATTACTAATTTTCATAGAGAAATAATTCCAACTGAATTATTATATTCTATTTTATCCTCAAGACAAAGTGTCCCATTTCCAATAATTTTTGAAATTTTAATTATGGAAATTTCATTTGAAATTATTAGAGAAGCTGGGCTTAGAGTTCCATCTCCAATTGGTCCTACTCTTGGAATTGTTGGAGCCATTGTTCTTGGTCAAGCGGCTGTAAGTGCTGGAATTGTTAGTTCTATATTAATCATTATTGTTGCTATAACTGGTATAAGCTCTTTTGTCATTCCAGATTTTAGTTTTAGTTTTCACTTGAGATATTTTAGATTTGGTTTTATTGCTTTAGGATTTCTTGCTGGCTTTTTAGGAATTGGAATTGGAATATTTGTATATTTAGCTTCATTATGTGATCTAGTAACTTTCGGTGTTTCTTACACTGCTCCATATTCTCCTCTTAGTAATTCAAAAAACAACGGATTACTACTTCCACCTATTTGGAAAAGAGAATATCGCGCAACTTATTTAGCATCAAAACGTGAAAAAAGGCAAGAAAAAATATCTATGAAATGGAGATTTTAAATTCTTTAAGGAGGTTCATATATGTCAAAATTCAAAATTGGAACTGTTGAAGCTATAGCACTTATATTATCTGTTCTTGCCCCATTTACAGTTATTTCTCTTTCTAGAACTTTTATAAATGAAACAAAAACAAGTTCATTAATTAATATTTTCTATATAACAATTATAGCTTTGTTTATAACATTATTAATTTGTAAATTATTTTCAAAATTTCCTGGTTTTGATATTATAGATATTTCCAATTATTTAGGTGGAACTATTTTTAAAAGCATTGTTGGTTTTATATTTATATTTTATTTTATAATTACTTCTGCAATACTTTTGAGAAACTTTTGTGAAGGACTAAAAGTTATTTATTACCCTTTTACAAATATAATTTATATAATTCTTTTATTTATAATTGCTATTGCAATCACTAATAACTTAGGATTCAACTCTACTATAAAAACAATTGCATTAATTTTTCCATTTATTATGTTGAGTATTATCCTTTTATTTGTAGGAAATTTAAAAAACTTCTCATTTGAAAAAGTATTTCCTATTTTGGGTGATGGTTTTAAAAGCACATTTATTTTGGGTTTATCTAACATTGGAGCTTTTTCTGGAATTTCTTATTTATATTTTTTACCACCACTTTTAAAAGATCCTAGTAAATTTAAAAAAATTTCAATTTTATCAATTATTTTATCTGGATTATTTATTTTTATTTGTGTCGCAACTTTACTTTTTATGTTTTCTATTTACATTAGCACAGATGAAATAATGCCTTTATTTTCAGTAAGTAGATATATTGAATTTGGTAACTTTTTTCAAAGGTTTGAATCTTTATTTCTTTTAATTTGGGCCATTGCTTTTTGTTGCTATTTAAGTATTTCTTTTAAATTTTCTACTTATATTTTTAAAAAAATTTTTAATTTAAAAGATTTCTCACAATTAATTTATACTTTTGCCTTATTGATGTTTATACTTGCTCTTTTACCTAAAAATTATTCTATTTGTAGTTTTTTTGAAATTTACATTTATAGATATATAAGTATTGCAATAATAATTTTAGGAATTGTTTTATTACTATTATCTAATTTAAAGAAAAAGAAAAAAGTAGGTGATTAATTTGAAAGAAATTATTAAAAAAATTTTTATAATAATTCTAATTATTATGTTTTTTGTTGCATTTTCTAATTCTTACAAAGCTCTTAACATTGATAATTTAGCATTTGTTGTAGCTATTGGAATTGATTCGACAGATACAAACAAATTTAAGATAACCTTTCAGTTTGTTAACCCTCCTTCTACAAGTGAAGGTTCTATACAAGAAGCAAAAATTTTAGAAGATGCAGTAGAAGCTACTTCAATTCCAAATGCATTAAACATTATGAATAGTTATTTAGCAAGAAAACTTGATTTATCTCATTGTAGAAACATCATATTTTCTGAAGCTGTTGCAAAACAAGGTATCTCAAATCATATTTATACTCTTATGAACGATGTACAAGTTAGACCTACATCAAACATTATTGTAACCACTTGTACTGCTAATGTATATATCAAGAATTCTATTCCTAGTTTAGAAACATCTATAACTAGATATTACGACATTTTTACAAATTCCAGTAAATATACAGGTTATGTATCTAATGCAACAATTGGTGATTTTTATAATGCTCTAGTATGCAATAGTTGTGAACCATATGCAATTTTAGGTGGTGTAACTTCTTCCAAATTTACTGGCTCTCAATCCAATTTTTCAAATGATTCTGAAATAAAGTCTGGTTCTTCAACAATATCTGGAACAAGACCTGCAGAAAATATAGGTATGGCTGTTTTTAAAGATGATAAACTTATTAGTGAATTAAATTCTATGGAAACTGTATGTTTTCATATTTTACACAATAATATAAATTCATTTTTAGTATCAATTCCAAATCCAAATGATAAAAATTCTAACTTAGATATTCTTTTAATCCCCAAAAAAGATACTAAAATAAAAGTTGAAATTATAAACAATGCTCCTTATGTAAAAATCGACTCTTCATTTTCAGCAAAGATTTATTCTATGAATGAAAATTCAGACTATTTAGAGCCATCTACATTATCCGCAATTTCTAATTCTTGTAACAAATATTTAGAAAATGTAATATCTGACTACTTATACAAAACTGCTTTAGAATTTAAAAGCGATATAAATGGTATTGGAAAATATGCACTATCTTGTTTCAAAACTAATGAAGAATTTTGTAATTACAATTGGAGAGATAATTATATTAATTCAACATTCAAAGTTACTATAAATTCAACAATAGACTCTGGCCTATTACTAAATAAAACTTAGAGGTGTTTAATTATGAGTAATTTATTTTACCACATTTTATTTTTTATTTTTAGTATTTATGCTCTAATAAAATGCATTTTTTACGGAATATACGAAATCAACACAGAAAACAACAAAATTCGGTGGGATTGCTACTATTGCTTTTTCCATTTTGGTAGTAATCTTTTCTAATATAGTAGTGCTAATAAAATAATATTCTAACTGTTGAAGGCTGATATATACTCGTTTTGAAAATATTAATATGTGAAACGTAATAATTTAGAAACTCTAAGCAAAATAATTGGAATAATGTTCACGTAAAATCCTTTTCAAGGATTTTAGCGAAGAAAAAGGTTCCGATTTTTTGCATAGAGTTTCTTAATTATGAAGTTGAACTTTTAATATTTTCAAAACGAGTATATATCAGCCTTCAACAGTTAGAATATTATTTTATTAGCACAGAATTATCCTAAGCTTCCACAATCTCAAAATCAATCTGTCTAAGCAATTTATTAGCCGAAACAACTCTAATTTTAACCTTATCGCCAATCTTATAGACCTTATTAGAATTCTCCCCAATAAGTCTTTTTCTATTTTCATCATATATAAAATACTCATTACCCAAGTTTTCAAATCTAATTAATCCTTCAACAGTATTTTCCAACTCAACGAAAATACCAAATTGTGTAACAGAAGATACAATTCCTTCATACTCTTGTCCAATCTTATCTTGCATAAATTCAGCTTTTTTCATATCTTCACTATCACGTTCTGCCTTTGTTGCTACTTTTTCTCTTTCAGATGACATTCTTGCTCTATCAATCGCTTTTTGTTTAAAATCTTCTATAAATTTGTCACTTACAACATAATTTTCTTCTAAATACTTTGATATAATTCTGTGTATAAATAAGTCTGGGTATCTTCTAATTGGAGATGTAAAGTGGCAGTAATATTTACTTGCTATACCAAAATGTCCTTTGTTTTCTGCTTCATATCTAGCAATTTTTAGTGTTCTTAATATTAATGTTGATACTACTTTTTCTTCTTCTTTTCCTTTTATTTCTTCTAATATTTTTGAGACTTCTTTTGGGTATATTTTTTCATTTACTATTCTTATTTTTAAACCAAAGTTATATAAAAATTTGTTTAGTTCTTTTACTTTTTCTATGTCTGGGTCTTCGTGAACTCTATAAATAAATGGAGCTTCTAGCCAATAGAATTTTTCTGCAATTGTTTCATTTGCACTTAACATGAATTGTTCTATAATTTCATTACTAAAACTTGTTTCATATTTTCCTATTGATATTACTTTTCCATTTTCATCTAAATCTATTTTACTTTCTGGAATATCTAAATTTAAATAACCTTGTTCTAATCTTTTTTTCTTTAGTATTTCTGCTAATTCTGCCATTAATTCAAAATTGCCTATATATTTTTCATATTTTTTTAATACTTTTTCATCTGATTTGTCCAAGATTTTTTGAACATCATGATAATTCATTCTTTCTGTTACATTTATTATTCCTTTATAAACTTCTGCTGATACAACTTCACCTTTATTATTTATTTCCATTGAGCAAGATAAGGTAAATCTATCTTGTCCTGCGTTTAGACTACAGATACCATTTGAAAGTTCTTTTGGAAGCATTGGTATAACTCTACTTAACATATATACACTTGTTCCTCTTATTTGTGCTTCTTTATCTAATAAACTTCCTTCTCTTACATAATAACTAACATCTGCAATATGCACATCTAGTCTATAATTGCCATTTTTAAGTTTTATAACTCTTACTGCATCATCTAGATCTTTGGCGTCTTCTCCATCTATTGTAAATATTATATCTTGTCTACAATCTATTCTATTTTGAATGTCTTTTTCATCTATTTTATTTCCATACTTTTTAGCTTCTTCTATAACGTTTTCTGGAAATTCTGCTGGTAAATCGTATTCTTTTATTATTGATAGCATATCTACTCCTGCTTCATCTATTGAGCCTAATACTTCAATAATTTCACCTTCTGCATTTTTGCCTTTTTGTGGATATTTTGTTATTTTTACTACTACTTTTTGGTTATTTTTGGCATTTAAAAACTTTCCTTTTGATATAAATATATCGGTTCCAAAGGCTTTATCATCTGGTACAACAAAGCCAAAATTTCTGCTTTCTTGAAAAGTTCCTACTACTGTTTCTTTTTCATGTTTTATTATTTTCTTTATTTTACCCTCTGCTCTTTTTACTTTGTTTTGTTCCTCAGTAATTTCTATTAATACTCTATCACCATTTAAGGCATTCAAAGAGTCCTCTTTTGCAATATATATTTCATCTTCCCTATCATCTATTTTTACAAATCCAAAGCCTCTTTGATTTTTTCTATATATTCCTTCTACAAAATTTTCTCCAATTAATCTATATCTATTTTTTCTGTTCTTTACTATTTTATAATTTTCTTCTAAGTATCTAATTATATCTAAAAATTTGTTATATTCTTTTTTTGGTACTCCTAAAATCATTGCCATTTCTTTAGCCTTCATTGGAGTATAATTTTCATCTTTCATAAAATTTAGAATTAATTCTTGTTTTTCCATATATATTTAATTGCTTTTGCAATTCTCCTTTCTCTTTTACATACAAAAAAAGCGAGTTTTTTCCCCGCCTTTTGATATCTTTATGCTAAATATAATATTCCTAATACTATTGTTAATACTGCAAATACAATTGATAAAATAATTGTCCATCTTTTTTGTTTTCCTTCTTTTGTTCTACCTTTATTTTTTTCATAGAAGTTATTTGTTGATGAACCTGTTATTGTTGATGATAATCCTGCATCATCTTTTGATTGTATTGTTGCTAATATTATTACAGCAAGTGCTACTATAAAATATATTACTGTTAGTATTGTTCTTATTATTTCCATTTATAATTCCTCCCTGCGGTTTTTCCGTTTTTTTATTACTTGCATATTTTACCATATTAAATTATAAAAAGCAAGTAAATATTTAGTAAATATTGAAATATTTTAATTTAATTTTTTTATAGATATACTTAAAAGTATTATTAATATTGACAGTTAATTTTTTATACTATATAATAAAATTACATGATTTTTTATGTGTGCCACAAATGATTAAAAAGGAGACTAATAATGAGAAAATATAAAACTTTAATAATAATATTATTAATAATATTATTTACTAATTGTATAAGTGTATATGCGACATATACTTACTTTGCTAAAGACATAAGTTACACAAAAAAAGATGGTTCAACCATAAATGTAGAATCAGCTCTTAATGAATTATATTTAAAAAAAGATAAGGAAATAGCTTCTATTCAACCATTGCAATATCCTATTTTAACAATTGCAGGAATGAAAAATGTTCAAGTACTTTATAAAGATGGTACTATTTCCTATGATTTAAATTTAGATTACGATTGCACTGCATCCGATGCATTAGATAAAGTTGCATATGATAATAATCCAACAACTTCTTATAAACCAACTTCATCAAAAAAAGTATTTAAATTTGGAGAAAATGTTGATATTTACAATGTGTGTTTAAAAACTTCTTATACTAATGGAAAGATTATCAATTCAAAGAGTACCGGTAGCTATATTGAAATTCCTGGCGATGTACAAAAGCTTAATAATGGGGATTATCATATAAATTATTACGGAAAAAATTTTTATTCTTGGTCTGGACAAAGTGCAGAAGTTGTGCAAGAACTAAACGAAATTTATTACAATCCTTCTATAGACTAAAAAGATTTTATAAATTAAATGAAGATTTAATTTATAAAATCTTTTTACTTTATTTAAAATATCATAAATATAAAACTTAAAATTACAGCCTTAATAATAATCCCCTCAAAAAATTTAAAATTAGTAAACTTAATTCCAATATCATTTAATTCATCATATTTTTTAACAAGACTTTCTATTTCATCTTTAGAAGAAATCCCTTTTTCTTCCATATATTCTTTTGCTAAAAATCTAGCTTTTATCATTGCATCATTTTCAAGGTATGTTCTTATTGAATAATATACTAAACCTAATACCAAAAATATTGCTAAGAATAGCATTTTATATGGTAATATTTTTAATATGCCCAAAATCGCAATAATAATAAAATATATTAAATATATATTTGAAAATAAAAAATTACTCCATAGTATTTTTTTATCTTGAATTGAGTGTAAACATTCATGAGCTATTGTTTGAATCCTTGTATAACTTTTGTTTAGATTTGCTATAAAGATTTTATTGCTCATAACTAAATATAATGTTGTATTTGCATTTGGATCTTCTTCTATTTTTACAGTATTATTTTTTACTTTTTTTAATATTTCTTCACATATTTGAGTGTTTTCTGGGTATTTACTAACTACTTTATCTAAATATTCATCTTTTTCAAATTGTTTTAATTTTTTTATTTTCACACTAAAAACTATTTTTAAAAATATGTATATTAAAGTTAAAACTACTAATATTATTATAAATTCCATAATACTTATAACTCTCCTATTATTTAAATTCTTTTGTATTAATAAAAATTGAGGGATTATTAAACATCCCTCTTCTCATTATTGAATTACGTCCTTTACTGCATCTCCAATAATTTTATTAACATCTGCTAATAAAATATTGAATTTCATTTCTGCTTCAAAATATTTTTTTGCAATATCATCTTGGATTAATTCTACATATAAATCTTGCATTTTTTTCACTTTTTCTTCATCATTTTTTCCTGTTTGCATTGCTGTTATTTGTGCATCATATCTAGCTTCTTCAAATTCTTTTATTTTATTTTTTAAGTCATGATTTATATTTAATGTTTCTTTCGCCATTTTATAATTTGAATATTCTTCTGATTGTTTTAATTCTTCTGCTAATCTGTTTGCTGTATCATAAACGTTCATTATTTTTTCACTCCATTTCTACTTGTGCATCTGTTGGACAAATGTTTACCCATGTATTACCATCATTAACTTTTATTTCATTTCCATTTAGGTCTTCATATTTTGTTTGTTGGTCTCTTGCTGTTTTTGTACATTTTATTTTTATTGCTTTTCCATTTGTTATATAATATCCATCAAATGTTCCTATATTTTTTAAGCCTTGCCTTCCTTTATTTTCACTATCTGTTAATGTGTAATTATCACAGAATGTTATTATTATGTTTTTTGTTGTTATAGCATTTCCTGTATCCCAATCTGTTTGTGCTTTGTTTCTTGCATATCTTTTATATACTTGATTTGTTTCATCATATACATATTTTACTTTTTGTAATGTAGAATGTGGAATTGTTACACTATTTGCTATGATTCCATCTTCTAATTTCACTTCATCTGTAACATAATTTAATATGCTTTTTTTATCAGAAGTTGTTTTATAGCCTTTTGATTTTGCAGCTTTCAATAAAGCTTCTGTACTTGTTACTGCATTGTGTGGTGCTGATTTATCTTTTACTCTCCAGAATGTTGATGTACTTTCTGTTATTCCATTTAAATTATTGATACTATATTTTTTTATATCACTTTCGGCTTGTGGGCTCCATCCATAATGTGCATATATTGCATCATTTTCCATTGCATAGTCTATAAAATAGTGTCTTGAACTTCTTACTGGTCCTATTTTATCAACAGTTACTCCTTTAAATATTGCCATTAATCTTGTTTCTCCACCTTCGACTATAATTTCATATACCATATATGCTTTGTTTAAACCTGCTTGTGGCCATGCTTGATTATGATTATCTATCATTACTGCTATTGGTCTATCTTTTCCATTAAAAATTTGTACTTTTTTCTCCTCTATTCCTGCAGTTAGTATACTATTTTCTGTGTTATTTGTTTCTGCCACTTCTTGTGTTTCATTATTTTTCTTGTCACTTATAATTTTGTAAGCCATAACTACACCTGTTGCAATTATCAATATTATTAATATTCCTATTAATATTTTAGTACCTTTTCCTTCCATAAAAACTCCTTTAATCTCTTGTTATTTTTAATTCATTTAGAATTTTTTCTTCTTTTGGTCTCATTTCTTTTTTGTCTTCTTCTTTTATATGGTCATACCCCATTAAATGATAAAACCCATGTACTAACATATAACTTAGTTCTCTTTCAAAACTATGTCCATATTCTATTGCTTGTTCTTTTACTTTTTCTATTGATATTATTATATCACCTAATACATCTTCATGTTCAAAGTCCTGTTTTGCTATTTTTTCTTCTAATTCTTTTCTTTCAAACATTGGAAATGATAATACATCTGTTGGTCTATCAACTTGTCTATATTCCTTATTTATTTTATGTATTTGTTCTGGTGTTGTAAATGTTATCGTTATTATTAATTTTGAGTCTAATAATTTTTCTTCTTCATAACATTTTTGTAATACTTTTTCTACAATTTTATCATAGCTTTTATCTTCCGCTAAATCTAAATATGTAATTTCATACATTATGCACTCACCCTATTTTCTTTCTGTTTTATTGTTCCTATATATTTTTCTGCTGTTCTACAAGTATTTTTTAATTCTCTTATAGCTCCATAGTCTACTAATTTTCTTTTATAATACACAATGATTTTTGAATAATCAAATTTCGTATTTTGAATCTTCTTCATATCATCTTTTATAAATAATATTTCTTTTTTTCTCATATATTCAACAAAGTCTACATCTTTTAGTTTTGCTATTTCTTTATACTTGTCCCAGAATTTTTTATAGTTTTCTCTTTCTTTCATATTTTCCCAATATACTTTTGTTGATAGTAGTTTTATATTATAATCTTCTATCAAATTAATTAGCATATTGTATGCATTTTCTCTTTTTACTGCCATTTTTGTATCTTGAACCAATATTCTTGCATCTTTTAATAGTTTTTCATAACATTGTTCTGCAACTATTAATGGTATACTATGTGTAAATAATTTTCTGCTTATTCCTAGTAGTATCATATTTTTTTCAATGTTATCTTTTGTATCTAATTTTCCTACTGAGTAAGCTTCATATTTTTCATAATCTTCTATTATGTCTTTAAATTCTTCTTTTTGTCCTATGCTCATTTTTAATGTTAATATATTTTGAATATATTCTTCTAGTGTATAGAATATTTTTACATAAATCCAATCATTTGATGAATCATATATATTTGTTGTATCTGCTAATTTGATTGAATAATTTTTTAATATTGATTTATATAAACTGTCCATTTTAGAAACATAGAATTTATTATATTTATTTAGAACTTTTTCTTTTAGATTGTTTTCTACTCCATCTTTGTCTAATTCTAATAAATACTTTTGTTTTCTATATTTATAATCCATATATTCTTTTTCTTTTAAACTTGTAACTTCATAATATCTTGATAAAGCATCTTTTTCAAATTCTGAAGCTGTGTTGTTTTTTACTTTTTTATATATTGAATCCATAACATATTTATCTAGTGCTTCTAAATAAACTGTGTATGCATTATCATATTTTTTTTCTAATTCTTCTTGATTAAAATCTTCGTTTTCTTTTGTATAGTTTTCATATGCTTTTATTACTGCATTTCTTTTCATTGAAATTAACATTCCATTAATTCCTATTTTGGTCGGAATTAACATCTTTGATATTGTTTTTGTTAGTTTGTTAAAAAAAGTAGTATTTGTTCCTGTTATTCTAAGGCTTCTTTCTTCCATTTAAATCATCCTTCCACGTATCTCTTTGAGAAATCAAAAAACTATTTTTTCATTTGTCCCTATGTTTTCAAGTACTTCATATGTAACTACAACTTCTAATCCATCTTCTTTTTCGTATGTATTAATATTTTTATTTACAATTTTGTTACTATCTGTAATATTTTTGTTCAATTCTTCTTCTAATTGTTGTACCCCTAAGTTTTTAGCTTGTTCAAAATCGTAATTTTTAGTTTCTTCTTTTTCTTCTTTATTTGTTGTTTTTATTAATGTGATTGGTAAATAAAAATCTGAAAATAGTTTAAATTTCTTTTCTGCGTCTATTGTATCATAAATTTTGAATTTTGAAACCCTTTTTGATAAATTTATTTCAAAATTATTAAATTTTATTTTATATTTATTCTCAACATTTCCTGTTTCACTTCTTTCCGTAGTGTTATATAATATTTTTGTACTCTTTGTATACCAAACTTTAGCTTCAATATCTCCTTGTGCATGAACATATCTAATTCCTGTATATTTTCCTTCCATCCACCCATTTATAAGTACAGTTCCAACCTTTACAGTATCTCCTACATTTACTGCAAGAGTTCCATTTTTTGCATTTATTTTTGTTATCACCCCTACTTTATCTGATACTATATTACAATAATCTTCTTCATCTACTATATCTGGTTTGCTTTCAGCTTTTACTAATTTTACAATTGCATTTGTTCCTTTTAATTCGATTCCCATCCAAGCAATATCATTTCTTTTTAATCTTATTTGATTTATGATTTCTTTTGTGTTTATTTTATTTTTCATTTTCCCTGTTTCTAGTCCTGCTGATGTTATATCTTCATATATATTGTCTAATTGTTCTGCATTTTCTATTTTTATTTCTATATTCCAAATAAAATTTGATGATATTCCAATCAATACTAATATAAGTAATAAAAATCCAAAAAATATTTTTCTTTTTTTGTACCTATTAAATAAAAATGGTAACCCTTTTTTCTTGATTATCTTTACTTTACATTTTGTTTTCTTTGCTATTTTCTTTATTTTTTTAAAATCTTTTATACCTATATTTAGATTTAATCGTACACTTTTATCCCTTTTTAAATTCCATATTATTATTTTATTATTTCTACATATATTAATAAATCTTTCTATGTAATAACCTTCTACAGTTATTCTAACATAACCAAGTATATAATTTAATAATATTTTTATGAACATTTTTCTTCCTTTCGTTTTTTTATTCATCAAAATTTCTTTCAATATCAAACTTTTCAATTTTTCCAGTAACTTTTATGTCATCATTTGTCATATTTTCAAGTCTTAATTCATAACCATTAACATTTATAATTCCTAAACTTGTATTTATTCTTATGTAATAATCTTCGTATTCTAATATTCCTTTAAAATTTTCGATAATCATTTCATTAAATCCCGTTATTGTTATTTTAGGAACATTTGAATATATTTCTTGTGGGATTTCTAAAAGTCTATCTATTCTAGAAATATTTTTTTTATTCTTTTTCACAATATTCCTCCTATATTAAGATTTAAATTCATCTAAAGATTTAAACTCATACCCCATATTTTTTATTTCTTTAATTATATCTCCTAAAATTTCTGTATTTGTTTTTGAGTTTCCATGTAATAACATTATTTCTCCATTGTGAACATTGTCTAATATTTTCTTTTTAGCTTGTTCTTTATCCGGTTGATCTTTTTCATTCCAATCTGCATATGCAAAAGACCACATTACTGTTTTATAACCTAATGAATTTGTTACAGCTAATGTTTTTTCACTATATTCCCCCATTGGTGGTCTTATATATTTCATTTCATATTGAAATTTTTCATACATAGCCTTATGCAAATCCATTACTTCTGAATTTATTTGACTTTCTGTTAAAGATGGCATACTTTTATGGTTAACAGTATGGTTTCCTACAATATGTCCTTCATCTATCATCTGTTTTACTAATTCTGGTTGTGTATTTAAGTAATGAGCTGTTATAAAAAAAGTTGCTTTTACATTATTTTCTTTTAAAGTTGCTAAAATTTGACTTGTATAACCAGCTTCATAGCCTTCATCAAAAGTTAAATATACATTTTTATCTACATTATTTCCAATCGCTAATCCCTCATTTTTTTCTAAAATTTCTTTATTTGTTTTTCCTAAATCTGGTTGTTCATGATTGTCGTTTCTTTTTATTCCCCATCCAATTTTCTTATTACTCAAATTTTGTGTACTTGTCAAAATTGACTCTTCTTGGTTATTATTTTTTATTGAAACCAATGTTACTATTAAAATTAATATTATAACCACTGGTAAACTAATTTTTATTATTCGTTTCATTAAAAATCAACTCCAATTCTTTTTTTAATTTTATGTTTTTCTTATAAAATTATTACAATTGAATTTTTACTTTTTCTTTTTCTATTTTCATTACACAAATTTACATTTTTTTACATTTTATTTTCATTATTGACATTCTTCGTGTGACTTGTAAACATTATTGATATCAATACTTTTACCTTTTGGCTAATTTTACAAATTTTCTATTGACATCAGAAAAATTTTGGATTATATTGTACTTACTTTTGGAAAAAAAAGGAAATTTTATATTTTTTGTCGAACTTATTTTTTCAAATTTTTTATACATTTTTATAGGAGGGGATATTATGTTAAATTTTGTTATTTGTGATGACAATCTAAATATTTTAGATAAATTCTCAAAAATTCTTGATAATATTTTTATTAAATACGGTTATGATGCAAAAATTGGTTTAAAAACTGATAATGTTGATGAACTTTTAGAATATATTGATGAAAACAAAACTGACGTATTAATTTTAGATATTAACCTGAAATCTAATAAATCTGGATTAGAAATTGCATCTATAGTTCGAGAAAAAAATAAAGATACTTATTTTATTTTTACAACAGCACATTTAGAATATGCTATGATGGCATATAAATTCAAAACTTTCGATTATCTAGCTAAGCCTGTTACTTCTGACAGATTAGAAGAAACTGTCGTTAGACTTTTTAATGATATAAACGGCTTACCTAAAAGATATATTAAAATTGATAATAAGAAAACTATTATTGATGAAAATGAAATATTGTTTATAAAACGTGATGGTATGAAGTTGATTTTCCATACTAAAAATCGTGATTATGAAACATATAGTTCTTTTAATAAAATTCAAGATTCTTTACCAAGTAACTTTGTAAGAGCTCATAAGTCTTTTATTGTTAACATTAATAACATTGTAAATTTAGATCCAGTTGGTAATATTGTTTATTTTGGAGATAATTCTAATTGCGATATTGGACCTAAATATAAGAAAGATTTAATGGAGGAGGTTAAGAAAAATGGAATTTTTAAATAATATTTGGACTGCTATTAGTACGCCAAATGAATTGTTAACTAATTTTTGTATAGCAATTTTAATACTTCTAGTTGAAGCACCTTTAACTTTTTATTTAATTTCAAATGTTTTTAATATTAAATTTAATAAAAAGCAACGTATAATTTATATAGTCTCTTCTGGTATAATTGCAGTTATAGCTAATTTCTTTATAGATTGGCCTTTTAACATTATTTTCAACTATGCTTTCGCATTTACACTTTTATTTTTTATTATGAAAGTAAGCTTTATAAAATCTTTTATAGCTACATTATTTCCAAGTATAGTTTTCAATTTAGTTGTTAATTTACTAGCTAATCCATATTTTTCACTTTTAAATATAAGCTATGAACAAGCTAATACCATCCTTATTTACAGAGTACCTTTTGTTTTATTAACATACTTAATTGTACTTATTTTAAACTTTGTTCTAAAATATAGAAAAATAACTATAAACATATTAGAAAATTTTGATAAAAGAACCAAAGTAATAATAACTTTAAATTTCATTTTTGGTTTTTTAAATATCTTTCTACAAGGTATTCTAAGTGTTAAATACATAGATATTTTACCAATAGAATTTACATTTTTTAATTTTTTATGCTTATTATTTTATTTTGGTTTAAGTTTTTATAGTTTAGCTAAAATAATGAATTTAGTAACAACTACTCAAAAGTTGCAAAACGCAGAAGAATATAATAAAACACTACATATACTACATGATAGTGTAAGAGGATTTAAACATGATTTTGACAATATTGTTACAACAATTGGTGGTTATATTAAAACAAATGATATGAAAGGATTAGAAAAATATTATTCTCAACTTGAAGAAGATTGTGAAAAAGTAAATAACTTGTACATTTTAAATCCAGATATAATCAATAATCCTGGTATATATAATCTACTTACAACAAAATATGCTGAAGCACTAAGAAAAGGAATAAAAGTAAATTTAACATTTTTATTAGATTTAAATAATTTACATATGAAGATCTATGAATTTGCTAGAATGCTTGGAATTTTATTAGATAATGCTATTGAGGCTGCTTCAGAATCTGACGAAAAAGTTCTAAACATAGTTTTTAGAAATGATTCCAAAAATAACAGAAATATAGTTTTAATAGAAAATACTTATAAAGATAAAAATGTTAATATTGATGAAATTTTTAATAAAGGTGTTACTGGAAAAGAAAATCATACTGGACTTGGATTATGGGAAGTAAAACAAATTTTAAAGAAAAATAATAATATCAATTTATATACAAATAAAAATGATACTTATTTTTCACAACAATTGGAAATTTATTATTAAAAGATAGATTAAACATCTGTCTTTTATTTTTTACTATTAAAATAAGAACAGCTTTTGCTGTTCTCGCATTAAGGATTGTATGTAACATTAAAGTATATTGCATTTTAATAAGAGCATTGTCGAACTACTCTTATTAAACTTAAAAACTTATTAATTAATCTTTTTTTACTAAACTAGCTGGCATTTTTGGTTGATGTAACATTGCCCACATTCCACAAGCTGTATTAGTAGATTTTGCATATTTTTCTGCCATTTTTGCTAATAATTTTAACATAAAGGTTTCCTCCTTTGTTTATATATATAATATAAAAATACTGCCGGCATGTATTTTTAATATTAACAATTTAATTTGTAGCATTTCCATAAACTTCGTAACCATATTTGTTATTTGTTAATTTATAAGCCAATCTTGTAATCATACAAGTTTGTACAAAATAACCAAATATAATTAGATTAGAAATTATATTACTTGGTACTACTGCTGATATTATTAAACCTAGTATAAAAAATATGTATGATAATATCATTTTCTGTTTTCTAACTTTTTTACTTATTATTGGTACATCTTCTGTATCTGCTGGAGCATAAAGTTTTATCATTATTACTCCAAACAAACCAACTATACCAATCATAATATATTTTGTAATATCAGTTAAAACAATATTTTTTGCCAAAATTGCAATTCCACAATAAAATGCTGTTGTTGATACTATGCATCCTATATGTGTTTTTAAATGAAATCCACCAGATGCTCCTTTGTATGGTAATAATATCAAAAATGTTAATAATGTTAATTTAAATACTCCTAATATATAAGCCAAAAACAACATTATAAATATTTTTGGAATTTCACCAATTAAAATTTGTAATCCAAAATTAATTACTTCTGCTCTTTCATCATCAATTTCTGGCATCTTTTTTCTAATTTTACATGTTAGAGATTCTGTGATTTTATCTATCATTTTTCTCACCACACTTTTTTCTTATGTTGAAATAATTTTAACATTATTTTTTTAGTTTCTAATTTTTCTTTTATGAAAAGATTTATTATTTTTGCATCTTTTCTCTTTGCTTTTTTTATAAAAGATTTTCAATATTTGACAAAAAAATGGTATAAATGACAAAAAAAGAAACCGCTACTAACGATTTCTTAATATACACCATGTTCCTACGCTTTCTGGTAAATCCTTAAATGTCATCTCCTCTTTTGTTATAGGATGATTAATAGTTAATTCATATGCCCATAAAGCAATTTGTTTTCCCTGTCCCCTTGTTCCATATTTTTGGTCTCCAAATATGCTATGACCAAAATTTGATAATTGAACACGTATCTGATGATGTCTTCCTGTATGTAAATTCACTTTTACTAAACTCAAATTTTTGACTTCATCATATTTTATAACATCATAATCTAATTTAGCAAATTTTGCATTTTTCTTACCTTTATTTACTACCTTACTTATATTATTTCTTTCATCTTTATATAAATAATCTTCTAAAGTACCACTTTTATTCTCTATCTTTCCATCTACAACAGCTAAATATTTTTTCTTAAAAACTTTTTCTCTTACTTGGTCACTTAATCTTGATGCTGCTTTTGAAGTTTTTGCAAAAATCATAATTCCACCAACTGGTCTATCAAGTCTATGAACTAGTCCTAAATATACATTTCCAGGTTTATTATATTTTTCTTTTATATATTGTTTTACCATTGTAAGCATATCTATATCACCAGTTTTATCTGATTGAGATGGAACATTTGGAATTTTCTCTACTACGATAATATGATTATCTTCATATATTACTTTTAATTTCTGCATTTTATTTCTCCCATCTACCATATATTCCACATGGTAAAACAAGTTTTGATTCTTCCATTGGAATTCCAATTTCTCCTGATTCTAGTTTTCCTTTATATTTTTTAGCAACTGTTAAATTCAAAATATCTTCCAATACTTTACTTGAAATACCTGTTGTATATGAATTTATTAAGAAAAATAATGGATTATCTGATAATACATTTGTACATAATTCTACTAAATCATATATATTATTTTCAAATTGCCAAACTTCCCCATTTGCACCTCTTCCATATGATGGTGGATCCATTATTATTGCATCATATTTATTTCCTCTTCTTATTTCTCTATTCACGAATTTTACAACATCATCTACTATATATCTTACAGGTCTATCTTTTAATCCTGAAGATTCTATATTTTCTTTAGCCCAAGTTGTCATTCCTTTTGAACTATCTACATGACACACTGAAGCCCCAGCTGATGCACAAGCAACTGTTGCACCACCTGTATATGCAAATAAATTTAAAACTTTTATTTCTCTTTTTTCTGATTTTATTTTATTAATCATCCAATCCCAATTAACTGCTTGTTCTGGAAATAAACCTGTATGTTTAAATCCCATTGGTTTAATATTAAAAGTTAAATTTTTATATTTTATTTGCCATTGTTTAGGCATTTTTTTGTTGAATTCCCATGAACCCCCACCAGAACTACTTCTATGGTATGTTGCATTTATTGAATTCCATTTTTTAGGATAACTTTTGTCTTTCCATATTATTTGTGGATCTGGTCTAGAAAGTATAACATCTCCCCATTTTTCTAATTTTTGTCCATCTGCCATATCTAATATTTTATAATCTTTCCATTCGTTTGCAAGTTTCATTTTTTCTTTTTTATAGCTTAAAAAATAGCTACTATTCCTCCTCTTTTTAGAATAGTTCTATTTTATCATATTTTTATATATTTTGCAAAACTTTCATAAAAGTATAAATCAAATAAAAATTAACAAAAGACAATGTCAAAAAACTCGTACAAGCAACAGAAAAAAATTTATGTTTTTTTATAAAATTCAATACCTTACTTGTTTTCTTTTCTTTTGGCAATTCAAGCCTGTCCAATCTTGCATTATATTTAATATTAAAAACATTCTCCATATATTTTCTCCCCCTTATCTCTTATATGTATATGCATTAATTGGAGATTTATTCCTATTTTTTTATAAAATATTTCAACATTCAAAAAAAGTCAGACTATTTAATCTGACTTTTAATCTCTTTTGCTAAATTTTCATTTATTCCCTTAACCTTCATTAATTCTTCAACACTTGCATTTTTAATATTTGTAACACTACCAAATTGTTTCAAAAGTTCTTTTTTCTTTGCATCACCAATACCTTTTACCTCATCTAATTCTGATTTAGTAATAGATTTTTCTCTTAACTTTCTGTGATAACTAATTGCTGTATCATGAACTGTATCTTGAAATTTTGTTATTAAATTCATTAGATTTTCTGATATTTCTAATTCATTTCTATTTTCATCCATTAAAGCTCTAGTTTGGTGTTTATCGTTTTTAACCATTCCAAATACAGGAATTTCTAAATTATATTTTTTTAATGCTGTTTTTATTGCTCTTATTTGTGTAATACCTCCATCTGCAAAAAATGCATCTGGTAATTTTCCAAATCCTCCATCTGGATTTTCTATTGAATGTGCTATTCTTCTTGTAACAACTTCTTCCATACATTTAGGGTCATCTTGTCCTATTACTGTTTTTATTTTAAATCTTCTTGATAAATTCTTTTTTATAACTCCATCTTGCATTACACACATTCCAGCTACCATATATTCTCCTGAAATATTTGATATATCAAATGTTTCTATTTTTCTTGGTAATTTTTCCATTTTTAGAACATCTTTTAATTCCATTAAAATTTCTGATTTATCTTTTTCTTTATTTTCTAAAGTAACTTTTGCATTATTTTCTGCCATCTCTACAAATCTTAATTTTTCACCTTTTTTAGGGCTTTTTAATTCCACTTTTTTTCCTAACATTGTGGATAACCATTGTTCTATTATGTCTTTTTCAGGCAATTCTTCTCTTAACATTATTTTACTTGGAATATTTGGATTATCTAAATAGTATTGTTTTATAAATCCAGCTAAAATCTCACTATTATCCATATCTTTTAATTCATTAAAAAAGTAATGTTCTCTACCTATCATTTTACTTCCACGTACAAAGAATATTTCTATACATACTTCTATCTCTGATTTATATAATCCTATTACATCTATGTTATTTTCAGATATATTAGAAACTTTTTGTTTTGCTGATGCTCTTTCTATTGCAATTTTTCTGTCTCTTAAATATGCAGCTTTTTCAAAATCTAATTTTTGTGATGCTTCATGCATTTGCGTATCTAAATCTCTTAAGATTTTTTCAGTTTTTCCTTCTAATAAATCTATTATTTCATCTATTTGTTTTCTATATTCTTCTGGTGTAACATACCCCATACATGGTGCTAAACATCTATTTATATGGTAATTCAAGCATGCTCTTGTATTTGATTTAAAATTTTTACATTGACGTATTTTATATTTCTGTTTTATAAAGTTTACCATTTCTTTAGCAGCACCTGGATTAGCATATGGTCCAAAATATTTTGCTCCATCATTTAATAATTTTCTTGTTATAAATACATTTGGATATTCTGATTTTACGTCTATTTTTATGTATGGATATGTTTTATCATCTTTTAATAATACATTGAATTTAGGTCTATTTTTCTTAATTAAATTACATTCTAGAATCAATGCTTCTGCTTCATTATCAACTACTATATATTCAAAATGGTCTATTAAACTTACCATTTTCTTTATTCTTTCAGTTTTATTTGTTTTCCTAAAATATGACCTAACTCTGTTTTTTAGAGAAACTGCTTTTCCAACATATATAATGTTATCATTTTTGTCTCTCATTACATATACTCCAGGCTTTCCTGGTAATTTTTTTAATTCTTCCTCTATATTAAACATATTTTTCACCTATCTATTTAATATTATATACTAATTACTGAATATAAATCAATATTTTATATAAAAAGACCCCCTTATTCAAGGGAGCCCATTAGGTTTTATCCAACTAACCTCACTTTGCTAAAGTTCTCGTATCTAACAATTGATACGTTTACATCCTGAATTGCAGCTAGTAAAACATTAAGCTGTCTATTTGCTTTAGGCAAATTCACATCAATTTCCTCTGGAGTTTTCTCCTGAAGCCAGTAGCTTATTTTTTCTGCATACGTAAACGATCTTTGATGGAACCTGTGATAGCAATACGCATCACACTCTTCAGCTGTCATATTAAATGACTTGTTATCAAATTCCATCTGATACTTAGATCTTAACACAAACTGCAAATCAGACAATGCAATTTCTAATCGGTTAAGTTCTGATCTTAACCGCTGTAAATACAAATCAGGATCTTTTAATGTCCAATCTGTATTTTCCTTTTGTAATGGCGAACCATGAATTGCATCATCCAATTCAAAAGAATGCTTTGCTAAGTTTCTGGTTACATGAAATATTTTATACTCTTTCATATAAAACCTCCTTATGTCTATAAATTTTAATGCAAAAATGATTGTATCATATTATGTAAATTTTGTCAAATATAATTAAAATATTATTAAAAAAACCTTGCACTATTTTTATTTATATAGTAATATAATACCATAATTGAAAGTTGCAAAAAATTAAAGAAAGGAGTTAGTAATTAACAAGCGCCAGGACCATATTTTATGGTTGACGAGGTCTAGAGTTTATCGAAATATTCGGCGGATGCTCTAGTGGCTTTAACTTAAGGTCATAATATTAATATAAAAACTAATAGCAATATTAAAACAGAAATTAATACAATTAAGTATTGCAATACTTTCAATTCCGGAATTTTAATTTTTAGGAGGATTTACTATGTGTGGAATTGTAGGTTACATAGGAGTTAAAAAAGCTTGCCCAATTTTATTAGCAGGTTTAACAAGATTGGAATACAGAGGTTATGACTCTGCAGGTATTTCAACAATAGAAAAAAATGGATTATCTTTAATGAAAGATAAAGGAAGAGTCAAAAATCTATCAAATTTAGATGGAATTGATAAATTAGAAGGAACTATAGGAATTGCTCATACAAGATGGGCAACACATGGAAAGCCATCTAAGGAAAACTCTCACCCACATCAAGATAATTCAAAAACATTTAGTGTTGTACACAATGGAATTATTGAAAATTATAATGAATTAAAAAAATCATTAGAAGAAAAAGGTTATACTTTTTATTCTCAAACAGATACAGAAGTTATACCTAATCTAATTCATTATTATTTTAATATTGATAAAAATATTGATGATTTAAAATTTTTAAGAGCAGTTAGAAATGCATGTTTAGATTTAAAAGGAAGTTTTGCAATTGAAGTTATTTCAAAATTATACCCAGACAATATGATTGTTGTTAGACAAGACAGTCCTTTAGTTATTGGAACTTGTGAAGATGAAAAATATTTATCTTCTGACATACCAGCAATACTTTCTTATACTAGAGATTTTTATCTTTTAAATGATTTGGAATTTGTATTATTAACAAAAGATTCTGCTAAATTTTATGATAAAGACTTAAATGAAATAGAAAAACATACACAAACAATAGAATGGAATTCTTCTGCTGCTGAAAAAGATGGTTTTGATGATTTTATGTTGAAGGAAATTTATGAACAACCAACAGCTATAAGAGAAACTATTGGTGCAAAAATAAATCTAAATTCAAAATGTGAGTTTGATGAACTAGGATTCACAAAAGCTTATTTATCTAGTCTAAATAAAATTTATATTGTAGCTTGTGGAACTGCAATGCATGCTAGTCTTAGTGGAAAAAATGCAATTGAAAAACTTTGTAGAATTCCTACTGAAGTTGATATAGCTTCTGAATTTAGATACAGAGACCCAATTATAGATGAAAAAACTTTATGTATTTTTATCTCTCAATCTGGAGAAACTGCAGACACAATAGCAGCACTTAAACTTTCTAAAGAAAAAGGTGCTAAAACTTTAGCTATTACAAATGTAATTGGAAGTTCTATAACAAGAGAAGCTGATTATTCAATTTACACTCATGCAGGTCCAGAAATCGCTGTTGCATCAACTAAAGCTTATACATCTCAAGTTATGCTAATAAATATTTTAGCAATATATTTTGCAGAAATTTTATTTGGAGAAAATTCAAAATTAATTAAAGATTTAAAACAAGATATTTTAGATTTACCAAAAAAAATTGAAGAGACTTTAAAATGTAATGATGAAATTAAAAAATTTGCTCAACAAATATATCAAGAAAAAGATGTCTTTTTCTTAGGTCGTGGAATTGATGAAACTGTTGCCAAAGAAGGTTCTTTAAAACTAAAAGAAATTTCTTACATTCACTCAGAAAGCTATGCAGCAGGAGAATTAAAACATGGACCTATAGCACTAATAGAAAACGGAATTACTGTTATAAGCATTATGACAGATGAAAATTTAGTTAAGAAAACTGTAAGTAATATTCAAGAAGTTATCACTCGTGGTGCTAAAACTTTAGTTGTAACAAATCAAGATATTGATAAAAATATGTTTGATGAAGTAATAACAATACCAAAAACAGATTGTTTTATTTCCCCTATTTTATCAGTCATTCCACTTCAATTACTTGCTTATTATATTTCTAAAGAAAAAGGATTAGATGTTGATAAGCCAAGGAATTTAGCAAAGTCTGTCACAGTTGAATAAAAAATAAAAGAAATCCAATTGAAAGGCTACATTTTCAGCAGCCTCTCAATTGGATTTCTTTTATTTTTTATTCTCCTATTTCCATATCACTATCTTTTTCTTCTTGAACACTATGCATTGAATCACTTTCATTTAATTCATCTAATTGTTTATCTGTATTCCACCCTAAAACAGTATTTTCATTGCTTACATGATATTGGAAACCTTTTACTTGCTCTACAATATCCTCTGGTAAATTGCTAAGTTCATCTGGTGATATTGTACAAATTTTATTTCCTTGTTCATCTAATAAATTTAATAAATCTACTTTTACTGCTTCTTGATAATTTTTAAAATTACCTGAGTTTCCAGTACCATCTGGCGAACTATAATATTTTCCACTACTTATTTCCCATTTATTATTTACTAAATTACTTAACTTTGTAATAACTGGATTTTTTTGTTCAACATCATCAATATTTTCTATAATATCAGAAGCTTCTTTATTTTCTTGTTTTACCTTTACAATATTTTGTTCTATATTAACATGAACCTGTTTTTTAAAATCATTATCGTTCTTATTGTTTTCCATTTCATATTCTATAGCTTTATTTTCTTTATTATTAACATTTGTAATAGTTTTAGCTTGATAAATTGCTCCAAATAATGAAAGCCCTGCAATTCCTGCCATTACTGTTCTTCCAAAATATTTTTTAGCCTTTTGCTTATCTATATTAATATTTAATTTTGGCATATGAAAACTTTTAAATTTCATCTTAGGAATTTTTGATTTACTTAAACTTAATTTTTTCTTTGTTTGAACATATTCATTTCTTCCTGAATCTAACATTTTATTCTTATTTCTAAATAATCCCAAAAAACTACTATTTACTTTTGCGCCAAAGATATTTTGTTGTTTTGACACCATTTTCATATATTGAATTTTATCTTTTAATTTTACTCCTTTAAAAAATAAAATTCCCTTAGTATTATATGTAAAATCTATATTCATTTCATTTAGTGCTTTTTTCTTAGAATTAATTACTTTTGCTTTATACTTTTCATCACTTTCTGCTTGATTTCTACTAGGATTTAATGTTACCATTTTCAAATATTTTTCTGCATATTTAGTTGAGTAATCTTCATCAAAATCTTTTAATAATTTATATGTAATTGTATCTACATTTCCAACATTTTTTTCATTTACATATTTATATTGTTTTATCAACTCATTACTACGTTTTTTTATTAATATTTTTGATATACACTTTTTATATATAGAATCTTCTACACCGTTTATTACTCTTGATTCTAAAATATTGGATTCTTCATCCATTAAATAATATTTATTTTTCTTTATATCTGCTACTACATGCAATCTTCCTTCTGGTCTTATTTGTTTATAATTAGGAGTATCCTGTACAATTATTAATGGTTCCTTATTTTCTTTTTTTGTTTCTTCTTTAGTTTTTACATCATCCTTTTGTGCTCTTTTCTTATCTTCAATTTCTTTAGTTTTTTCAGATAATTCTTTTTTTAATTTTTCTGTTTCTCTTTTTTTTAGTCCTTCTTGAATGTGATTATATACTTTTTCAGTTTCTATTCCTGTTTCACTTCCTAATAATTCTGCTATTTTTTTTACAATTTCATCTTCCATATTCTTACCACCTTATCTTTTGATAAGTATATAATAACACATAAATTTTTAAAAAACTATAAAAAATCAAAAAAAATTATAATTTTGAATATAATTATAATTTTCCACTAGACAATTAATAATTTAACAATAACCAAACAAACAGCACCCGGCAGACCTAATAATCCAATTAAAATACTTGTAAAAACATTCAAACCGATATGAAATCCCCATAATCCGCCTATTAGATTAATCAAATATATTAATATTCCTCCAATTATAGAATTAATAACTAATTTTACTATTTTTGTTATAGGAACAATAAAAATTTTCCCAAAAATTATTAAAAAACAAATACAAGCCAAATATGTAAGTAAGTTCGTTTCCATATTCATCCCTCTTCAAACTTAATTTATACATTTTTATGCAAGTTTGGGACAAATATTACAATACTTTAACTTATTTCTTCTTCATAATTTGAATATTCTATTTGATTTATACTATCTATTGTGATTCCCTTTGCTTTTGCTAATTTAAATAAATAATTTAGTTTTGCCTGATTTGCTTTAATTTGATATATATAATAATCAACTAAATCTAATTCTGCAAATTCAAAGTTCTTATTATTATTTTTTAATTCTTCTCTAGTTTTTATTATATTTTTTATTAACTCTATTTCTTTATTCATTTCATTACCTTTTCTATCATCTAACATAATTTCACTTCCACTTCACTTAAATTTTAGATATTATATGCAAAAAATAATAAATTATACTAAAAAAATAATTATTCATCACCTTGTTTTCCAACTTTTTTACCAAAAATACTTGTTTTTTTTGCCATTTTATAAGATAATATATATGTAGAATTAAAATATAAAAAGGGGCTATATATAATGAAATTTTTAGACAAGTTTTTAAAAAAATTAAATACAAGCAGAAATACCTTTTTTACATATATACTAACTCTTATAACTGCATATTTAGCAGTGGATAGAATTGTAGAAATGTTATTAATGTTATTCACAGGTGTTTCTTATTCTTATTGGGGACCAATAAAATATACATTTGCACTTGCATGCCCTGTATTTGCTTATTTATTTTCCGGTTCTTCTGAGTTTTCTTCAAGTAAGAAACAAAAAGTAACTTTATTTAATGTATATATTATAGGATTATCAATAATTGCTATTTCAATGTTCACCCAATGGTTAAACATGGTTGCATGGCTTTTATTAATATCACATCCAAACTATGTTGAATTAGTTACAAACTTCTCAGATTTAATAAGACATGCATTCACTTCGATAACAGTATTATTTCCATTATTCATTATACCAAAAATATTCAATTTCTTATACTTTGGTGTAAATGATAGTACTGATATGACTCGTTCTATTTGGGACTATGCTGGTATTAATTTATCAGATACAAAAAAAGATCATGGTCCATATACTTGCGAGGTATATTTGTGTCAAAATAGTGAAACTGGTGCAACTATTACAATTCCTGAAGCATCAAGATATCAAAGTATGTTCGTTTGTGGTGGTTCCGGAACAGGCAAAACATCACTTGTATACGAACCATTAATTGCTAGAGATTTGGAAAGGAAATTCTTCTTTAGAGAAGTATCAAAAGAATTAGGTTTTACTGCTTTAAAAACAGGAATTGCTACGCTTTCAAAACCTTATGATAATGATTATTTAAATGAAAGCTTTAATTTAAACATGTTAGTTCCTACTTCTGGAAACGAAAGTGTTTATAAAGCTTTTATGAAAAAAATGATATTAGATGACTCTGTTGAAACCACCTATAGAAATTGCGGTATTACAGTATTATCACCAGATAGAGAAATTACAGACCATATGACTAATGTATGTAAAAATTTCGGATTATCTTACGAAATAATTGATCCAACTGATAAAACTTCAATTGGTTTAAATCCATTCGTTTATGACAATCCAAGTAAAATAGCTGTTACTATCTCTTCTGTTTTAAAAGCAATGTATCATAATGCTCATAGTGAAATAGAAGAAGCTTACAGAGAAGATACAGCAATCCAAGCTATTGAAAATGTTACAATTCTTTTAAAAGAAATGTACCCTAGAATGAATGAAGGAATGTTACCAAACTTAGAGGATATGCTTAAAATGCTTACAAACTTTGATTTGGTTGAAAAAATGTGTGAAATTCTATGTCATAATGAAGAATTAAAAGAAAAATATAGTTTACAAATAGCTTACTTTAAAAAACATTTTTATAAAACAGGTTCAGGCAGAGATGAAACAGAAAAATATGTCTATTCAGCAGTTACTCAATTAGATAATTTATTAAGATTACCAGGTGTAAAATCAATTTTATGTAATAGACACAATAATTTAGACTTTGATAAAATGTTAGCAGATGGAAAAATAGTTTTTGTTTGTACAAGACGTGGGGATTTAGGCGCAGCTTCTCATAAAGCATTTGGATTATTCTTCTTAATCTCAATGCAAAATGCTGTACTAAGAAGGCCTGGAACTGAAAAATCTAGAGTCCCTAACTTCATGTATATAGATGAATTTCCAGACTTTATATGTAAAGCTACTGAACCAATTTTTACAATGTATAGAAAATATAAAATCGGTACAACAATTTCAGCACAAAACTTATCTCAATTAGAAACACCTACATCAAAAGAAAATTACAGACAAGTTATTTTATCTAACTGTGGAAATAAAATTTTTACAGGTGGTGGCACTGCAGAAGATTTAAAATGGTGGGAAGTTGAATTTGGACAACATAGAGAATGGGATATGTCTAATACAATTGACTTTGATAAGATGAAATATGATTCAAAACATAATAATGTTAGTTGGAAATTTATTCCTAACTTTAAAGTTGGTAAATTACAAAGTTTTGGAACTAAAGATTGTGCATATCTTGTAAGAGATTCTGGTGGAAAGCCTGTGGCTGGTCAAGGTAAATTAAATTTCTTAGAATCTAAATATAAAGAACCTAAGAAAATTAAAACATTTGATTTTGGAAGATATTCTGATAGTGTGACAACATCAACCGAAGATGATAATGACTTACCAACTAAAAAGAAATTTGATTTAAAACATTTAGATTTTACTGATGAAAGAAATGAATTTGATCCAGTTCAAACAGATGTAACAGATTCAGATTACTTATTTGATAATGAAGATGCAATAGTTGTTAATTTAAATAATAAAAATAAAAAGAAAATGTAATTTACACATTTTCTTTTTTTATATAATAATTCCTAATGTATCTATAACTATTCCAACTATAACACCAATTGAATATAATAAAACTACAATTTTAATATTCTCTTTTATTTCGTTATTAGTTTTAAACAACACAGCTAGTCCAATTCCTGCTCCTGTTAATAAACCCGCCATCATACTTCCAAATGATATAACCTTTTGTAAATACATATTTGTAATAATTACTGATGCAGCACAATTTGGTATTAATCCTATTAATGCTGACACTAGTGGTCCAATTATTGGTTTATTTAATAGTAAATTTGCTATTGCCTCTTCTCCAATGAAATGAACTATTGTATTTATAATAAATGAAATTATAATTATATATACAAATATATTTAAAGTATGATGTATTGAAGATTTTAAAATTCCATTTTCGTTACAATGACAATGTTCTTCTTCACATACTTGTTCAATATTTTCTTTTATTTTATTTTTTGTTAATACATTTATTACTAAATCAATTATAAATCCAGCAATCATTCCTATTACTAATTTTATTGCTAATATTTTTAAGATAATAATTGGAGATACTGCTTCAGATATAAATATTGGAAGCATTTCATCTGAGGTTGATAGATATACAGCAATTAGGGTTCCTAAAGTTATAACTCGTCCTGCATATAAATTAGTAGCAGATACTGAAAATCCACATTGTGGAAATATTCCTAATAAACTTCCAAAAAATGGACCCCATTTTCCTGATTTTTGTATGGTTTCTTTTGATTTATGCTTCATTTTATGTTCTATATATTCCATCAATAAATATGTTATAAATAAAAATGGTAATAATTTTATAGAATCAATTAATGTATCTAATATTACATCTAACATTTTTTTATTCCTCCCAAAATATTTGCATTTACTAGTTTAGCATAAAATGCTGAACTTTGCAATATTTTTTATTACAAAATTCAGCGCTCACTCATCTTCTTCTAAAGCATCCACAAAAACTACCATTGTTTCCATTGTTATTTGGAAATACATTTGCTCTTACTGCAATAGAATCATTTGATGTATTACAATTACATGAAACACTATTGTTGTTACTGTTTCTACCATTATTAGGGCAATTTGTATTAATTGTTAACAAGTCATTTTCAACTCCATTACATTCATTGCTACTTATTGTTAATAAATTTCCATTATCATTATTTGAAACTCCACCGTGTTATTGATAATAGTTGAGTTGAATTATTGTTATTATTTGAATTTTGATTTCTTTCTCTGCTACAACAATGTGATTCTTCTCTTCTATCGAGTTCTCTTAATATTCTGCACACTATATTTGTTAATACAGCTGTTATAAATGCTAATATAGTATATGCTATTGTTGCAACTAGATAAATTAGATTTCCTAATATAAATGTTACAACTAAAAATATTGCAAATATAATTGCAGCTACCAAAAACGGACATTTAAATATTTTTTGTAATGCAATTGATATAATTATTGTTGCTATTGGTAAAGCAAAAAATATAAGTAAATTAGTCATTTTTTTCTCCTTTCAGATTATTTTTTTGTAATTATAAAATTCAAATTAAAATTTTATAATTATTTTTTTACTATATTTTATGCTTTTTTCGATTATTTGTTACTTTCATAATTTACACTAACTAAGAACAATCCTTGTGGTGGTAATGTTTTACCAGCCATTGCTCTATCTTTAGCTTCTATTATACTTTTTATTTCTTCTGGTTTGATTTTTCCACTTCCGACTTCTACTAATGTTCCAGCTATGATTCTTACCATATTATATAAAAATCCGTTACCTGTTAATTCTATATAAATTCTTTCATTTGGCATTTGTATAACCTTTGCACTATAAATTGTTCTAACACTACTTTTACTACTAGTTCCACTAGCTTTGAAAGATTTAAAGTCATGTTCTCCTTCTAAATATTTTGCACCTTCTTGCATTTTTCCTACATCTAATTTTATTGGGATATGTGTTTCTAAATTTCTATATATTGCTGATGGAATATCTGAATTATTTATAACATATCTATATGTTTTCTTTTTACAACTTAATCTACTATGAAATCTTTCTTCTACCTCTTCTGCTTGTAGTATTCTAATTGACTTCTTCAAATTCGAATTTATTGCTATTGCTATCTTTTCTATTGGTATATTAGAATTGGTTTTAAAATTTGCAACTTGTCCTAATGCATGAACACCGGCATCAGTTCTTCCAGAAGCATTTAATTCTATTTCTTCTCCTGTTATAGTTTTTATTGCTTGTTCTATTGTTCCTTGTATATTTAGTTTATTTGGTTGTTTTTGCCACCCATTAAATTCTTTTCCATCATATTCTATTGTTAATTTTATATTTCTCATAAAAACTCCTATAATAAAACTCCAAAAGCCGCCAAATAAGCGACTTTTATTTTAATTTTCTTTATTCTCTTCTTTTTCTTTTTTTCTTAAGCTTTGTTTTATGCTTTTTAATCTATCTTTTTTCACAACTGTTTTTTCTGTAAAACGTTTAGTAACAATATTGCTTATTAAAATTTTCTTCAAAGTATCTTCTCTTACATCTGCAATTAGTGTTCCATCTTTTGCAACTGATATTTTTCCTGTTTCTTCCGATACAACCACTACTATTGCATCAGATTCTTTTGAGACACCTATTGCAGCTCTATGTCTTGTTCCTAATTCTTTTGCAATATCAGCATCATCAGCTAATGGTAATACACAAGCGGCTGCTGCTATTTTATTATTACTAATAATTACTGCTCCATCATGTAATGGTGTTTTTGGAACAAATAGATTAACTAATAATTGTGGTGATACTTCTGAGTTCATTGGTACACCTGTTGATATTATATCTTGAATATTTATGTCTCTTTCAAATACTATTAAAGCTCCTGTTTTTGTTTTTGAAAGTTCTGTTGCAGCTATTACAACTTTATATACATCTTCTTTTGTTTTTGTTGCTAAGTCACTTTGTATTCCAAAAAATTTTGTTAATTTATTAGTTCCTAATTGTTCTAATCCTCTTCTTAATTCAGGTTGGAATATTACAACTAATGCAATAACACCCCAATTCATTATTCCTGTTAAAATTGAATTTAATATATTTAAGTTAAGTAATCCACTTACCCAAGTTGCAATTATTAGAAATGCAATTCCTTTTATTAATTGCCAAGCTCTTGAACCTTTTACCATTCTAAAAAATGCATATAATAAAAATATAACTATTGCTAAATCTAATATTGCTGTAAATAAACTAAAAGGATTATCTTTTAGTGATTGAAAAAAAGCTAATATATTCTCATCATAAAACTTCATCCAATTACTACTTATACTATTTCCCATAAAATACACCTCTTATATTAATGAATATATTAATGTTGCTGATGTTGCAAGTATCATAAGTAAAGCTAAAATTCCTGCCATAATTTTAATAAATACTTGTCCTTTATCAAATTGTTTTTGTTGTTTTGTTTTTATTTTCTTTTCTTTATTATTTTTCATTCCTATTCCTCCATCAAAATCTATATTTATTATAGCCTTTTTTAGGTTGTATTGCAATATGATATTTAAAGATTTTATTTCTATTTTATTATTTCAAATATTATTGTTTCTGCTTTTACTTGGTTTGAAGATATTTTTATTATATTTTTTATTTGTTCTTTTGCTATTGTTAATTTTTGTAAATCGTTAGCATGTATATAACCAATTACCTCTCCTTTTTCTACTTTAGCGGATACTTTTTTATCAAGAACTATTCCTACAGAATAATCAATTCTATCTTCTTTTCTAATTCTTCCTGCTCCTAAACCACAAGCAACTTTTCCTATATCTTCAGCATTTATTTCATTTATAAAGCCTGAACTTTGTGCTATTATTGGTTCTATATATTTTGCTTTTTCGAATTTATCTAAATTTTCTAGATATGAAATATCTCCACCTTGGTTATTAACTAATTCTAGAAATTTATCGTAACCTTTTCCGTTATTTATGTTTTCTAATAGTTTATTTTTATTTTCTTCTAAGTCATCACCTAATCCTGCTAATTTTACCATATATGCTCCAAGTTCTAAAACAACTACCTTTAAATCTTCTGGCATTTCTCCTTTTAAAAATTTTATTGCTTCAATTACTTCTAAGTTATTACCTACTGCTTTTCCTAATGGTTCATTCATATTTGTTAAAACACATACTGTTTCTCTATTAGCTAATTTTCCTATTTCAATCATTTCATTTGCTAATTCTTCAGCTTGTTTGATATTTTTCATAAATGCACCGCTTCCAACAGTTACATCTAAAACAATTTTTTCTGCTCCACTTGCAATTTTCTTACTCATAATACTTGATGCAATTAATGGTATACTTTCAACACAAGAAATACTATCTCTTAATGCATATAATTTTTTATCAGCCGGAGCTAAATTTAATGTCTGTGAAATCATACTTATGCCAATGTTTTCAACATTTTTTATAAAATTGTTGATATCTATATTTGTTTTATACCCTGGTATAGATTCTAGTTTATCTACAGTACCCCCAGTAAATCCTAGACCTCTACCAGACATTTTTGCAACAGGTACTCCTAGTGATGCAACTAATGGTAACAAACATATTGATACTTTGTCCCCCACTCCTCCTGTTGAATGTTTATCTACTATAATCTTATTTAAACTCTTTAAATCTAATATTTCCCCTGAATGTGCCATTGCTAATGTTAAATCTGTAGTTTCTCTTTTTGACATTCCATTTAGAAAAATTGCCATTACTAATGCTGCTGCTTGGTAATCTGCAATTTGTTCATTAACATATGCATCGACAAAATATTTTATCTCATCATTTGTTAATTCTTGCTTTTCTCTCTTTTTTTCTATAATTTCTAAAATATTCATATCTTTTGTCTCCTATACAAAATTTTTTGTAAAACTTCTTCTATGAATTGGACATAATCCATGTTCTTTAATTGCAGCTATATGTGCTGCTGTCCCATAGCCTTTATGTTTTGCAAATCCATATTGAGGATATACTTCATCCCATTCTCTCATAATTCTGTCCCTAGTTACTTTTGCAAGAATTGATGCAGCACCTATTGAATAGCATTTTGCATCACCTTTAATAATAGATTCATAAGGTACACCATCTGTATCAATATGTTGAAGTGCATCTATAATTATTAAATCTGGTCTAACATCTAATCCTTTTACAACACTTGTAACACCTTGTTTTGTGGCATTTAAAATATTTATATCATCAATTACATCTTGTCCTATTATTGCAACTGAATAACTAATTGCTTCTTCTATTATTTTGTCATATAATAGCTCTCTCTTTTTTTCAGATACTTTTTTTGAGTCATTTACTCCTTCTATCATTGAATCTGCTGGCATAATTACTCCAGCAACAACTACTGGTCCAGCTAGTGGTCCTCTTCCAGCTTCATCTATTCCGCAAATTGCATTAAATCCTTTTTGGTGTAATTCTTTTTCTATTTGTTTTAAATTTGTTAATCTTTCTAATTCTTTTTCTTTCATTTCGTATTTTGCTTCCTTTATTTTAATCTTACTTGTTTTATATCTGTTAGTGAATATACAACATTTCCCTCATCATCAAATCCTTCTGTATTATAAATTTCAATTGTACTATTTTTTAAGTTGTATTTTACTATATAATACCCATCTTTTTCATCTGATTTTACATTTTTTAATCCCATATCTATTAAATTTTGTGTACTTAATTTATAATAATAAATATTATTTGTATTATCTTCTTTGATTTTTTCAGTTGTTATTTTTGTATTATTATTAAATATATTTCCATCAACAATTTCTTCACCTGTAAATTCGGTTTTAGCTGTATTTACTCTATTTGTTTTTTCTTCTTCTGTTGCTTTATCAAAACTTGTTCCAAGTCTAAATTTTGCATTTTCTATTTGTTCTTTCGCTTTTACTTCTATTAATAACATATTTGTTTTTAAGTTTTCCAATTTTGAGTTTTTTATTGCATTATTTCCTGCTCCTATTGATATTCCAGCAATTATTAATAATACTACTATTGTTATTACTAATGCTACCATTGTTATTCCTCTATTTTTTTTCATTTATATTCCTCCATTCTTTTACTTATTATATATGTAGAACGTGTTTTTTTCAAGGAGTTTTTAATATTTTTTAATTTTAAAAAGTGCAAACAATTTATACATTATTTTCACACAATTTTCACAATTCTATTGTATTCTTAGATAAAATTAGGTTATGATATAATCATAAATAAAATACATAATTTATTTTAGGAGGTATTCTTATGGAAGAAAACGAAAAAAATGAAACAAAATTTAAAGCAATTCCTGTTACAGGTTCATCATCTTATAATAAAAATGAAAAATCACAAAAAAATAAAACAGGTTTTGGAAAAACAGTTATATTACCATTTGTAAGTGGTGTAGTTGGATGTAGTGTTGTACTTGGAACATGTTTTGGTGTTCCATCAATAAGATCAAAATTAATAAATAATTCTTCAAGTAATATAAGTACATCTAATAGTTCATCAACTCAATCTAATGGTTATGTTACTCAAACATCTTTAAGTAATTATTCAGATACTGCTGTATATGCGGCTAATAAAATTTTGCCATCTATTGTTGGTATTAAAATTGAATATACTGTAAATACTCAATCTTTCTTTGGTAGAAGCTCTTCTTCTACTGCAACAGCTTCTGGTTCAGGTATTATTATTAGCGAAGACGGTTACATTTTAACAAATAATCATGTTGTATCTTCAAGCTCTTCTGAGTCAAATTCATATTATCAAATTACAGATGCTGGAAAGGTAACTGTTACTTTATTTGGAGATGAAACTGAGTATGAAGCTAAAATTGTAGGTCAAGATGAACAAACTGATTTAGCTGTTATAAAAATTGAAAAAACAGGTTTAACAAAAGCTGATTTTGCTGATTCTGATTCTGTAAAAGTTGGAGAATTTGCTATGGCTGTTGGTAACCCTGTTAATATGGACAGTACAGTAACAACTGGTATTGTAAGTGCTGTTAATAGAAAAATTACTGATTCAGATGGAAAAACTTATACTTGTATTCAAACAGATGCTGCTATAAATTCTGGTAATAGTGGTGGTGCTTTAGTTAATAGTGAAGGTAAAGTAATCGGTATTAATACTTTAAAACTTTCTGGTACTGGAATTGAAGGTATTGGATTTGCTATTCCTATTAATTCTACTACAGATATTACTTCTCAATTAATTCAATATAGCAAAGTTAAAAGACCTTTTATTGGAATATCTGGTATTGATTTAAATGCTGAAACAGCAAAAACTTATAATTTAGTTGAAGGTGTTTATGTTAAATCTGTAGAAGATTTCTCAGCAGCTGAAAAAGCCGGACTAAAAGCAGGAGACGTTATTATAGAAGTTGAAGGAAAATCAATAAAAACAATGAATGAATTAAATGAAGTTAAAAATTCTCATAAAATTGGTGATGAATTAAAATTAAAAATTAACAGAGTTGGTACTGAAAAAGAAATTACTTTAACATTAGGGGAACAACCTTAATTTGAATTTTCACTTTTAATTCACAAAATGGACAAAATTCATTATTATAATATAAACATAGTCAGAAGAAAATCTGACTTAAAAATAAAAACATCCCCTTTTATTTTCAAACAAAATAGCTAACTTTCAAAGTTAGCTATTATTGTTATTTTTATATTTACATTACTACAATATCTCTTTCACTTGTTAATTTATCATTTCCATAAGCATAAATTATATATAAATTATTATTATGTACAAAGAATTCTGTAGCATTTTTTATTTTGTACATATCACTTTTTGTATCTCTTGTAAAAACATTATACCCCAATGCTTTTAAGTCTTCCGCCTTTTTTTCTTCTGTTTTTATTTCATTATCTATTTTGTCTTGCACTGTTTTCTCATCAAGTTCATAAATTTTTATAATATCTTCTAATGTTAATTCTTTATTTGTTTCTAAATTAAAATTAAAAGTTTGTACTATAATTCTTTGAGCACTTGAATCTTGTTTTAAATCAGAATAGATTATTAATGATAAAATATTATTTTCTATATATGCTTCATATTTTACTGTATAAATAACATTACTATTTGTACTTTTTAAAACTTCTTCTGCTTTTGCTTGGAAGATATTCTTTATGTTTTCATTATAATCTTGTACTGATTGATTTTTTATATTTATATATGGTAAATTTACATTCATTTCATAATTATTAGCTGATTTATCAGTGTTCTCATAATTGGTATATACAATATCTTTATTTTTATCAATTTTTTTTACCTCACAAGAGCTATTATTTTCTAATTGATTTTGAAATAATGTATCAAAATTTGCTTTTAACCTATTTTCCTCTTCTTCTGTTTTTTTTGTTATTTTACTAACTCCAAAAAAATTGTCTACAACATCATTTCCAAGTATTTGTATTCCAATTACAACTACTATTGCTAGTATACATGCAAATATTGCTATACTATAAATTATTATTCTTCTTTTGTTTATTTTATTTTTTTCTGGTAGTGTAACATTCATTTTTTCACCTCATTATTTTTCTTTTTATAGTATAACATTTTGAGGTAAGTTAGTCAATTAGTAATGTGTATAGCATACTTTGTTTTTATTGTAATTTTTCTATTTCTTCTATTTTTAGTCCTGTTATTTCTGCAACTTCTTCTTTGGAATTATTCCTACTTAATAGTTTTTTAGCAATTGCAATACTGTTTTCCATTATTCCTTGTGATATTCCCTTTTTAATTCCTTCAACAATACCATCCTTTTTTCCACGTCTATATATACGTTTGTTGTCTTGTTGAATTGTTTCAAATACTGCCATCATATCTTTATCACCTCCTATATTTAGTTTATTTAGAAATTCATCTGTCTTTTCTTTTCCTATTTTATTTTTTATTATTTGAGTTAACATTATTTTAAATATTTCTTTTATATTGTTCGAATAATTTTCTTTATCTTTATTTATTATTATTAATAATGCTTTTGTCATAAATGATGGTGTTTTTAGCAACTTTTCTTCTGTATAATTGTTCATTCCAGAATTTGGTTACTTCTATTTTGTCTGAAAGTATTTTTCTAAATACCTTGTCATGTTCATTATTTACTCTATTTTCTTGTTGTTCTAACCTTTTATATTTTTCTTCTTTTTCGTGTAATGTAGTATTTTTAACCTTTTGCATCTTTTCAAATAATTTATATTTCAAATAATCATAATATGTAAAGGTTACTTCATTGGTTAGATTAATTTTATTATAATCTTTTTCTTTCGTTTTGTCAATATTAATCACTTGATTAACTTTCAATTTTTTCCTCCTTATGTTTTTATTTTTTAATTTGGGTTTTAATTTAAGATAAAAATTTCTTAGAATTAATATTTTTGATTTAAAATTAATTAGATATCTAATGTTTATATAATACAATAAAATGCCGAATATTGATCTAATGTTTATATAATACAATAAAATGCCGAATATTGCAATAAAAAATCATATTTTTGTTATACTTTTCTCGCAATTTTCGACATTTTTTCTTTATTCTTAATTCTCCTCAACAACAGTATACAACCCAATATCAGGCTCAACAAAAGCTGAATCTTCAACGTCATCAAAACTATACTCTCTTACAGCAATCTCATCATCAATTACAGTCTTTATAAGTAATCCTGTATCTTTTTCAATATAAAACTCATTTATATTATCTCCATACATCCAATAAGGTGAATAAAAATTACTTACCTTATAACATTCTTTTCCATTAACATTTTCTGCTTTTATTCTAGCAATAGAACTATACAAAATAGTTTGCCACACATTGTCAGTTTGTAAAGAATCCGTTATATTTAATCCTAAAAGTTGATTTTTAGTATTTACTTGAACTGTTTTTTTATCATTTGTTTCAATGAACAAATCTCTTCTTTCTCCATTATTATAAAAAGACATTTTTACTGAATTTTCATCTACATTTCTTTCTAATATCACTGCTTCTTTATTATCTTTTTTATAATAATTAACTGTCATTTTTGACGTTTCTGAGGTTAAATTTGTTACCTTTATACTGAAGTTTGTTTTACTTGTATATTCTTTAATATTTTTTTGCAATTTTGTTACAATTATTGTATTTCTAATAACATATAATAACATTAAAATAACAATAATAAGTACTAAAATTCCAATAGTTTTAAAAACTTTTTTCTTATTCATACCTTTTCCCCTTTCTCTTTGGTACTAATATTTTTAAATCATTTTCATTATAACATTTTCGATTTTATTTGACAATATTTCTTTTATGTTTTTATTTTTTATGATATACTTTACTAATAAAAATATTGTAGGTGATAAATTATGAATATGTTATTTAAAAATACGACAAAATATAGTAAAGAATGTTACGAAAATTTTTTGATATTCCATAATAAAAAATTTGGTGTTTCAAGCAATTTTTATACTTTGTTAATTGTTATATTAATGGCTTTTTGCATTGTATTGCAATTAAAAGCTGGAAACACACAGCTTGCTTTTATATTTATATTAACTTTAATTTGCTTTTTACTATGGAGAATTTTTCATCCAATAAAAGAAGTAAAAGATGAATTTGAGTCTAAAAAAATTCAAAAAGAATCTACATTTATTTTTCGTTTTTATGAAAAATATTTTACTATTTCTGACGGAACTCAAATTGATAAATATTATTATTGGAAATTATATAAAGTTTTTAACACAAAAGATTACTATTATTTTTATTTGGACAGAAAATATGCTTTTTTAATAAATAAAAATGGCTTTACTTTAGGAAATGAAAAAGACTTTTCAAACTTTATAAAAACAAAATGTTTGTTTAGGTACAAAACAGAAAATATGTAGCATTTTCTTACCTCAATTTATTGACTATTTAGGACTTTTGAGGTATTATATATAATATTAAATTTATTTAGAAATGAGGAATTATAATTTATGATATGTTCAGAATGTAATAAAAATCCAGCCGTAATTTTTTACGAAAAAACAGATGATGGTAAAAAGACATTAGCAGGATTATGTTATGATTGTGCAAAAAAGAAAGGCATAGATGCAACTGAAGTTTTAGCAAGACAACAAGATATATTATCAAAAGATAAAATAAATTTAAATGATATGAATAAACAATTAGAAAGTATATTTAAAGACTTAGCAGAAAATATAGATATTAATAATTTAGAAAATATAGAAGGTGCAATTACTTTTGGTAATGTTGATGAAGATGGAGAAAATGAAGATGATGAAGAAAGACCCAAATTTGCAGGTGCTGCAATCCCATTAGGTTCTATTTTTTCAAATATGTTTAATGGTCAAAAAACAAACTCTGAAAATCAAGAAAATGAAAGCAAAAAAACAATAAGAGTTGAAAAAAAGAAAAATGTAAAACAAAGTAAAAAGAAAAAATTCTTAGATACTTATGGAACTAATCTTACAAATAAAGCTAAAAATAATGAATTAGATTTAGTTATTGGTAGAGATAAAGAAATTCAAAGAGTTATACAAATTTTAAATAGACGTTCTAAAAATAACCCTTGTCTTATTGGTGAACCAGGAGTTGGTAAAACCGCAATTGCTCAAGGATTAGCTATTAAAATTGCAAACCAAAATGTTCCAGCAAAACTTTTAAACAAAGAAGTTTACCTTTTAGATATGACATCTGTTATTGCAGGTACTCAATTTAGAGGACAATTCGAATCTAGAATGAAAGGTATAATTGATGAGTGTAAGGAATATGGTAATATAATTCTAGTTATAGATGAAATCCATAATATTATTGGAGCTGGCGATGGTGAACATTCTATGAATGCTGCAAATATTTTAAAACCATCACTTTCAAATGGAGAAATCCAATTGATTGGTACAACTACATTAACAGAATATAGAAAATATATTGAAAAAGATACTGCTTTAGAAAGAAGATTTCAACAAGTTTTAGTTGAAGAACCTAATATTGATGATTCTATTCACATCCTTGAAGGAATTAAAAAATATTACGAAGAATATCACAAAGTAAAAATCTCAACTGATGTTATAAAACAAACTGTTATAATGTCTGAAAAATATATTCATGATAGATTTTTACCTGATAAAGCTATTGATGTTCTAGATGAAGCTTGTTCTAGAATAAATCTTGAAAATAAAGATTTATATCAATTAGAAATGCTAAAACAAGAACTTAAAAATGTTCAAGCTCAAAAAGAAGAAGTAGCACAAGCTGATACTACTGAAGATTATCAAAAAGCTGCTGACCTAAAAACTAAAGAATGTAAATTAATTGAAGAAATTGATAAGATTAATAAAAAAATGAAACCAAGAAATCTTACTATTCAAGATATTGCTACTGTTATAGAAAGCTGGACAAAAATCCCTGTTAAAAAAATAACAGAAGCTGAAACACAAAAACTTTTAAACTTAGAAACAAATCTTCATAAAAGAGTAATTGGTCAAGAAGAAGCCGTTAATGCTGTATCTCGTGCTATTAGAAGAAACAGAGCTGGACTTCAAAATGAAAAAAGACCACCTTCATTTATATTTGTTGGTCCAACAGGTGTTGGTAAAACAGAACTTGCAAAATCACTTGCATATGAAATGTTTGGTTCAGAAGATTCTATAATCAGAATAGATATGTCTGAATATATGGAAAGTCACTCTACATCAAAATTGATAGGTGCACCTCCAGGATATGTTGGTTATGATGATGCTGGACAATTAACTGAAAAAGTTAAGAGAAAACCTTATTCAATCATCCTTTTAGATGAAATTGAAAAGGCACATCCAGATGTATTTAATATTTTATTACAAGTATTAGATGATGGTAAACTTACAGACTCTCAAGGAAATACAGTAAGTTTTGCAAATACAATTATTATTATGACATCAAATGCCGGTTCAAATTTAAATACTAATTCAATTGGATTTGGAAAACAAACTGTTGATAAAAACAAAATTGAAGATAGCTTAAAAGATGTATTTAGACCAGAATTTTTAAACAGAATAGATGAAATAATTGTATTTAATTCTTTAAATAAAGATGAATTATTACAAATTGTAGATTTAATGCTAAAAGATACTATAAAAGCATTAAAAGCAAAAGACATTTCATTTGAAATATCTAATTCTGCTAAACAATTTATTTTAGACAAAGGTACTAATATCAAATTTGGTGCTAGACCTCTAAGAAGAGCAATTCAAAGATATTTAGAAGATGAAATTTCCGAAAAAATATTAAAAGGTGAACTAACAAATGGTCAAACTATCAAAATTAATTTAAATAACAATGAATTAACTTTTGAAATATTATAAAGTAAAAATTGAAAAATGTATTTTATATGCATTTTTCAATTTAAAAGGAGTAAAAAATGTTTAAATATATACCAAACACACTAACTGTACTTAGATTTTTATTTATACCAATAATTATAGATTTTATATTTAAAGGAAATTATTTACTAGCTTTTATATT
Source organism: Clostridium sp. 26_22 (assembly GCA_001916005.1). Lineage (GTDB taxonomy): Bacteria > Bacillota > Clostridia > TANB77 > CAG-508 > CAG-269. Next base: position 45,112 of record MNRP01000038.1, read on the forward strand.
TTTTACTATATCTGGTATTACAGATATTTTAGATGGTTTTATTGCTAGAAAATTTAATTTTGTATCAAATTTTGGTAAACTAATGGATCCTCTAGCTGATAAATTAACTCAAATATGTGTATTAGGTTCTTTAGTCATTGTAAAAATTATTCCTATTTGGATTTTACTTATTGTTATGTTAAAAGAACTTATAATGATTATAGGAGCCTCTTTCCTTTATGGAAAAAATGTTGTTGTATATAGTAAATGGTATGGCAAACTAGCAACAGTTCTATTTTACCTTGCAATAGTAATTTCTCTTATTACAAAACAATTAGGAGTTACAGGATTTTGGTCTAATTTAGATATGGCTGTTTACTGTTTAGCATTAATTGCAACTATTTTTTCACTTATTATGTATATAAAATGTCTATACCAAGATGGATTTATCGATAAAAGTGATTCAAACAAAGATGCTGAACAAGTAATAGTAAAAAATAAAAGAAAGAAAAAAAGTGAAAATTCTTAAAAATAAAAGGTGCATAATAAACACCTTTTGTTTTTTTATTCAAAATCTTCTATTAATTGATTTAATTCTTCTTTTCCATTAACTTTTATTCCATTTTTTATATTTTCTTTATCTTCATCTGTTAAATAATCTATAGCAATTTCTGTAGTCTCATATAATTTTTCTTGCCCATTTTCATCAATTTTGTAAATTACAATTTTTCCATCTTTTTCTCTTAAAATATAATGTTCATCACATATACCAGTATATTCTTTATATAAAATAATCTCTCCAGATGAAAATTTTTCTACTTCCCAGTTTGGATATTTTTCTTCTAATTCATCTTGTGTTTTATTAACCAAATTCTCTTGTATATCTATATATTCATTAGTTGTATGGCCACATTTATCATAATGTCTTTTTAAAATTACTAAACAATTTGGAGAAATTTTTTCTTCATTTGAATTAGTTTCTAATGAATTATCCAATTTATTTAATTCATTTAATTCTCTTGTATAATCCTTTTGCACTTTATCAGACACTTTATTAATCACATCTTCAACATTATTATTTTCTGTTTTTTTGTTTTCATTTGATATAAATATATATATTCCTGCCGTTATTCCAAGTATTATAACCGTAAATAATATAATTAAAATAAATGTTTTTTTCATTCTTTTGCCTCCATATTTTTTGTTATTATTTACTCTTATTGGAATTTTTATACATTAATTTATTTATTATTTTTCCATTAGTATTTATAAAAATCTCTCCCATTTCATCTGTTCTATAAATTTTTATTTTTTCATCCTTTAAATTTTTAATAGTTCCATCAGAAGGATGTCCAAATTTATTATTCTTTCCTACTCCTATTAATGCATATTGTGGACTAACACTCTCTACAAACTCTTTTATTGAAGAGGTTTTCGAACCATGATGAGCAACTTTTAAAATATTAGATTTTAATAAATATAATCTATTGCTATACATATCTAAAATTTCATTTTCTGCTATTTTTTCAATATCTCCTGTAAACAAAATAGAAAAATTCTTATATACAAGTTTACAAACTAAGGAATTATTATTAATAGCATTTTCAGAAATCATCCTTTTTGAATACGGCCATAATACATCAAAATATAAATTTTTTTCTATATTAACCTTATTTCCTGCTTCTACACATTTTAAATTTATATTTTTTTCTCTTACTAGTTCTAAAAACTTTTCATAATTTTTAGAATTCTCATATTGTTTGCCTATAATAATATTTTTAATATTTATTTCTTGCATAACATATAGCAAACCGCCACAATGGTCACTATCAAAATGACTAATGATTATATAATCTAATTTGTTAAATCCCCTATCCAAAATGTATGGCAATAATGTTTTTTCTCCAACATTAAAATCAGAAAATTCACTTCCACCACCATCTATCAGTATTGTTTTGTTTTTAGGAGTTACAATTAAAGTTGAATCACCTTGTCCAACATCAATAAAATACACTTTTAAATTCTGTGGTATAAAGCTTAATAAAGAAAATGAAACACATACTATTAATATATAAATAATATATTTTTTCTTTTTTTTATTAAATTTATATCTAAATAATGCAATTAAATTTTTAACTCTTTTTTGGGTATTGTTTATTCCTTTTTGATGATAAACTTTATAAATTTCTTTTATAGAAAATAACAAAATATAATATATTAAAATTTCATAAATTTTTGGTGTTCTTATATAAATTTTAGAATAAGGTAATTTTCCAACCTGTGATATTCCTAACAATATCTTAATTGAAAGTTCGACCAAACTAGATAAAAACATTCCCAAGTTTTCATTAATCAAAATCAATATAATATAAATAAAACCTAAAATAACTATTGGACCTACTATAATGCTTAATAATAAATTGCTTATTAAAAAATATGGATTAAAAATATTTGATTGACTTAAAACAATTGGTAATATAAAAAGTTGAACAGATATAGAAATTGAGATTGCATCTTTAATTTTTTTTATTTTTAATAATTCAGATACATTTTTATTTAAAAGTACAATTCCTAATACTCCTCCAAACGATAATTGTAAACCCAAATTATTAATAAGAAATGGATTATATACTAATATAATTAGTAATGCTAAAGACAATGATGTATATGTATCATTATTTCTATATACTAATTTTGAAAATAATAGCAATATACTCATTACCCCTGCTCGAGTTATAGATGGTGAAAAATTAGTCAAGAACATATAAAAAATTAAAAATACTATACTTATAATACTTGTTTTTCTTTTTCCTAAGCTTTTGTTAAAAAGAACCCTTATTCCTATAAGTAAATAAGATACGTGCATTCCTGAAATTGCTAAAATATGTGACATGCTTGCATTTCTAAAATTTTGTTTTATCTCTTCTTCTATGTTGTCTGTTTTTCCTAAAATTAGCCCTAATAAAATTGATGAACATTCTTCTGAAATATTGTTTTTTACCTTTTTTTCTATTATATTTGAAATTTTATTTACAATACATAAAAAATTATTTGCATTATTTTTTCTTAATATTTTAATGTTAGTGGTTTGTATTGTTCCATATATTTTAAGTTGTTTTAAATATTCTGAATAATCAAATCCTTTATAATTTCTTTGTTTCTCAGGTCTTATATATTCTCCTGTAGTCTGTATTTTATCTCCATATTCTAAATCTACACCTTTAACATTTATATATAATTTTATTTTTTGTTTATTATATACTGTTTCTATTATATATCTATCATAATATTTTTTACTTTCTTTAGAACTTATTACTACTGCCTCTAAGTTTAAAGTTTTATTTTCTTCTAATTTTGAATATATTTTTTGATAATTATTATTTTGAAAAATCACTATAGAATTTGAAAATGTTGAACTAATTATTAATATTAAAATAACACTTGAATTAAAATTTAATTTTACATACCTAAAATATCTTTTTATTGATAACAATTTAAATTTTTGAGATCTTTGAGTAAAAATCTTTTGACTAAAAATTTTATATAGATAAAATATTACAGCTATTAATACATAAAATGGGACTATACTTTTTTGTAAGTATAGCCCCACTAATATACCTATTATATACCCTATAACTGCAATTAATATTGGTCTTTGCTTCAATATTGCCTCCTTTAATTGCTATTAATATATTCTTCTTGCTCCAACATAATTTGTCTTATAATATCCTGATGACAATGTATCTGTTGTTACACCTTTGCTTGGATTTGCTGCATGTATAAATGTATTTCCCCCAATGTAAATACCAACATGATTAATTCCTGATTTTCCAAACATTACTAAATCTCCTGCTTGTAAATTGCTTACTGATGTTCCATTACTATATTGTGCTGCAGCTGTTCTATTTAAGTTTACTCCAAAATGTTTGTATACATATTGAGTAAAGCCAGAACAGTCAAATCCTTTCGTTGTTGTTCCGCCATATACATATTTACATCCTAATAAAGTTTTCGCATATGCTACAACTTCACTACCTTTTGAAGAATTACTTGTAGTAGTTTCTGTTGTTTTATTTGTAGTTGCTGCTTCTGTTGCTTTTGCTGATGTTGTTGCAGTTGAAGTTGTTGTTCTTTCATTCATTGAACTTCTTGATGTAACAACTTGTTTAGATGTTGATAGTAAACTTTCTGAAACATAACCATTTTTATTATTTACTTCAACATAACACCATCCATTTTCTTTAGAAATCACATTTACTTCTGTATTAATTTCTAATTGTGATACTATTCCTGATGTTTTGTCTGCTTTTTCTCTTAGATTAACAGTTTGAGAATTTACATACATTTTTATATTTAAATTTTTTGTTTGTTCTTGGCTTTCAGTTGTTTCCGTAGTAGTTTCTGATGCTTGTAATGTTTCTTGAGTTTGGTTAGTTTGAGTTGATGTTGTACTTTCTTCTTTAACTTGCTCTAATCTTTCCATTCTTACCCAACCTTGTGTACCATCACTTGTAGTAACATAAGCCCAGTTGTTTAATATTTTTGTAACTTGTAATTGTTCATCTACTTTTAATATTTGTACATCTAAAGCATTAACAAGTGGTGTTATTTTTAGCATTGTTTCTTTTGTCATTTTATATTTTCCAACTTGTGTTATATTTTCTGTACTTTCTGTTTCAGATTTTTCAGTATTTGTTACATTTTCTGTTGTTGTTTCTTCATTATTATCTGTTGTTGCAGATACTATTTCGACATTTGCTGAAGTTGTTTGAGCAACTTCTATTAAATCACTTCTTACATACCCTGTAATATTTTTGTATTTTACTTTGTACCAATCTCCTGATTTTTCTAATACTTCTACTTCTTCTCCCATTGATGCTAATTCTAGTATTTTTGCATCTTGAGATGGCTGTTCCCTAAGATTTGCTGTTTCGACTTTTACCTTCGCTGTATTTGCCGCAAAACTCATATTTATAAAAAGTAAGCTTGATAAACTTAAAATTGCCATCAAAATTATACTTCTTATATTCATTTTTGATTTCATTATATTACTCCTTATTATATTATATTCATCTTTGTGCATACGTATTACATTGTACTATAATTTTCCAAAATTGTCAAGAATTGAAAAATAGGCAGATCTTTTCCACCTATTTTTCTTTCGTAAAACTATATTTAATTATATATTTTTATCTATTGATGGTAATAATTGTTTCTTTCTTGAAACAACTCCCTCTAAGAATACTGTGTTATTTTCTAATTTTTTTTCAAATCCTTTTTCAACAGCATCTGCTTTTTCTCCTAAAGCAATTATTTCTGAATTACTATTTAAAATATCTGTTATTGCTAAAACAAATAAACTTAATCCTTTTTCTTCTATTTCTTTATTCATAGCAACTTCTAATTTTTCTTTTCTTTTTAATACATCTTCTATACTTACTGTATTTACTTGTGCTATTACAAATTTTGTTCCATTTTTATCTAAGCTTTTTGCATCTAAATTTATTAATTCTTCTTCAGAAAAATCATCTAAATCTGTTCCGGCTTTTAACATTTCTAATCCGTATTCTTCTATGTTTATGTCAGCTATTTTTCCTAATTCTTCTAATGCTTTTCTATCATGTTCTGTTGTTGTAGGTGATTTTAATAATAATGTATCAGAAATTATTGCACTTGCCATTAATACTGCTTCTATTTTTTCAATTTCAATATTATTTTGTTTGAATTCTTCAAATAATATTGTTGATGTACAACCAAATGGTCTTGCTGTGTAGTATAATGGTTCTGATGTTTCAAAATTTGATATTCTGTGATGATCAACTACTTCTAGGATCTTTGCTTTTTCTATTCCTTCTACACTTTGATTAAATTCATTGTGGTCTACTAATATTACTTCTTGTCCTTCTTCAACTTTTTCGATTAATTCTGGTTCTTCTAACCCTAAATATTTTAATGCGTATTGTGTTTCTTTATTTAAATTTCCTAATCTTACTGCTTTTGATTTTTCGCATCCCTTTTTTTTATTTAATATTTCCTTTACTAATGCAGAACATATTGTGTCTGTGTCTGGGTTTTTATGCCCAAATATTAATATTTTATTTTCCATTTTATTTACTCTCCTTTTTTTCTAAAATTCCTTCTAATTCTTCCTTTGAAAAATCATATTTTTTATTACAAAAATGACAAACTAATTCAGCTTTTCCATCTTCTTCAATCATTTGTTTTAACTCTGTTTCATCAAGAGTGGCTAAAGCATCTGCCATATTTTCTTTTGAGCAATCACATTCATATACTGGTCTAATTCCTTCTTCTATAACTTCGACATTTTCATCTCCTGTTACTTTTTTTGCAATATCTATTAAACTTAATTTTTCATCTAACATTCTTGATATTGCACCAGCTTTAAATATTGATTGTTCTATTTTTGATATTTCTTCCTCTGTTGCATCTGGCATTGGTGTAATTATATATCCTCCAGCAGATTTTACTCCATTTTTATCTACTAAAACTCCAAGTGCTACTGCTGTATTTTTTTGTTCTGATTTTGCAAAATATTCTGCAAAGTCTTCTGCTATTTCCCCTGATACTAATGGACATATTCCAATGTATGGTTCTTTTAGTCCTATATCTTTTATTACATTTATATAACCATTTCCAATAGCTTGTCCTACATCTAATTTTCCAAATTCATTTAATGGTAAGTCTACAACTGGATTTGCTACATACCCTTTTATTTTTGGAAAATTATTTGCTGTTGTAAGCATCATTTGGATTGGTCCATTTCCTTTAATTTGTATTGTTATTTTATCTTTTGCATTTTTCATTTCATTTGCCATTATAGCAGTCATTGTTAACATTCTTCCAAAGGCTGCTGTAGTAACTGGGCTTAAATCATGAATTTTTCTTGCTTTTTCTACCATTTCTGTTGAATTTATACATACAACTGAAATTTTTTCGTTATAAGCAAGAAATTTGATTATTTCATCTTGCATTTTCTTTCTCCTTTTTATTTTTACTATTGATGTATTTCAAACATGTCTTTTCCTTCACCACATACTGGGCATACCCATTCATCTGGAAGTTCATCAAATTTTGTTCCTTTTGCAATTCCCGCTTTTTCATTTCCATATTTTGGATTATATATATATTTGCATTGTGTACATTCATATTGTTCATTTCCAGTTCTTTCAACTGAAAAATTTTTATAACCTGCTGCAATAGCAACTATTACAATAAGTAAGAACGATAAAGCTTTCCATATTCCACTATCACATAATATAACTGCAAACATTCCAAATATTGCACTTATTCCATATAATATTAAAACAGCTTGTTTTTGACTAAATCCTTTTGCTACTATTCTATGGTGTAAATGTCCTTTGTCTGCTTTAAATACTGCTTTAATTGATTTTCCTTTTATTAGTCTTCTAATAATTGCCCATACTGTATCAAAAATAGGTAATCCTAAAACTATTAAAGGTAAGACAATTACTGCTGCAGTATATGTTTTGGCTGAACCTAATATTGAAATTACCGCTAAAGAAAATCCTAAAAAGTTTGAACCTGTATCACCTAGAAATGTTTTTGCTGGTGTAAAATTAAATGGTAAAAATCCTACTAAAGCTCCAGCTAAGGCTGTTATTAATACTACTGATATTAATGCTGAACCATTTAATACAAATATAACCATTAGTGAAATTGCTGATATAACAGCTATTCCAGAAGATAATCCATCTAAGCCATCCATTAAATTTATTGCATTTGTTACAATAACAATCCATGCTATTGTAAGTAATACTGAAGTTATTTCATGTATTTCTGGTAAATTTATAAATGGTAATGTTATTCCCTCTATTCTAATTCCAGAAGCAGAAACTATTATAGCTCCAATTAATTGTCCTGTCAATTTTGTTATTGGTTTTATTGTTTTTATATCATCAACTACACAAAATGCCGATATAATTAATATTCCAGATAAAAATCCTAGGAGTTTTTTCCAATATTGTTGAAAATCAAATAAATTTATAGTGTGTTCCATGCTCATTACAATCAGTAAATATATTGTTGAAATTAGAAATCCTAAAATTACAGCTGGTCCACCAAATTTAGGTATTGCTTTTTTATGTGCTCTTCTTTCATCTTTTGGAATATCAACAGCTCCTACTTTTTTTGCTATTTTTATCATATATGGTGTAGTTACAAATGTTACTACAAATGCAAGAATAAATGCTATTGCTATATCTCCCCACATAATGTTTCCTCCAATTTTTATTTCATATTATTTTTTTCTATTTCTTCTACCATCTTAAGTCTTTCTTCATATCTTCCACCTTTAAATTCTGTTGCTAACCAATTTCTTATTATGCAAATTGCTTCATTCGTTGTAAGATAGTCTCCTCCTAATGTGATTACATTTATATCATCATCAGCTTTTGCAAATTTTGCTGATTCTTCATTCATTACTGCTGCAGCTCTTATTCCTTTAAACTTGTTTGCTACAACTGTCATTCCATAACCTGATCTACATACTAAAATTCCGCTATCACATTCTTTATTTTGTATTGCTTCTGCTACTTTTTTAGCATATATTGGGTAATCTGTTCTTTCTTCTGAATTTGTTCCATAATCTTTATATTCTATTCCACTTTCTTCTAAGTATTTTTTTATCTCTTCTTTTAATTTGTATCCTCCATGGTCTGCACCAATTGCTATCATATGTATCCCTCCAATTTTTCTTTTTGTACAATATATCATATTTTTAATGTTATTACAATAATTTTGTAAATAAAAATAGAACAATTTGAATTATTACAAATTGTTCTGCTTTTTATTCACACGCTTTATATGCATAATTATTATTAACAATTTTATCATAAGGTGCTTTTTGTTTTAACTCTCCAGCCTCACTTATAACATCTTGCAATTTATTAAAACTTTCCTCTTTCAATACTGGTGTTTCATTCCAAGCATCTATATCTTTATAACTTTGTATTGCTGTTGCAAGTAATTCTAAATCTGTGTCTGGGAAGAAACTTTGAATTGCCTCTGCAATTTCTTTTGCAGTATGATCTTTTACCCATTTTTGACCTTTATAAATTGCATTTGTAAATTCTTGTATCATTTTTTCATTATTTTGTATATAGCTTTTTTTAGCAAAATATGCTGTATATGGTATTTCTCCTGCTTCTTTTCCTACTGAAGCAACAATATAACCTTTTCCTAATTTTTGAATATTTGAAGCTGTTGGTTCAAAAAGTGTTACATAGTCCGCCGTTCCAGATGTAAAAGCACTTGCCATTAAATCAAATTTTATACTATCATCCAATTTTAAATCAGTTTTTGGATTTAGCCCTTTTTGTTTTATAACATACTCTAATGTCATATAAGGCACTCCGCCTTTTCTTCCTGGTATTACTGTTTTTCCTTTTAAATCGTTCCAATTAAAATTATCATTTTTCTCTTTTGATACTAAAAATGAACCATCTCTTTTTGTTAATTGTGCAAATACTTGAGTATAGTCTTCTTTTCCTTCGTTGTAGACATATATTGATGCTTCTGGTCCTGCAAATCCTATTTGAGATTCACCTGATAATACAGAAGTCATTACTGCATCTGCTCCTTGACCTGTTGTTAATTCTATTTCTATTCCCACATCTCTAAAATAACCATTATTGATTGCTACATATTGTGGTGCATAGAAAACAGAACGTGTTACTTCACTCATTTTTATTTTTTGCATTCCATCTTGTACGCCATTATTCTTGTTTGAGTTTTTAACAATTATAGCACCTATTGCAATAGCAACAAATATTAATATTATTAAAATTACAATTGTCTTCTTTTTCAATTTGAAATCCTCCTATTTAATTTTTTCAATTTTAAATTCTTTTTTGGATAAATTTTTCAATTAATAAAACTGCACCATACATTATTCCTGCTAATATTCCTAATATTATTACACTTGTCATTACTAAATCTAATTTAAAAACTTGCCCTCCATACACTATTAAATAACCAAGTCCTGCTTTTGATACTAAAAACTCTCCTGATATTACCCCTACTAAAGACAATCCTATATTTACCTTTAATGAATTTATAAATGTTCCTATATTTGATGGCATTACTATTTTTGTTAGTAATTGCAATTTGGTACATTGAAACGTTTTTGCCATTTTTATTATTTCTTTATCTGTTTTTAAAAATCCATTTAATATTTCTAGAATTGTTACTATTAATGATATTGCTATAGCCATAACTATTATTGCTGGTGTTCCTGAACCTACCCAGATTATTATAATTGGTCCAAGAGCAACCTTAGGCAAACTATTTAAAACAACTAAAAAAGGTTCAGATACTTTAGCTAAAAACTTTGACCACCATAATATTATTGCTATAATAAGTCCCATCATTGTTCCTAGTCCAAAGCCCACAATAGTCTCATATGCTGTAACTTTTATGTGTGTAAGTAAATTGTTTGAAGATAAATTCATAAAGGTTTTTAATATTCTACTTGGCTGACTTGTTATAAAACTATCAATTATTTTATTATTAGCTAAAACCTCCCAAATAGCCAAAAATCCAACTAAAACCATAATTTGTGTAACTAGTACTAATACTTTATTTTTTCTTATATTTTTTAAATATTTTTTTCGTTCTTGTGATATTTTATTTATTTTCATTCACTCCCAGCTCCTTCCATAAAACATCGAAGTATTTACTGAATTTTGGACTTTGTCTGCAATTTATTGGTGTTCTGTTTTCTATCTCAAAATCTATTTTATGAATATCTTTTATTGTTCCTGGTCTTTTACTTAGTACTAGTACTCTATCTGACATACTTATTGCTTCAGATATGTCATGTGTTACAATAATAGCCGTTATTTTTTCTTTTCTTAATATTGAATATATATCATTTGTTACCATTATTCTTGTTTGATAGTCTAATGCTGAAAATGCTTCATCTAATAATAATATTTTGGGTTTTACTGCAAGTGTTCTAATTAATGCAACTCTTTGCCTCATTCCTCCTGAAAGTTCAGATGGGTATTTATCCTTAAATTCATATAAATGATATTTTTTGAGCAATTTTTCTACATATCCAATATTTTCTTTGCTTTTTATCCCCTTTATTTCTAATCCAAATAATGTATTACTTAATATATTTCTCCATTCTAATAAACAATCTCTTTGAAGCATATATCCTATTTTTGGTGATATGCCATCTACTTTTTTATTTTCTATGTAGATTTCTCCCTCTGATTTTTTTTCTAGACCTGCTATAATTGAAAGTAATGTTGATTTACCACACCCACTTGGACCTATGATACTAACAAATTCACCTTCTTTTACTCTAAAATTTACGTTTTTTAAAGCTTGAACTTCGCCTTCTTTATTTTGATATTTTTTTCCTATATTTTTTACTTCTAATATTTCATTCATAAGTTGCCTCCTTTTTATTTATCCTACTATATTTTATGTAAAATATTTTTAATAGTTCCGTATTTAGTTATTAATAGCATTAAAAAAGCGATAGAAAACTTAAATACAATTTTCTATCACTTTTTTATATTTCTGGTTCATCATTTGGAGTTTGTTTATCATTTGGGTTATTATGAGATTTTTCCTCTACCCTTTTTTGTACAGTATCATTTAAAACTTTTATATAATCTTTTCTTTTATCATCACTAAATTTTTGTAAATTTTCTATCATTCCGCTATCTTTTAATTCTTTATATACTGTAAGTTCTTCATTATTTTCTACAAGTTCTCCTATGTTATGTATAAACATTTCTAACTGTGCTTTTGGAAGTCTTTTCATTTTTTCTATATATTGTTTTAACAACATATTAGTATCTCTACCTCTTATCTGGTCTCTTATACTTGTAATATCTGTTGCTCTTAATTTTTTTCTTACATATGTTTGAATAGATTTAATAAAATTTTCTTCTTCTTTTCTTGTTAATTGTGTCATATTCCTTGATTGAGGAATTACAAATTCTCCAACTTCTTGATAACTATTTGCTACTTTTTTTGCAATTTCTTGTAATATTTGTGTTTTTAAACTTGATTTATCAACTTTATTTTTTTCTTCTTCTTTTATTTTTTCATACTCATTACAAACCATTTCCGGAATATTAACTTCAATCATTTTATCTACTGGTAAATATCTTGCTAATGTACTTATTTTTGTTCCTCCAAAATCCCTATAATTTAATGCCATTCTTTTTGCTACTATCATTTCTTCTAACTTTTCGATAATTGGATTTTTTTGAACAATTCTAATGGTTTCAAGTTTATGAACTAATTCTAATTCACTTGTTTTTTCACAATTTTGGTATATTTGTTTCAATTCTTCTTCAACTTTTTTTTGCTTTAATTCTTCATCATCAATATTATTTATTAATTCTATTTTTTCTGGTCTATTTACACTACCATTTTCTATTATATTTTCTATTATTTTGTCTGATACATTAACTTCACTATCTGCAACAGCTTTGGGTATAACTTTATCTGGTATATCATCTATTTCTGATATTTCAGTCGCTGCTTTTTCAAATACTTTATTAGGAATTTCATCTTTTTCTAAAATTCCTTTTAAAATTTCTATTGCATTTTCAGGATTTTTTCTAACATATTCTATAACTTTTTGTGCTGCACTTTGTTCTGCATCTTTTATTTCATCATCTTCTAAACTCTTTTTATAAACTTCATCAATTTGATTTACTACCTTTGTTGTTTTGTCTTGTCTATTAAATAGTCTTTTCATAAATTCTCTTAACATTATAAATTTCCTTTCAGACTATTTTATACAACATTTTATTTTAAATGTCAATTCATTTCAATTCCATTTTTGTAAATTAATTCCGCTATCTGGTATATTAATCTTTGTTGAGATGGGGTACATTTTCCTAATAATTCTATAAAATCATCTTTCATATAGTCTTTTGATTTCATATTACTTCCTGTTAATAAATACCCTGGCGAAACTCCTAATATTTCAGCTACTTGTGTTAATCTTTTTAGATTAATCTGAGCATTTCCTCTTTCTACTCTACTTAAATATGCAACTGATACATCTATCTTATCAGCTAAAGTTTCTTGTTTTAATTTATTTTTTATTCTTGTTTTCTTTATTCTTCTTCCAATTACACTATAATCAGGTAACATATACCACACCTCTTTCCTTGTTTGTAAATATAGCACTTATAGAATAATATGTCAATATATTTTTACTAATAACTTCTAATCCAAATATTTAATAAATTGTTTTGCCTTTATCAAATTATAATGAAGATATATTCCGTTATTTTCATAATTTATATATCTAGAAAAATCGTAATTTTCTTTCCAATCTTCTTTTCCTGTATATACTACAATTGGTATTACTATTGGATATCTTAACGATTTTTTCATCATATTATTATTCCAGTAATTTATTATTTCCATTGCTAAATTAAATATCTTATATATTAAATTATTATCTTTTGCATTTGAAATTTTTATTAATATATAAATTTCTTTTCCATTTATTTTATACAAAAAACTTTCTTTTTCCTTTTGAATTATATTACTACAATCTTCTAAATTGTTTTTTTCTATTGGGTCTGATAATTTTAAATATGAGTTCAAGAATTTTAGTATTTTACTTTTATTTTTTAATGACTCTTTTATTTTTATTTGTTCTTTTTCTAATATTTCATCTGTTCTAATATAATTTTCTTTTTCCTCTTCTAAATAATTGATTTTTTTAATATTTTCTAATTTTTTATTATTTGTATAGTCCATGTAGTTATTATAAGAAAAGTAATACAATAAATCACTCCTTTCGTTTTTTCTACGGTATTTTTTGGATTTTTAACTAGATTTAAAATTGGATTTTTGATATAAATTTTATTCGATTTGAATTTTATAATAATATTATTATAAGTCCATATTAACATAAAAAGGTAAAGATTTCAATTATTTTTGAAATCTTTACCAATGTTATAAGAATAATTTGTAGAAGTTTGTTACTTATTGTAACATTTTGTCTTAAATCATTCCTTTATTATTAAAATAACTACTTATTTCTTCAAGGTTTTCAAAATCTTTTTGTCTTAGTATATCATAAACTACAATAGAAACAGAATTAGATAAGTTTAATGATCTTAATGTTGGTCTCATTGGAATTCTAATTGTTTTATCTATATATTTTACTAGTATATCTTCTGGTAATCCTTTAGTTTCTTTTCCAAATAACACAAATACTTCATCCATTTCTTTATAGTTTGGTTCTGAATAAACATGTTTTCCTTTAGTTGTTACAAAAAACATATTATTTTCTTCTGGTTTGTATTTTTCTAAAAATTTTTCAAATGAATCATGTTCTTCTATTTCTAACTTATCCCAGTAATCCAACCCTGCTCTTTTTACTGCTTTTTCTGAAATGCTAAAACCTAACGGATGCACTAAATGTAATTTTCCTCCTGTTGCAGCACATGTTCTTGCAATATTCCCAGTGTTCTGTGGTATTTCTGGTTCTACTAATACTACATTTAATTTCATTTTTTGTTCCCCCATATTTTTTATTTATTTTAATTTTTATATTTTTTAATAAATTGAGAGAACTATATTTTTATAGTTCCCTCATCCCAATTTACTTTTTACTGGTAGCTAGATAGCTACATCTGCATCAAACTCATCATAAAATTCTATATCTTTTGCAGATATTTCATAATATGTTAGTTCTTCTTCAATGTTTCCTTTATCATTTCGAATCACTCTTTTTCTCGATTGCAATCTTCCTACGATTTTCATAGGTGTTCCAGGTGTTGCATATTTAAGTCTCCGTGTTGTATCTCCCCAAACAATAACCGGAAAAGAATTCATTTTCCCATTATAATTCTTTACACTAATCCATAAATCTGATATCTTTATTCCTTTTTTAGTAATTCTTAACTTAGGTTCACTTATTAAGTTTCCTAAAAGAACTACCTTATTTTCATCATCTTCTTCCTCTGCAATAAGTTCTAATGACAAAACATCAACATCATAGATTTTCATATTATTGCCATTTACATACTTACCATAAGAATTGAATCTACCTATAACTTTAACCCTTCTTCCTTTCCAATCACGAATTTCTCCGATTATCTTTTCAGAAATAGAACAAGGAATATAGTCAATTGTTTCACTGGTCCTTCTTACTGCTAATGTAAAATTATAGAACCGTTGCCCTTTCCAAGAATGATCATATTCAAAAAATGTATCTATTGTTCCTTCAATCATTACTACATTATTGGTCTGAAATTTCACATTTTTTCTTGTTTCCATTAAAAAAATCTCCTTTTGCTTCTAAAATATACTGTATAAAAATGAAAAAGTAAATTGGTAACAATTAGCAAATAATAATAATTTTTGCCGTAATACATTGTATAATTTATATTATACCTCATTTTGTGTATTATGTCAATTTTTGTCTAACATATTCATATAACACAATCCCAGTTGCAACAGAAGCATTCAAGCTTTCAGTTTTACCAAGCATAGGTATTTTTATTTTTTCATCTGCCATATCTTGAATATTAGTTTCAACACCATTTGCCTCATTTCCTATAACTATAACTTTTTTATCAAATTTCACATCATATAAGCTTTTTTCAGTTTGCAAAGAAGTTACAACTAATTTAAATTTATGTTTTCTTACTTCTTTTAAAGTTTTTTCTAAATTTTCACATTCAATAATTTTAACTCTAAATATTGCCCCCATTGTTGAACGAACAACTTTTGGATTATAACAGTCTGCTGTTCCTTTAGACACTAATATTTGGTTAAGTCCTACACTATCTACTGTTCTTAATATTGTTCCTAAATTTCCTGGGTCTTGTATATCATCTAATGCAACAATTATATCTTGTGTATAATCTATTTCCGCTTCTTGTTCATTTGAATTATTTTTTTCTATAATTGCTAATATTCCTTGAGGTGTATTTACTTCAGTTATACTCTTAAAAATCTTGTCACTAACATACACACATTCATATTTAGCAATTTCATACATCAATTCTTTTGGAATAATATCAGTATTTTGACAATTATCGCAAATAACAATTTGTTTAATATTAGCCTTTTCTTCTATTGCTTCTTTTATTAACTTAATTCCTTCAATAATAAATTCTTTACTTATGTCTCTATATTTTTTATCTTTTAATTTTTTTATATGTTTTATAAATTCATTATCTTTACTTGTAATAACTTGCATTTTTTCTCCTCTTTCAAACAATTTTTATTAGTTACAATTGTTTTAAAAACTCTGTAACATCATTTAATATTTGTCTTTCGTTTGTTGTGCCTATTTCAAGTGTAATCATTGTTTTTATTCCTGGTGAAAATTTTATTCTGTTCTTATATGTTTTTAGTAATTTTTGTAAGTCTATTTCATATTTGCTTTGTTCAAAGGTAAATACTACAGCAGTTCTCTTACTTGCTATTTTACTTATTGAAAATGGCTTTGCTAAGTATTTTATTCTTGCTATATCTAATAAATTCTCTAATTCAGCTGGCATATTTCCAAATCTATCTATTATTTCATCAACCACATTTTGTATATCTTCTTCTTTTCTACATAATGCTATATTTTGATAGATTTCTATTTTTTGTGCTGAGTCTTCTATGTATTCATCTGGAATATAGCTTGTTACATTTAAGTCAATTTGAATGTCTATATCTGATTCAATTTCAGTTCCTTGCATTTCTTTTACTACTTCATCTAATAGATTGCAATATGTATCATATCCTACTTGTTCTAAATGACCCGATTGGATTTCTCCAAGCAAACTTCCTGCTCCTCTTATTTCCAAGTCTCTCATTGCAATTTTAAATCCCGAACCAAATTCAGTAAATTCTTTTATTGCTTTTAGTCTTTTGTCTGCTTCTTCTGATAACATTTTGTCTTTTCTATATGTTATATATGCATATGCTTGTCTGTCAGACCTTCCTACTCTTCCTCTTATTTGATATAATGCTGCTAATCCCATTCTATCTGCATTTTCTACTATAATTGTATTGGCATTTGCAATGTCTATACCAGATTCTAATATTGTTGTGCATACTAACACATTTGATTTTTTGTCAATAAAATCTTGCATTATTTCTTCTATTTGATTTCCTGACATTCGTCCGTGTGCATAACTTACTTTCGCCTCTGGAACTAATCTTGATATTTCATCTGCCTTTCTTTGTATTGTATCTACTCTATTATAAATATAAAATACTTGGCCATCTCTTTCTAATTCTTTTGTTATTGCTTCTTTTATAACTTCTTGATCATACTCTAATACATAAGTTTGCACCGGTTTTCTGTTATGAGGTGGCTCATATATTACTGACATATCTCTTATTCCAACTATTGACATATGCATTGTTCTAGGAATTGGTGTTGCTGTCATTGTTAATACATCTATATTTGATTTATATTCTTTTATTTTTTCTTTTGCTTTTACTCCAAATCTGTGTTCCTCATCTATTATTAATAATCCAATATCTTTAAATTCTACATCTTTGCTAAGCATTCTATGTGTTCCAATTACAATATCAACTTCTCCTAGTTTTAATTTTTTTACTACTTCATCTTGATATTTTTTACTCTTAAATCTGTTTAGTATATCTACTTTTATTGGGAATTCTGCCATTCTGTCTCTAAATTCTTCATATTGTTGTTGTGCTAATACTGTTGTTGGTACTAAATATGCAACTTGTTTATGGTCCATAACAGCTTTAAAGGCTGCTCTTATTGCAACTTCTGTTTTTCCATACCCAACATCACCACAAAGTAATCTGTCCATTGGTCTTTGATTTTCCATGTCTTTTTTTACTTCTTCAATACATCTTAATTGGTCATCTGTTTCTTGATATGGAAAACTATTTTCAAATTGACTTTGCCATGGTGTATCTTTACTAAACGCATAGCCTTTTGCTTTTTCTCTTTTTGCATATAATTCTATTAATTCTTTTGCAACAGCTCTTAAATTTTTCTTTACTTTTTCTTTTGTTTTAATCCAATCTTTACTTCCTAAGCTATTTATTGGTGGGTTTATTGCATCTCCTCCAACATATTTTCTTATTGAATCTAATTGGCTAGTTGGTACATATAAGATTGCATCATTTTTATATTTTAGTTTTATATAATCTTTTGTTGTTCCATCTGCAGTAATAGTATTTACACCAACAAAAATTCCTATTCCATAATTTTTGTGTACAACATAATCTCCTATTTTTAAATCTGCAAATACTACTTTTTCTCCTTCTTTATATGCTTTATTTGCAAAAGTCTTCTTTTTCTTTCCTTCAATTAATTCATCAGCAGATACTACAACTTGATTTATTTCAAAATTTTCAAATCCGTTTGGTAATTTTCCTATTGTTATTGTTACTATTTTTTCTGTTGATTTTACTATTATTGTTTTATCAAGTTTTTCATCTATTGTACAAGCTATCTCTTCTTTTTCTAAGATTTCTTTTAATTTTTTTGCTTTTTCTTTTGTTGATACCATTACATATATGCTTTTTTGTTCTTTATTCCATCTTTTTATATCTTCAAATAAATTTTCAATTTCACTTTTATAATAATTTATTTGTCTATAATTAAATGTATATTTTTCAGCTTGCCTATTTGTAACTATATCTTGCTTTTCAAAATAAATTACTGATTTTTCATTTTCTAATTGATTCAAATCTATGCTAGTTATATTTTTTAATGCCTCTGGTACTATTTTTTCTTTTTCTATTAAATTTTTCATTAAATTCGAATTATCTTGTGATATATTTCTTTGTCTTGCTTCAATTTTGCTTATTTCATCTAATATAATTAAATAATTATCATTTAGATATTCTAATAAAGTTGATTGTTTATCATAAAATTCATTAAAGTATTTGTCTATTTTTGAAATATAATTTCCAGCTTTTATTTGTTCAATATCTTGCTCTAATATTTCTTCTTGTTTTTCTTCTGTTAATTTTTTTGTGATTTTTTTACAAATTTCTTCTATTGAATTATCTAAAACAAATTCATGTGCTGGGTAAATTTTTATCTTATCTAAAGTATTTATTGACCTTTGACTTGTGATATTAAAGTTTCTAATAGAATCAACTTCATCTCCCCAAAATTCTATTCTAACTCCTAAGTTTTCATTTATAGAAATATCAACAATTCCACCTCTTACACTAAATTGCCCTCTTCCTTCTATAAATTCACATCTTGAATAACCTAAATTTACAAGTGTTTTCTTTAATTCCTCTAAATTATAAATGTCACCAACTTTAAATTCTAATATGTTTTTAAAAAGGATTTCTTTTGGTGGTAGTTT
This sequence comes from Clostridium sp. 26_22, assembly GCA_001916005.1. Classification (GTDB taxonomy): domain Bacteria; phylum Bacillota; class Clostridia; order TANB77; family CAG-508; genus CAG-269. Next base: position 64,434 of record MNRP01000038.1, read on the forward strand.
TTGCATTAATGCCTCTATTGTTGTTACTACTATTAGATTTTTTTTATCTTTTATTTTGTTTAATGTTTCAATTCTTTCATATGGTAAATCTTTGCTTTCTGCAACAAAATCATATGTTACTATTTCTTTTTTTGGAAATAATACAGCTTTTTCTTTTTCAAAGTTTTCTATGATTTCTAGTATTTGTTTGGCTTGTATTTCGTTGTATGTTATTAGTAAAATTGGTTTTTTGTTGTATTGATTTATTGCTGATAATAATTCTACCATTCCAACGTCAGTTAAGCCCGATATTGATATCGGACTTTTTTTATTTTCTATTTGATTACTTAAATCTACAAATTTATTTGATTTTCCTAGTTCTCCTATTATTTTATTCATTTAATATTTCTCCTATTTTGATTTTATTATTATACTATATTTTTTATAAAAAATAAATATTATTACTAATTTTTTTAAAATTTGCTTTTTTATGTAGACTGTGGTATAATATATTCAGTGCTTTATGCATTTACTATTTTTTAGGAGGATTAATTTATGATTGGTAATTTTGAACTTACAGAACTCAATGCTGACAACTTACCAATGGAAAAACGGAAGCAATTAGCAATAACATCTGTTTTTCCTGGTATCTCAAAGTACCACATTGCAGCTTTGTCTGTTTTTATAGATGAAGAACTGCAAAATTACAATATTTGTGATCTATCTATGCAGAACAATCGCTTTAAAGAAGTGATTAAAAGCATTGCTTTAGATTCACCAGGAAAAAGAGCAGCAACATTAACACCGTACATGCTGAAATTCACATCTAATTGTGATACAGCAATGCAAGTTATTTCAATTTCTTTAGCTAAATAAAGTAACTAACAGGAGGACTTAATAATGACCAATTACGCTGAAAAGAAAGAAAAAAATGAAAAAAAAATCAGAAGATCAATCGATACAGCGATTGATATATTCGTACCCAATGCTAGCGATGAATTAAAGGATGCTTTAACTAAGTACATTTGGCTAAGACAATCAGAGATTCAGTGTGCTGTTCTTTCGCCACTTGTAAAAGATGTTATGGATATAATGAACATCTATGATGCAAAACCAAATAAAATTGTAATTCTTACTACTAATTTTACAATAAAAGTACATCAGCTTCCGATGAATTTTCATTAATTAATCCAAAAGCGAGATATATTTTATATCTCGCTTTTACCATTTTACAACTAATTTATTAAATTTTGAATGTATATAATTTGTTAATTTATTCATAAATTCATTTGGTTGTATTTCTTTTTTTGCAACCATATCTAAGCCCTTTTCCCAGCTTGCAGTAAGTTTTGGATTTAACATATCAGGCATTGAATTATTTACAATGTCATAAATTATTTCTCCTTTTTCTGTCGGTGTAATAATTTGTGTTTTTGAATTTATTTGTATATATTTAATTTTTTCTAGCTTTTTCATTATTTCTGCTCTAGTAGCACTTGTTCCTATTCCAGCCCCTTTTATTTGTTCTCTTAATTCTTCCTCTTCAATTAATTTTCCTGCATTTTCCATTGCTAATATAATTGAACCAGAATTATATCTTGATGGTGGTGAAGTTTCCGCCTCTTTTGTCTCGTAATTTATACAATTAACCTTTTGACCTTTTTTTAGATTTTTTAATATATCTAAGTTAGTATTTTGTGAGTTTTCCTCTTTTTCATCACTATCTGTTGATTTCTTATTTTCAACAGGTTTTAATATCTCTAAATAGCCTTGATTTATACAAACTTTTCCACTTGCATAAAAAGTTTCATTTTCTACATTTACTGTAACTTGAATCTTATTGTATTCTGCAGGTGGATAAAAAATTGCTAAAAATCTCTTAACAATTACTTTATATACTTGTTTTTGTAAGTCAGGTAATTTATCATAATTTTCATAACCTTGACCTGTTGGAATTATTGCATAATGGTCTGTTATTTTACTATCATTTACATACTTTGTTTTTGCTAAATTGTTTGTTGGATATTTTGCTTCTATCATTTTCTTCAAATAGCATTGAACTTCTTCATCTTTATAGCCTCTTGTAATTCCATTCAAGTTTTTAGAAATTTCTTTTGCAACTGCTGTTGATAAAACTCTTGCATCTGTTCTTGGATATGTAACTAATTTTTTTTCATATAAATTTTGTATTATTTCTAGTGTCTCATCTGGCTTTATTTTAAATCTTTTTGTACATTCATTTTGAATTTCTGCTAAATTAAATAATAATGGTGGATTTTCTTTTTGTTTTGTTTTTTTCAATTCCGTAATTATTGCATCTTTTCCTTGAAGAGATACTATGAAATCTCTTGCTTTTTTTTCATCTTTAAATCCTGTTTCATTATATAAATCAATACTTTCAAACACTTTTGATTTTTCATTAACTTTCCATTCTGCTTTAAATGATGAATTTTCATCTCCAAATTCTCCAACAATTTTGTAATATTTAGTTTTTACAAAATTTCGAATTTCTCTTTCTCTTGAGACTATCATTCCTAAAACACAAGTCATTACACGCCCCACTGAAATTGAAGCTTTTTCTTCATTTATTTTTGTTGCTAATGTTCTTCCATAAATTATTGAAAGAAGTCTTGAAAAATTTATTCCTATCAAATAATCTTCTTTTGCTCTTAAATACGCACTATCTGAAAGACTATCATATTCTGATGACTCCTTCGCTTCTCTAATTCCTCTTTGTATTTCTTCTTCTGTTTGTGAATCAATCCAAACTCTTTTCATTTCAGCTTTTGGATTTGGATGAGCCATCATTACAACAAGTCTTTGTATATATTCTCCCTCTCGTCCAGAGTCGCCTGCATTATATATAACATCTATATCTTCTCTTTGCATTAAACCTTGAACTATATTAAATTGATTTTGCACTGCTGGTATTATCTCATATTTCCACTCTGTTGGTATAAATGGAAGCGTATCTAGTCTCCAAAATTTTAATTTTTCATCATATTTTTCTGGATAACTCATTGTTACTAAATGTCCTACACACCAAGTTATAATCCAATCCTCTGATTCTAGATAGCCATTTTTTCTATTTGTATTTATCTTTAATGCTTTTGCAAATTCCATTGCAACAGATGGCTTTTCTGTTATTAATAATTTTTTGCCCATTAATTATCTTTCCTTTTCTTGTAAATATTGTAATGCAATATTTCTTACTTTTTCTTTGTCTTTAAATTCAAATCTATCTATTATCTTATTTATATAATCATTTTCTTTTATGATTTTAAAACTTGGCTTATAATTTATATCAAAAATAAAAGCCAATACTGACATAACCTTGTCCATTCCGACAAATACTTTATTTTCGTCTCTTTTTATTAATTTGTTTTGTTCAAATTTTTCCATTACTTCTGGTGAAATTTCTGTATTATTTATTGCTTTATCTTCACCTTTCCAAAACAACCATATTGTTTCGTACAATATATCAATTTTATCTGCATCTCTTATTAGTTTTGAAAATAATAATTCTTCTTCATTTAGTCCTTCTTCTATTTCGAATTTATTATGATTTTTTATTGCTACTTTTATTATTTTATCATATTTATCTGTTTCAATATATTTTCTAATATCTTTATCAAGAATTTCTACACCATAATCTCCATGGTCAAAACTCCTATTGTCATTATATGTTTGGTATTGAGTATATTGTTCAAATCTTGCTATATCATGCAATAATCCAATTAAAGTTGCTATTTGTATTTGTTCTTCAGTCAAATTTAATTCTGTTGCTATTTGTTTTGATATGTTCATTACTCTTATTGAATGTCCTTGTTTTCTATTAATATTTTCATTAGTTAAATCATAATTTTCTGTATATTTTAAAAATTCTTTTTTGGCTTTTTCTAAATCTATTATCATTTTCATCACCTATTTTGTATTGTATCATATTATATTTTATTTTGAAAGAGGATTTATGACTTATTTTTAAAAATATATTGAAACATAAAGCTTTTTGTTATATAATACCATTTATATTAGATAGATTTCGAAAGGAGCAAAAAATGGCTTATAATTTTAAAGAAATAGAAGAAAAATGGCAAGCAAAATGGGACAAAGAAGGAACTTTCAATGCAAAAGATGATTATACAATGAAAAAATGGTATGGACTAATAGAATTCCCATATCCATCAGGACAAGGATTACATGTTGGACACCCACGTAGTTACACAGCTTTAGACATAATTGCAAGAAAAAGAAGATTACAAGGATATAATGTTTTATTTCCAATAGGATTTGATGCATTTGGTCTTCCTGCTGAAAACTATGCAATAAAGACAAATGTACATCCTAAAATAACAACAGCTCAAAACATAGCTCACTTTACAGAGCAATTAAAATCTTTAGGATTTTCTTTTGATTGGTCTAGAAAAATAGATACAACAGATCCTGAATATTATAAATGGACTCAATGGATTTTCATTCAATTATATAAACATGGCTTAGCATATAAAACAACAATGCCTATCAATTTCTGTACAGGATGTAAAGTTGGATTAGCAAATGAAGAGGTCGTTAATGGTGTTTGTGAAAGATGCGGTAGCCCTGTTGTTCAAAAAGAAAAATCTGAATGGATGCTTAAAATTACAGATTATGCTCAAAAATTAATTGATGATTTAGATGATGTTGATTTCTTAGAGAAAATTAAGGTACAACAAAAAAATTGGATTGGTAGATCAGAAGGTGCCGAAGTTAATTTTAAAATTGCTAATATGGATAAGAATTTAACTGTTTATACAACAAGACCAGATACTTTATTTGGCGCAACTTATATGGTTATTTCCCCAGAACATCCAATTTTAAAAGAGTTAGAAGATAAGATTGAAAACTTAGATGAAGTTCAAGAATATCAAAAACAAGCTAGTTTAAAATCTGCTTTTGAGCGTTCTGAATTAAATAAAGAAAAAACTGGTGTTGAAATTAAAGGTATTACTGCTATAAATCCATTAACAAATAAAGAAATTCCAATTTGGATTTCTGATTATGTATTAATAACATATGGTACTGGTGCAATAATGGCCGTTCCAGCACATGATACTCGTGATTATGAATTTGCTAAAAAATTTAATTTACCAATTATTCAAGTTGTTGATGGTGAAAATGTTGATTTATCAAAAGAAGCTTTTACTGATGTTGCAACAGGCAAACTTATAAATTCTGATTTCTTAAATGGTTTAGAAGTTAAAGAAGCTAAGAAAACTGTAATCGAATATTTAGAAAAAAATAAGATTGGTACTAAAAAAGTTAATTATAAATTACGTGATTGGGTATTTTCTCGTCAAAGATATTGGGGTGAACCTATTCCAATGGTTTATTGTGAAGATTGTGGTTGGGTTCCACTTGATGAAAAAGATTTACCTTTAAGATTACCAGAAGTTGAAGAATTTACACCTGGAGAAAATGGAGAATCTCCTTTAGCAAAACAAACAGATTGGATTAACACAACTTGTCCTCACTGTGGTAAACCTGCAAAAAGAGAAACAGATACAATGCCTCAATGGGCTGGTTCTTCATGGTATTTCTTAAGATATATGGACCCACATAATGATAAAGAACTTGCATCAAAAGAAGCTTTAGAATATTGGTCACCTGTTGATTGGTACAATGGTGGTATGGAACATACTACTTTACACTTATTATATTCAAGATTCTGGCATAAATTCTTATACGATATTGGTGTTGTTCCAACAAAAGAACCTTATCAAAAACGTACTTCTCATGGTATGATCTTAGGTACAAATGGTGAAAAGATGTCTAAATCAAAAGGAAATGTTATAAATCCAGATGATATAGTAAATGAATTTGGTGCTGATACATTTAGAGTTTATGAAATGTTTATGGGACCTTTTGATCAAGTTGCAGCCTGGTCTATGGAAAGTATTCGTGGTTGTGGTAAATTCTTAGATAGAGTTTGGAATATGCAAAACATGTTAGTTGATGGAGATACTTACTCAAAAGAAGCTGAAAAAATGATGCATAAAGCTATTAAGAAAGTTTCTCAAGATATTGAAGATATGAAATTTAATACTTCTATATCTACATTTATGACAATGGTTAATGAATTCTACAAAATTGGAAAAATTAATAAAGCTGAATTCAAAACATTTTTAACTTTATTAAATCCATTTGCACCACATATAACAGAAGAACTTAATAAAATCGCTGGATTCGAAGCTGATATTTCTACATATGCTTGGCCAGACTACGATGAATCAAAAACAGTTGATGATGAAATAACTTTACCAATTCAATTTAATGGAAAATTAAAAGCAACTATTACTATTTCTGTTGATGAAGATGAATCTTCTGTAAAAGAAAAAGTCCATAATGCTATTGATTCTAAATTAGATGGAAAAAATATTATTAAAGAAATTTATGTTAAAAATAAAATTTATAATATTGTTGTTAAATAATTTTATGATTTTTAAATATAAATATCTACCCTATTGAATTTGAAGTTCAATAGGGTATTTTTTTGGAAATTAATACGCTTGAACTGCTGAATTTAAAACATAGAATTTGTCATCATGATTATCTAGTCTTTTTTCGCATTTTTCTACTCTTTCTTTTATTGAACTAATTTGTTTTGTATGTCCTGTAACTACATCTAATAAAATTTCAAGTTTTTCTCCATGTTCTACTTCTATTCTAGCCGCAGTTTGACTTATTTTTGTCATTTCTGTTTTCATGTCTTGTTGATTTTCTTCAATTTTATCAACTCTGCTTATTAATTTTTCTTGATTTTCGAATAATTGTTTTTGACCTATAAATAACTCATCCTGACCTTTAAACAATTTTTCCTGACCTATAAATAACTCATCCTGACCTTTAAACAATTTTTCCTGACCTTCAAACAATTTTTCCTGACCTTCAAACAATTTTTCTTGACCTTCAAACAATTTTTCTTGACCTTTTTGTAATTCGTTCAATATTTTGTCTCTTTCATTTTGACCTTTGAACAACTCATTTTGACCTTTGAACAACTCATTTTGACCTTTGAACAACTCATTTTGACCTCTAAATAGCTCATCTTGCCCTTTTTTCAAATCCTTTAGCATTTCAATAACTTCTTTATCTGCCATCTTTTTCCTCCTTTCTAAATATTTGATATAAAACATATCATGTCATCATTATACAATATTACCTAATAAGTGTCAATAAAAACATTTAGACAATTTTTGACATTTGTCAACCTTCCTTTACATTCCCAATAATTACACCATAAATCTATTTTCAAAAAAATATTTTTTGTCATTAAAACTTAATATTATTTTAATATCTTTGTAATATTTATTGCTATATTTTATTGTATAATATATTTAGTAGAATTATAAGGAGAAATATATGAGTGTAGAATCAGATTTAAGAAAAGATGGAATTGAAGTAATAAAAAAATTAGACACTTTAAGAATTAATTCAATAGCACGAAATATATCTATTAGATTGTGTGAAACCTTTCCAAATTTCAATCTTAATCAAAACGATTTATTTATAAAATTATCAAGATTAAATATGTATATTGCAAAAATGCCTGAAGGTATGGCAGAGGCAAATTATTTTTATAAAAACACTTCTATTTATTTTAATGAACATATCGCTGATGAAGATTTAGAAGAATTTGCAATTCACGAGTGTATTCACTACATTCAAGAAATTAAAGATAAAAATAATTACTTACTTAGAATGGGTCTTTGCGATTATACTGAATTTAAAATATATGGTTTAGGCTTAAATGAAGCTTCAGTACAATTAATGGCTTCAAAAGTAATAAGTATACCAAAGGATTTTGTTAAATATTTTAATATAAGTTTCGAAACTACAAGTCCTTCTTATTACCCTCTTGAATGCTGTCTGGTAAATCAACTTGCATATTTAATTGGTGAAGATGTTTTATTTGAAAGTACAATAAATAGCAATAATAATTTTAAAAATCAATTTATAAATGCTACATCTTATAAAGATTTTATGAATATTCAAAATTCAATAGATGTTATTTTAGAAGCTGAAGAAGAAATAATTAAAATTAATAATAAAATTATTCAAATAGATGATAGAAATAAAAAAGTTGATAATATGATTGCCAAAATAGATGAACTAAAAAAGAAAATCACATCAACATTTATAAAAACCCAGAATTTAATTGTCACTAGCTATTTTAATAAAGCTTTTAATACTATTAAAACTCTAGAAGATGTTGAAAATTATAGAAGAAAACTATATAATTTTAAAGACTATTTAGGTTCAACAGATGGTTACACTTTCTTTAATGATTATTATGTTTCTAAAATGGTTGATTTAGAACATAAATATAATTTATTAGAAAAAGGAATTGCCGAAAGTTCGTTATCTATATTGCCTAAAAAGACTTCAAAATTAGCCAAAATTATTAATTTTATTAAAAAATTATTTATTAGAAATTCTAATGAAATAGAAAAAAATGAAAATGATATTTAATTATCATTTTCATTTTTTAATTTTTCTATAATTTTTTCTGCAACATCTCTTCCTGAACGAGCTGCCCAAGCTACAGTTCCTTTACATCCTGCTAAATCTCCACCAGCAAAAATTTTAGAGTTTGAGGTTTGATAATTTTCATCTATATAGATATTACCCCACTTATTTAAGGTCAATCCTAAATCAAAAACTTCATCACTTACTGTACTTCCTAAAGCCATAACAACATAGTCAGTATCTATAAAATAATTACTGTTGTCTATATTTACAGGAACTTCTCGTGTCTCCCCCTCTTTTTTTACTAATTCTGTTTTTATTAATTCTAATTTTTGAACATTATCTTGACCAATTATTTCTACAATGTTATTTTGAAAAAAGAAATTAATTCCTTCATTTTTTGCATCTTCTATTTCCTTTTTTTCTGCAGGCATCTGTTTTTCTGCTCTTCTATATATGACATTTACTTGTTTTGCTCCGTAATTTTTTTATTGTTCTTGCACAATCCATTGCAACATTTCCACCGCCGATTACAGAGACTATTTTTCCTGTATAATTTGGATGTGTATTAAATTCTAGTAATTCGTTTCCACCAAATACGCCATTTAAGTTTTCGCCTTCTACACCCATTTTTCCAGATTTATTTGCTCCTATACATAAAAATATTGCATCAAATTGATTTTCTAATTCCTCCAATTTTAAATTTTTTCCAAGTTCCATTTCATATTCAACTTGAACACCTAAATCTAAAATTTGCTTTACAGTATTTTCTACAACATTTTGATCTAATCTAAAATTTGGAATTCCATGTACTAAAATTCCTCCTAAATAATTATACTTCTCAAAAATTGTAACTTGTATTCCCTCTTTTGCTAAAAAAGCTGAACAAGTTAATCCTGCTGGTCCTCCACCTATAATAGCAACTTTTTTAGATTTTAATTCTTCATTTGTTTTCTGTGGCATATAATCTTTCAATTTCAAATTTTCTTCTATTGCTTTATCAAAAACAAATGCTTCTAAATCACCTATATTAACTGGTTCTCCTTTTATTCCTCTAACACAACTACCTTGACATTGCTTCATATGTGGGCATATTCTACCACATACTCCGGGTAATACTGTCGTTTGGCATAAAATTTTATATGCTTCTTTGTAGTTTTCTTCTTTTATTTTCTTTATAAAATCCGGTATATTATTATTTAAAGGACATCCTTTTAGTGAGCAAGGTTTTACTTTGCAATTTAAGCAATAATTTGCTTTTTCCTGTATTTCTTCCATTTTTATTCCTCTTATTTTTCTATTTTTTATACATTTATTTTAATATAAAAATTCAAGGTAGTCAATGGGACTGACTACCTTTTATAAAACGATTGGACCATCTCTAAGTCATGAATAAAATCAACTTTTTTACTCTCATCTCTAAGCAATGCAGCTGGATGCCAAGTAGGCATATACATTATTCCCTTTTTTTCAATCCATTTTCCTCTTGAAGCAGTAATTCCATACTCTTTTCCTAAAATATTTTTTAAAGCAACACTTCCTAAAAGTACAATAATTTTAGGTTTTACTAAAATAACTTGATTTCTTAAATAATTTAAACAAGCAGTAGTTTCATCATCTTCTGGATTTCTATTTGCTGGTGGTCTACATTTTACAATATTTGCAATATATACCTCTTCTCTTTTTATTCCTACAATTCCAAATGCCATGTTCATTAATTTTCCTGCTCTACCAACAAATGGCTCTCCTAACCTATCTTCATCTGCTCCAGGACCTTCACCTATAAACATTATATCTGCATTTTTATTACCTACTCCAAATACTATGTTTTGTCTTGTTTTACACAATTTGCATTTATTACAATTTATTATTGATTTTTCTAATTCTTCCCATGTTTCAAACATTTTTTGCTCCCTTATAAAACAATTATATTAATCTTTAATACATTTTTCTATTAATTTGATTTTTATATTTTCATTTGTATTTATTTCAGCTTTTGTTCCTATTGGAATTACTATTTTATTTTCTATGTGTCCAAAATTATTGGATTTTATAATTGGAAATTTATATTTATTTTCTAGAACATCTAATATAATTTTTTCTAATGTTATACCACTTTGATGTTCATAATTTCCAATCCATAATCCTTTTATTTTATCAAATACTCCATTTTGTTTCATATAATATAATGAATTACTTACTACTGCTGGATCTGACTCATAGCCTAATTCTTCTAAAAACAAAATTTTATCTGTAAAGTCTATTGAATATTTTCCACATACCAATTCTTTTGTTAAAGAAAGATTTCCTCCTACAAGTTCTCCTTTAACTTTTCCCTCTTGGATTGTTATATATTTCTCATTTTCTGGTTCAAATTTCAAACTTCCATCTATAAATCTGCTTAATGCCTGTTTATAACTAAAATCTGTTTCATCTGTTGCTATTGTTTTAAAATTTGTTCCACTAAAAGTTACTAATCCTGTATTTTCAGTTATTATATTTGTAAGAGAAGTGATATCACTATAACCACATATTATTTTTGGATTTTGTCTTATTAATTCATAATCTAAATATTCAAATGTAGAATTACTATTGTTTCCACCTTTTGCGCACCATATCATTTTTATATTTTTATCTGCAAACATTTCATTTATATCTTCTGCTTTTTCTTTTGCTGTACTACAATAACCGTTTGTGTTTGAAAATAAATTTTTTGAATATTTTACTTTAAAGCCACTTTTTTCTGCAATCTCTTTTGCTCTATTTAGTTCTTCTATATTATCTCCGATTATTGGATTGGAAGGTGCTACTACTCCTATTGTATCTCCTATATTTAATTTTGCTGGTAAAATTTTTGTAACTCTCATCTTCTCTCCTTTCGTTTACAAACACGTTTCAAGTATAATTCTTTATTTTTATAAAAGTGAAATTAATGCAGTATTTAATCCATACCCTTGCTTTTCAGCTCTAAAAGAATGAATTAAATCTTTATTACATATACTACAAATTCCACTATCTATAATATTTTCTTCCTTTAATCCTACATTACTTAATATAATTTTGTTTATTAAAACTGTATCAATATTCCATTTTTCTTTATCTTTTTGTTTTTCCATTATATCAGTATTTTGGCTTATATTCAAATCTCTAAATTCTTCTTCAAACAAATCTTTTACGTCTTTGTCAACTTCAAAATGACATTTTCTAATACTTGGACAAATACAACAAATAATATCTTCTGGTTTACATTCAAATTCTTTTACCATTTTTTTAACTGTTTTTATTGAAATTCTTTGCAAAGTTCCTTTCCAACCAGAGTGAATATTGGCAATTGTTTTTGTTACTGGGTCAAAGAATAAAATTAATATACAGTCTGCATTTGTAGTTGATAATACTAAGTTTTCTTTTTGTGTTATAATTCCATCTGTTCTACTGTATTCATCTAAATTTATATCTGGAAAATTTTGATTTATTTTCTTAGTTGCAATTGCAATATTATCTGTATGTTCTTGATTTGTTTTTACTAAATTTTTGTAATCAACATTTATTGCACTACATAGCTTTTTATAATCTTGCATTGCTTTGCTAAAGTCTTGTTTAGGTAATTTTTCTTTATTTGCCCTTGCTGTTCTAAAATTCACATCTGTTCCTATAGAATATACGTGTGTTATTGTATCTTTATATTCTAGTAATTTTCTAAATTGTAAATATTGTACTTCTTCTTTTTTTATGTGTACAACATTTTCATTTGATAAATCTTTCAAAACATTGCTCCTTTTCGAAAAATTTTGATTCATTTTAATTTTATTTTTTCATCATTGTTATTATATCATCTTTTGTTTTTTTGTCTATATAATTATAATTATTCCCACATATTCTAGTATCAAATCCACATATTGCTTTATATGAACAATAATCACATGGTGTTTTACCACTTTTATTATATGGTTTCAAGTCAATTTTTCCATTTAATATTTCCTTTGATATTTGTTTTATTGTCTTATATATATAATCTTGTAAAACTTTAAATTCTTCTTTATTTACACCACTAGTCCAATTTTCATTAACACTATCTTGGGTAGTTATTGCTGCTGGTATTAATTTTGAACTTCCTGATTTTAATGTATTATCATGCATTCTTATTATTTTTACATCAGCTAATATTAGTCCCTTCATTTTGAAGTTTTTTCTAATTTTTTCTTCTATTTCTTCCTCTGTTATTTTTTTATCAGCACTTGCTATTTGTTCCAATAGGCTAAAATACAAAACTCCTGCTGGCATCAAATCTTCTTCTTTACATACTGCATCCATATAAGTTAATAATTGTAATTGTAAACCTGCATATACTTCATTTAAATCAATGTTTTTTGCTGATGATTTATAATCTATTATTCTTAAATATTTTCCGTCATCAGAGGTTGCTGTATCTATTCTGTCTATTTTTCCTGTTATTTCAACTCTTTTTCCGCTTTCAAGTATTTGTAATTGAATTGGTTTGTATTTTCCATTTTTACCAAATTCTATTTCTGTTCCTTCAATATTAAAATCACTATATACTAATCCCTCTATTATATATTTAAGTGCTTTTGATACAATTCTTTTTAGTCTTCTTATTAATACTTTATATTTTGCTGTTGCAACAAAAGTATATTTTCTACCATTATCTAATTTTTCTTCTATTACTTTATCTACTAAAACTTCTATTTTGCTAATTTCTGCTAACAATTCAGGTAATTCTATTTTTTCTTCCTGTACTTTTTTAAAGAATTCATCTATTGTTTCATGCATAAATGAACCTGTATCAAAATTTTGAACTTTTAATTCTTCCTTTTCTTTTAATCTTAGTCCATATTGTAAATAATATGAAAATGGGCATTGTGCATATTTTTCAAGTCTTGATACACTAGTTTTTAAAGTATTTCCATATAATTTTTCTATTATATTTTTATCAATATTTTTTGGTAAATTTGTATAATCTATTCCTTCTAAATTTTGTTGTAATTTTTCATAATATTCATTTTGATTTTTATAGTAATTATAAATCGCATACCATATATCTTCTATTTTTTTGCCATTTCTTAAATTTGATATATTCTCTAATAATTCTTCATAAGTTATTGGTGTATTAATTATTTCATATTTTTTAGTAATAATATCACTTTCTTCTTTTAAGTTTGGAAATATATTTTTAATTTTATGTATCATCATTGATGGTCTTAGTGATTTTCCTTCAGTTTCTGAAGATGAATATGATAAATATAATTTTTTCTCAGCTGTTGTAAATGTTTTATATATATTAAAATTTTCCTCATATAAATTGTCTAGAGTTCCTCCTGCAAGTTCTATTCCATCATTTTTTAATTGTTCTCTATCTTTATCTCCAAAGAAACCTTCAGCCTTATTTATACTTGGAAAGTTTCCATCATTTAATCCTATTATAAATATAACATCTACTTTATGGCTTCTAGACCTTTCTACATCTCCAATAATCACTTGGTCTTGTGTTCCCGGAATTTTTCCAAGTTCACTATTTTTTAAACCTGTTCTTAATATTTGAACATATTTATCCATTGATATTTTTTCTTTTCCAAATATTAATACCATTTCATCTAAAATATCTAATATTATTTTGTAACTTGCAATATATTCATTTGCCAAGTCTAACATTCCCTTATCTTCTAGTTCATTTATTTTTATATTTATTTTGTTTTCTATTTCTTGTTCTTGCATAAATTCATAAATTGCTTTTGTTGTTTGTTCTACTGTTCCACATTTTTTTCTTAATTCTACTAGTGGGTCTATTACTTTTTTTCTTAGTTGATTTAGATATTCTATTTCTTCTTTGTTATCATCCTTTATACCAAATGTAAAATCTTTCTTCCATTTATTTTGTTTTATTCCCCATTTAATACAATAATTTTCTAATTTAAAAATATCATCATTTTCTATATCAGAAAATCCAATTTTTAAATAATTAAAAACCGCTTCTCTTGAAAAATTCTTGCTAAAAATTTCAAAAATAGATAACAAATATTGAACAATTATATTTTGATTCAAATCTCTTTTTTCATCAATAAAAACTGGTATATTATATTCAGCAAATATTGCTCTTACTAAATTAGAATATATATCTAAATTTTGAGTAATTATTGATATATCTTTATATCTAAAATGTTCATCTCTTACTAATTTTGTTATTTCTTTTGCTACATTTTCAATTTCTGAATATTGGTTTTTAGCCAAAAATAATTTAATATTTTGAACTTCTCCATTAAATTTTTTTATTCTATTTGAAAAAATATTTTTTTCTAATTCTTGTAATTCTTGTGTTTTAAATCTTGGTTGTTTTTCTAAATATATTGTTTCTTCTAGTTTTAAATCATTTTCTTTTATTAATTTCATTATTTTAGAAACAGTTATTTTGTTAGTATAAAATATATCTGTATCTGCATTAATACTTGGTTCCAAGCTATCTGTACATACTGTTAAAGTTACTTGCTTTGCTAGTTTTATAAATTGTTTTAAGACCTCATACTCTTGATAAGTAAAACCAGAGAATTCATCAATATAAATAATACTGTCTTGTAAAAAATCAGTATTTCCAATATTTTGTGCAAGCATATTCAATAAATCATTTTCTTCAATATAATTATTTTGCAATATTTTATCAAAGTTTTGATATATAATTAACATATCTTTTAATTTATTTTTTAAATATTCATCTTGACAATTTTCTATTTCATTTTTTAAATCTTCTACTAATATTCCATGTTTTTTTAATTCAGTTATTGCAGTCATACATATATCAATATTTTCATCTGATTTACTTAAAAATTTTAACTCTCCCTTATTATCATTTAATATTGAATAAATAAGCATTGCTTTTCCACATTTTGTTAGTGATGTGTTGATACTTCCACCTATTTCTTGTAATATTCTATGTGCCATTCTACTTAATGTTATTACTTCTGCATTCATTACTGCTTTTGTATCAATTACATACATTAATTTTTTTTCTGCTGTAAAAGAGAATTGCTCTGGTGTTATAATATATATCTTTTTTTCTTTTTTTATAAGCTTGGCAATTTCTTTAAAACAATATTCACTTTTTCCACTACCTGATTTTCCATATATTATTCGTAATCCCATAACTTTCTCCTTTTTATTTTTCTAGGCCATTCTTCTCCAATAAAATAAATATTGTTGTGCAAGACCTGCTAAATTTCCAAATTTTTCATTTGCTATTTTTTCTATTTTTACTTTACTTACTTTTGTTTCATCTTCCTCTTTTATGTATAAATCATTCATAACTCTTCTAACCCATACATCTATTGGAAATACTTCAAATCTTTTTAAATCTGAAAATAATAATATACAATCAGCCACTTTAGGTCCAACTCCTGAAAGAGTTAACAATTGTTCTCTAACTTCTTTTGTATCTGGATTTTCTCTTAATTTTTGTAAATCCACTTTATTTTCTAATATCATTTTTGTTGTCTCATATAAACGAATATCTCTAAATCCTAAACCTAATTTTCTATAGTCCTCTACTGAAACCTCTTTTAATTCTTCTGGTGTTGGAAATGTATAATATTTTTTACCATTCCATTCAATTTTTTTTCCGTATTTTGCTGATAATCTTTCTATTATTCCTTTTATTCTTGGAATATTATTATTAGCTGAAATTATAAATGAAATAATAGTTTCCCATAAATCTTGATTTAATATTCTAATTCCTTTTCCATATTCAACACTTGTTTTCATATATGTATCAATTTCTGATAATTGTTTTTTTATTTTAGAATAATCTCTTGTTAAATCAAAATAATCTTCAACTATATCTTTAATTTCTTTGTCACAAATTCCTTTAAATATAATTTCATTTCCAAGCTTTTTTACATTTATAACTCCATTTTTTATAACCCCTGTATAGCTTGAGTCTTCTTCCTTATTCCATCTAAAACATTGTCCACATTCAAATATATCCTCAAGTTCAAAAGAATCTTGATTTTTTATTACATAGATTTTTTCTTTCATATTTTTTCTCTCCATTGTCATATTCTATAATATTATAGCATATATATAATATTATTTTCAATTCGTTTGATTTTTTTCTTAATATATGCTATTATATAAAATATTTATTAAGGAAGGGGTTTTATGGAAGATCGCTTAAAATTAATACATAATCTAAATACTACTATTAATAAAGTGAGAAATTTTAGTACACCAAATTTTAATAATGTATTTTCTAGACAATATAGTGAAGATATTATTTTTAATATGTTAAATTCTAAAAATACTAATTATGCTTTTATTTTTGGAGATTTTAACAAATTAAGAACTATCAATGAACTTTACGGCCATGAATATGGAACTAAAATTATGCAAATAGCTTTAAACTTAATAAAAAAAGATTTACCTCAAAACTCTATAATGTTTAGAATTGGTGGAGATGAATTTGGTTTTATTATTTTTGATAAAACCGAAAAAGATTGTAAACAATATATTGAAAAAATTAACAATACTTTAAAAGATAATGCATCTTCTATATCAGGTATATCTATAGAATTAGTCGCAACTGATTCATCAAAAGGTGATATAAATACACAAATAAATTTAGCAGATGAGAAAATTAATAAAATTAAATCTTCTAGAAAGAAACTTGATACTCCAATTCAAGTTTCATCAGAAAGTTTTATTCCACTAGAAATTCCATCAAATATTTCTGATGAAGAGAAAAAATCTTGGACAAGTATTAATAACCATATTAATACATTAACATACAACTTTTTACAAGATTTAAGACCATCTAAAGAATTTGTATTTGAAAAAGAACAAATCAAAGATGCTTCTCATTTTATAATTGATAGCATTTGTGCTTTAGTTAACGAAAAAACTTCAGATAAAGAATTCCAAAAATCAGATTACGATATTCCTGAAGTTTATGACATAAAATATAATTTGAATTTAAAATATAACATATCTCATGATACTGCACAATTAATACATAAGCTCATTACTGAACCAAATAATGTTCATATAGATGTTCTTTCAGATGATGCTATAAAAAAATTAATAAATAAAATTAATTCTTTAACCGAAGATTTAATAATAGACCATAAATCTGGATTTTTTAATAAATCTTACTTGAAATCATTTTTAATTCCAGAATTAAGAAAATCTGATACTGATTTATATGCATCATTTATTACCACAAGTGAGATAAAATTATCAAACTCAGCTTATGGTTATGATTTTACAGATTATAGAATTGATAAAACTAATAAACTATTTAAAAATTTCATCTCAAGGAATTTAAAATATAATAACAATTCTTTTGATGCAAATCCAAATACTACTCATGTAGTAAGTTATGGTGCCGGAAATTTTGTACTTATATATCCAAAAGATTTAAAAGATAAAATAGAAAAGAACGTAAGTGAAACAATATCTCAAATAAATTCAATTTCAGATATACATGATCCTTACAGTTCATTAAAAATGTCCTATGCTCCAGTTAGTGAAAAAGATAATAATAAAATTAACAAAAATTCTGATACTGATTTTGTTTATTCTATAAAAAGCATAAACGACATGGCTGATTTTAATAAAGACTTATTAAAAAAGGAACTTTTCAATAGTAATGATGTTTTATTAGCATTTAAAAAATTAGTTGCTCCATTGCTTGACTCTTATTTAGAATTACCAGATGCCAAAACAGATATAACTAAAAAAAGAATTCTTATAGAGAATTTTCATAAAGCTTTATTGAATTATGAAGTTTTACACAACACAACAAGACATGGAAAAAAGACTCATGGAGACATACCAAATATTAGTCCATCAGAAGACTTTGAAAAATAATTTTTTGATATTTATTTTTCAAAGTCTTATTTTTTAAATCCAAGACCTACTACTTCTCTAGCATTTGCTATTATTATAAAACTATTTGAATCAATATCCCTTGCAACTTGTTTTACTCTTGCAACATCTCCTCTTGATGCAGCACACATCAATACTAATTTTTCTTGATTTGTATACATTCCTTTTCCGTATAAACCTGTTGTCCCTTTGCTTATTTTTTCTCCAATTTCTTTTGCTATTTCTTCATTTTTATCTGATATTATTATCAATAATTTTGTAAAATATATACCTTCAAAAACTATATCTATTATTTTTCCCATCAAATATATTGCTATTGCTGAATATAAACCAATTTCAATTTCTTTAAAAAAGATTACATTTAAAGCAACTATAATAGTATCTATTATAATTATAACACTACTCATCCTAATTTTATAATTGTAACTTTTAAGTATATTACTTACTAAATCCGAACCTCCTGTTGATGAATTTGATTTTAATATTATAGCAGTTCCGCAATCCTATTATAATTCCACCATATATACAAGCTAAAAATCTATCAAAAGTTAATGGTTCTAATTTATCTAATATATCTATAAACACTGAAAAACTTATTGTTCCAACCATAGATTTTATAAAAAAACTTTTTCCTAGTTTGTAACCCGCAAATAAAAAAAGCGGTATATTTAATGCTAATATTGTAGTTCCCATTGGAATTTTTAATAAATAATATAAAATTGTAGCAATACCTGCAAATCCACCTGAAGATAGCTGATTTGGTAATAGAAATAATGATGTTGCTGTAGCCATTAAAAAAGCTCCTACTAATGTTCCTAATATATCAATTAAAAATTCTTTTATATTTTCTTTTTTATCAGTCATAAAAAATCACCTTTGTTACTATTATTTGTAACTAAAGGTGATTTTATACTTTATTTGTTTTCATCTAAAAAATCATTATATTGTTTTGTTATTTCAATTTTTGATTTTCCTTGTTTTATACTTGCATCTTGTTTAACTTTTAAATCCACTTCATAAAAATCTTTTAATTTCTTAATATTTTCTCTTTTATGTCCAATTACATTATTTGCATCTATTGGATTTACGGTAACCTCAACTTCTTTAACTTTTACATTTAATTTTTTTATTTTTTCTACTATTGCATCATACCACATACTTGATTCTACAAGTTGTCTAAAAGCTGGATGAAATGGTCCTGCTACTACCTCACTTTGGTTTGAACCTGGTTCAGAAATTTCTTCTGTATTTTGTAATCCAACTCTTATTACTTCAATTTTCTTATCTGCAAACATTCTAACTAATTGTTTACAAACTTCAACTGCTTGTACTAATGGTAATGGTTCATATTTTCCACTTTTATATTCTTCTTCTAACTTTGTCCCTTTTATTACTAAAACAGGATATATTCTTACCATTTTAGGTTTTAATTTTATCAAAGCTTTTGCTGTATTTATTTCATCAATTCTTGTACTATCTGGTAATCCTACCATCATTTGATGTCCTAAATTAAATCCATACCATCTTATTAGTTTTGATGCTTTTTTTACATCTTCAAATGTATGTCCTCTTTCTGCTCTATTTAAAATATAATTATTAGCAGATTGTACACCTAATTCGATAGTTTTTACTTTGTATTTTTTTAATCTTTTTAATATTTCTTTGTTAATATAATCTGGTCTTGTAGAAATTCTAATACTACTTACTTGTCCTTTTTTTATATATTCATTTGCTAATTCAAGTAATTCATTTTGTATTTTTTCATCTATTCCTGTAAAACTTCCTCCAAAAAAGGCTATTTCTTTTTCCCCTTCTTTGTCTTTTATATTTTCTAAGAAATAATCAATTGTTTTTCTAGCATCTTCTTTTGTAATATTTTTCTTTTGACCACTAATTGATTTTTGATTACAAAAAACACAATCATTAGGGCATCCTAAATGTGGTACAAATACTGGAATTACATATTCTTTTTTCATCGCATTTTTCCTTTCAATTTTTATTACTCTCCCAATGCTTTTTTTGCTGCTTCCATCTCTGCTGATTTTTTACTACTTCCAATTCCGGTTGCTAAAACTTTTCCATTAAAACATACTTCTGCTTCAAATTTTTTATCATGGTCTGGTCCAGTTTCTTTTATAATTTTATATTCTATTTTTACATCACCATTTTTTTGTAGTTCTTCTTGTAAAACTGTTTTGTAATCTTTTTGTCCTACATTTTTTGTTGCAATCTCTATCTCATCTTTTAAGTTATCTATTATAAATCTTTTAGCAGGTTCTAGTCCTCCATCCATATATATAGCAGCTATAACTGCCTCTACACTATCTGCTAAAATTGCAGGTCTCTTATTTCCACCTGTTACGACTTCTGATTTACCTAAATATAAAAAATCTCCAAAGTCATTAGCTAATGCAACTTTGTGTAAGCTTTTTTCACATACTACTGTTGCTCTAACTTTTGTCAATTCTCCTTCTTTTAAGTTTGTATATTTATTATACATATACTCACTTGAAACAAATTCCAAAATGCTATCTCCTAAAAATTCTAGTTTCTCATTACTAGCAACGTTATGCTCATATGCATATGATGTGTGTGTTAATGCATTTTTTAGTAGGCTTTTATCTTTAAATTTGTATTTTATATTATTTTCTAATATTTCTAAGTTCATAATTGCCACCTTTCCCCTATATTATATAACATTTTAGCAATTTTTCAAGTGTGATTTACAAAAAAACAGAAGTTTATACTAAAACTTCTGCTTTTTTTCTTTTCATTTCAACTTGTGGTGGAATTAATGGGCTATAAGCCTCTCCATCAAATACATCTACTTCAACTGTTCTAGTTAAAATATCAGTATAACTATAAGTTACATTTCTATTATTTTCTTCATATCTAACTACAAAAATATTTGGATATGCCTTTTCTATTGTTGCTTCTTTTTCAAAAGTTCTGCTTCTTCCTAAAGAACCTTTTACTATTATCTTTTGACCCACTTTCTCTAAGATGTCAGTTTTAAGATTTGATATATCTGTCCTACAAATCATACTATCACCTACTCCTTTAAGATGAGTTGATTATAGCATTTTAGGCACTTTTTGTCAAAAAACGTTTGTTTTTACATTTATCTGTTTTTATTTGATTTATAGCATGTTATAGAAATATTTTTCCACTGTTTTACATTTATGTTTCATTTATATTACAATTATGTTACAATGTATTTCATTCTGCCATTGGAACCTACTCCTCCAACACCTTTTTTGCCATCTCTAAGTTCTTTTACTATATCTTCTATATTTATATATTTGTATTCTGAAGTAGTTGCAACCTTTTCTGCAACTATTAGTGGGTCTAAAAAATCTATTAAAATTCTTGCTGGTGATGAAGCAAAATTTGCTCCTGCTGTTATAATTGCTTCAAAGTAGCTTTGACATGCTCCTGCAAAAATGACCGTTTTTTTACCTTTTTCTAAGTCATATCTTCTAGCTTCTTTTACTGTATTTATAAAATGTCTCGAATTTCTATAATTGTATATATCATTATAATTAGTTCCTCTTTTTATCATTCCATCATGTCCAGTTATAACTAAAATGTCAGGATTATATTTATTAAGTAATTCATATACAACTTTTGATTGTTTATATTCTGGTATGTTTTTTACAACTGCATCTAATCCTAACTTTCTATAGTATTGATATGATTTTTCTGAATACTTTCTGTCTCCATCTAAATGTAATATTTTGCCTGTTATAAATCTTTGGCTAATTCTTTTATCATTTGAAGTAACTACCCCCATTTTGTAATTATTATTTTTATATTGCTGTATTCTTTTTTCTATTTTCTTGTTTTCTTCTTTTATATTTTTGCTTATTGTTCTTTTATCTATTTCTTCTAAATCATTTATAGGACTGTCAGCTTCTATTCTTTCTATTACTCCTGTTAGTATTGCTATGTCTTCTTTTCGATTTTTTATTATTTTCTTTACACTAAATAATATGTCTTTATCATATGATTTTCTAGCTACAATATCTCCCTCTTTTATTTTTTTCATTTTATCACCTCATATTCTTGGCTAATATATTTTATGTTTATTGGTGATTATATGTTAATTACACATATATAAAAAAAGTCAAAATATCTTGACTTTCTACTTTAAATGACTATATTTTAATTTCGTTGCCATTCCTCCTCTTATGTGTCTTTCTGCTTTATTTTCATCTAGTATTCTTCTAACTTCTCTTGCTAAACTTGGGTTTATTTTCTTTAGTCTTTCCGAAACGTCTTTATGTACTGTGCTTTTACTTATTCCAAATTTTTTTGCTGCTCCTCTAACTGTGTCTTTTGAATCTATAATATAATGTGCAAGTTCTATTGCACGTTCGTCTATTGATATACCTTTCATATAGTCAAACCCCCATACGAATACTTTTGTTTAATTGTATTCGTGTGAGGGTTGTATTAGAACAATTATATATCCTTATTATAAATTTTACATAAAATTGCTTTTTCCACGATTTTATGTTATAATAAAAATAGTTCACTGTATATATTGTTTTTTACTCAAGGAAGATATAGCATGGAAAAAGATAAAAACGATATTTATGAGCAAGCCGCCAATTGGTGGGCTGACAAAATTAGAGAGAATAATGTAAACAAAATCAACGAAGCTAAGATTGGCATATTTAAAACTAGTCTTGCAACATTGATTGAACATTCCTTTAAGTTAAACGGTCAAGTTACTATTTTAATGAAAACAGATAATATTTTAGCTAAATCGATGTTAGAAGCAGATATTTTCATAAATGATTTCATGTTCACATTAAAGGATGAGATGAAATTAACTCCTCATTTATTTACAATATATGATAAATATGGAAATTTACAAACTTCTCTCTCACTTTAAAGTAAAGGGCATTTTGCAATGCCCTTTACTTTATTCTAATATAATTATATAATATAAAAAAAATTTAGGAGAAAATATGATAAGAATTAGTAATATAAAAATTTATGAAGATATCTCAGATGATAAAGTAATCAATATCGCTTTAAATAAATATAAAATAAAACAAGAAGATATTATACTTTGCAAAATATCAAAAAAATCAGTTGATGCTAGGAAAAAAGATGATGTTCATTACTCTTATTCAATTGATTTAAAATTAAAAAACGAAAATAAATTATTAAAAAATAAAAACATATCTAGTATTAAAGAATTTGAATTTCCAAAATTCGATATAAAAAAAGATAAAAAAATAAATCCTGTAATTGTTGGTGCAGGCCCTGCTGGATTATTTGCAGGTTTAACTTTTATTCAAAATGGTTTCAAGCCAATAATTATAGAACAAGGTCAATCGGTTGAAGAAAGAAAAAAATCTGTAGATTTATTTACTAGTACTGGAAATTTAAATACTTTTTCTAATGTTCAATTTGGAGAAGGTGGAGCTGGAACTTTTTCTGATGGAAAACTTACAAGTGGAATAAATTCCCCTTATTGCAGAAAAGTTCTACAAGAATTTGTAAACTTTGGTGCTCCAGAACAAATTCTATATTTAACAAAACCTCATATAGGAACAGATAATTTAATAAAAATAATTAAAAATATGAGAAAATTTATAATATCAAAAGGTGGAAAATTTTTATTTAATACTAAATTTGTTGACTTTGAAACTATAAATAATAAAATTTCTAAAGTTCATGTACTTAATTTAGAAACTAATTCTTTAGAAAAAATCGAAACAGATACAGTTATTTTAGCAATAGGTCATAGCTCAAGAGATACTTTTGAAAAAATATATGAAAAAGGTCTTTTAGTGGAACCTAAAAATTTTTCTGTTGGTGTTAGAATAGAACATTTACAAAGCGAAATAAATAAATCTCAATATGGTACAATAACCAAATTAAATCTACCATCAGCAGATTATAAACTAGCATATCACAGTCCAAGTGGTCGTTCTTGCTATACTTTCTGTATGTGCCCTGGAGGAGTTGTAATGGCTTCATCTAGCGAAAAAAATACCATAGTAACAAACGGTATGAGTTATTTTGCAAGAGATTGTATTAATGCTAATTCAGCCGTTTTAGTAAATGTTGTTCCATCTGATTTTAACAGTAACTCTCCACTAGCCGGAATATATTTTCAAAAAGATTTAGAAGAAAAAGCTTTTAAATTAGGTGGTTCAAATTATTTCGCCCCTATTCAAAGATTTGAAGATTTTGCTAATAATAAAAAATCAGAATTTATTGGCTCTATAAAACCATCTTATACTCCTGGTGTTACACTAGCCAATCTAAACGATATAATGCCTGAATTTGTTTCAAAAACTTTGAGAGAAGGAATTATATACTTTGATACAAAATTACACGGATTTGCCAATCCTGATGCAATTATAACTGGTATGGAGACAAGGAGTTCTTCACCTGTTAGAATTTTAAGAAATGAAAATTTGGTTTCAAATATAGATGGAATTTACCCTTGTGGTGAAGGTGCTGGTTATGCAGGTGGAATCATGTCTGCTTCTGTAGATGGAATTAAATGTGCTATTGCTAATATTTCGAGAAAACCCTAAAAAACTTAATAGTATAACATAGCTACTGGTGCTGTGGGGTATATTATAAAAAATTTTTTGCCGTTGTAAGCGAAAGAATAATAGAAAATCTTAAAATATCTCAATGAGGGAACCCAAATCCTTTTGGGAAGTATCATTGAGATATTTTTAGAATTTCTTTATTCTGTAACGTAACTCAGGCAAAAACTTTTTTATAATATACCACACAGCCCAGTAGCTATTGTTATACTATTAAGCTTTTTAGGTTTTTCTCATTTCTTCAACTATTCTAACTAAATTTTCTACCAAATAATCCACATCTTCAATACTATTATAATCTCCAAAAGTCAATCTTAAAGCTCCCTTAGAAAGTTCATTTGGAAGTCCTATAGCAGTCAATACATGAGATGGACTTGCTTCTTTTGATGAACAAGCAGAACCTCCAGAAGCACAAATTCCAACTTCATCTAATCTTAATAATAATTCTCCAGAATTTAAATCTTTAAAACTTATATTTATATTTCCTGGTAATCTTCTTTCCATAGTACCATTTATATAAATATCTGGTATTTTTTCCTGTATTTTTTTTAAACAATAGTCTCTTAAATTTTTTAATTTTTGTTGATATTGTTCTATATTTTTTTCAGCGATTTGGCAAGCTTTACCTAAAGCTACTATTTCTGCTACATTTTCTGTTCCAGATCTTTTATTTTTTTCTTGATGTCCTCCGTCCATAAATCTTTCAAATTCTATTCCACTTTTTACATATAAAGCTCCAATTCCCTTAGGTGCATATAATTTATGTCCAGATAATGATAACATATCAATATTCATTTTTCTTACATCTATTGGTATATTTCCAACAGCCTGAACAGCATCTGTATGAAATATTATTCCGTGTGAATGTGCAATTTGTGCAATTTCTTTAACAGGTTCTATTGTACCTATTTCGTTATTTGCATACATTATGCTTATTAATATGGTTTGGTCCGTTATTTCACTTTCTAATTTTTCTAAATTTAACATTCCGTCTTTATCAACATCTATATAACTTATTTTAAATCCTTTATTTTCTAAACTTTTACAACTATTTAATATTGCTGGATGCTCAATTTTAGAAGTTATAATATGATTTCCTTTTTCTTTATTAGCATATGCTATGCCTTTCAATGCTGTATTATCACTCTCTGAACCACAACTTGTAAAATATATTTCCTCTGGACTACAATTTATAAGTGAAGCAACTCTTCTTCTTGCCTCGCTTATTGCTCTTTTGGCACTTCTTCCTATACTATAAAGTGATGATGGGTTTCCATATTCGATACTTAAATATGGTATCATTTCCTTAAAAACCTCATCTTTTACTCTTGTTGTAGCACTATTATCAAAATATTTAACTTCCATGGCTTTCCCTCTTTTTACTTTTTATATATTATATTCAGTAGTGCTTATTTTTGATTAATTATTTCCAAAATTTCATTCATTTTTTCCATTGTTCCTCTATAGCCATATTTGTAACATTCATCTAATTTTTCTATTTCTAATAATCCTGTTTTATCTGTTTCTATTGTTAAAACCATATCACTTGCCCCAAGGCTTTCTTCAGATACTTTATTCCCCATTATATCTATTGACCTCATTGCTATATCCATTACTGTACTTTGATTATTTATTTCATCAGCTTTAAAATTTATTGCTATTACCTTATTTGCTCCCTGTAGTTTAATTTCTTGTGCTGGAACATTGTCTAATATTCCTCCATCTAAAAATTTATGTGTTTTATATTCACAAGGATTAAATACAACTGGGAAACTACTACTTGCTCTTATTGCTTTTCCTATTGATATATCTGTAATATACTTATCTTTTTCCTTTGAATTTTCAGGTATAAAATTCGTAAATATATATTCTTTTGAATCTTTTAAATCAACAGCTGGAACAACAACCGGCATATTTATATCAGTTAATTTTCGAATTCCTTTTCTTTTAGCAACTTCATCAAATCCTTTTTCAATCTCTTCTCCAGAATAAAATCCAGCAAACGGAACTTTTTTATTTGAAAAGAAATTTCCAAAACTTGTGAAAATAGATTTTGGATTTTGATTAACAAGTTCTCTTGCATATCTTTTGAATAGTATGTAAATATAATATGGCGAATACCCCATTGCATATAATGTAGCTATAATACTTCCTGAACTTGTTCCTCCAATTACATCTATTTTTATATTATTTTCTTCTAGTGCTTTTAAAGCTCCAGCATGAGCTATTCCTCTAATTCCTCCTCCAGATAGTGCTAATCCTAATTTCATTTTTTTCACCTCGCCTATTTTTATTTTAATTATTTACTATTTTTTATGTTTTTAAACTTGGTTTTGTTACTTAATTAATTCATCAAAAAATGTCGAAAATTGCGATGAAAAGTGCAACAAAAATACGATTTTTTATTGCAATATTCGGCATTTTATTGTATTATATAAGCATTAGATATCTAATTAATTTTAAATCCAAAATATTAATTCTAAGAAATTTTTATCTTAAATTAAAACTCAAATTTAAATTAAAAATCAAAAGCATAAGGAGGAATAAAATTTGAAAGTTAATCAAGTGATTAATATTGACAAAGCAAAAGAAAAAGATTATAATAAGGTTAATCTAACCAATGAAGTAACTTTTACATACTATGATTATTTGAAATATAAATTATTTGAAAAGATGAAAAAGGCTAAAAATACTACATTACACGAAAAAGAAGAAAAATATAAAAGGCTAGAACAACAAGAAAACAGAGTAAATAATGAACATGATAAAGTATTTAGAAAAATACTTTCAGACAAAATAGAAGTAACAAAATTCTTGAATG
>MNRP01000022.1 GCA_001916005.1 Clostridium sp. 26_22
ATCTTCTCCAACTTGCAGTTGTTCTGATATCATTTTTCCCATATATTCTGTTGCTCTTTCTTCTGTGTTTCTTTCATTTTTCATTTGCATTTCTACATCTAGCATTGTTCCATCATTTATCTCTGCTTTTATATCTAGCAGTCCTCTTTTTTCGCCTTTTTCATATGGTATTATTTCTGGATTTGTTATTTTTATTCCCTTTATTTCTATTTTCAATAATGCTTCTAGAAAATCTTTTAATACACTTTCATTTCCTTTATAGGCAAATACTCTTTTAAATATATAATCATCTGTTAATGGTAATAGTTCTAAATTATTCTCCATTTATCTCCTCTCATATTATACTAAAATTTATTTCATTTAGCAATACCTTTTAGTAAATATTTATTGTTATATTTGCAATTTTGATTTTAATGACTCTTTTATGTTTTATAAATATTTGCTTTTATATGTCTTTTTTGATCTCCTCCTTTGCTTTTATTTTTTTGTTATTTGATTTCTTTGGAATTTTTTTAGATTCTTAAATTTCTTTTTGAAATCATTGATTTTAAATTTTTTATTTCTGTCTTTCCTAAGTTGTTTGATTTTAATTTTTTAATAAAATAAGCCATGCAATATATCAAAATTGCATAGCTATATATTAACACGTTTTTTCCCTAATTTCAACATAAATCGTTCGACAAATTTCGAGCATATTTTATCTCAATTTATCTCAATTTATCTCAATTAATTGTTGCATTTATCACACTTTTGTTATATAATACAACAAAAAACAGGAGTGAATATAAATGAATTCATCAGCTAAATTTGAGGAATTTTTTAAAGATTTTTCTTGCAACTGCAAAAACGTACAAAAAAAATCTTTTAAAAAAGGACAGACAATAACAACTTATATTCAAAAGAGAAATCAAGTTTGTATTTTACAAAATGGTGAGGCAGACTTAGTAAGATACGACTTTAATGGAGATAAATCTATAATTGAACATTTTACAAAAAATGATATTTTTGGTGAAGCTTTTTATATAGTAACCACAAACAACGAACTTTATGTAGAAGCTAAAAAAAATTGTGATGTTTTATTTTTTATTTATGATAATGTTTATCATAAATGCAGAAATAATTGTAAATTTCATCAAGTATTATCAGAGAATTTTTCTGACCTTATTTTAAATAAAGTTACTAGTCTTAATACAAGAATTGAAATTTTAACCAAAAGAACTATTCGTGATAAATTACTAGGATATTTTTCTATTTTGTCTACAAGAAGTCTTTCCGCAACATTTACTCTTCCATTTTCTTTGACTGATTTGGCTGATTTTTTGAGTGTTGATAGAAGTGCTATGATGCGTGAATTAAAACTTTTAAAAGATGAAGGTTTTATTAAAAAAAATGGAAATAAAATTACTTTGTTATTCAAATAAATATTAAAATAAAAAGGTTATTCTTTATGCGTATAATACACAAATTTGAATAACCTTTTCATTTTTATAAAATTTATTTTCTTTCTTTCGCAGCTTTTACTAATCCAACAAATAATGGTGCTGGTTTATTTGGTCTTGATTTTAATTCTGGATGGAATTGGCCAGCTATAAAATACGGATGTTCTTTTTGACTTAATTCAACTATTTCAACTAATTTCCCATCAGGAGATGTTCCTGAACAAATCAATCCTGCTTTTTCTAATCTTTCTTTGTAATCATTATTATATTCAAAACGATGTCTATGTCTTTCAGATATTTCTGTTTTTCCGTATACTTCTTGTGCTAAAGTTCCTTCTTTTATAATACAAGGATATGCTCCAAGTCTCATTGTTCCACCTTTTTTATCTATTCCTTTTTGTTCTTCCATAATATGAATTACTTGATTTTTAGACTTTTCATCAAATTCAGCAGAATTTGCATCTTTTAATCCTAATATATCTCTTGCATACTCTACAACAGCCATTTGCATTCCTAGACAAATTCCTAAAAATGGTATTTTGTTTTCTCTTGCATATTTTATTGTTGTAATTTTTCCTTCTATTCCTCTATTTCCAAATCCTCCAGGAACTATAATTCCATCAAATCTATCTAATTTTTCTTGTACTGTATCTTTTGTTATAGTTTCACAGTCGATTAATTCTATTTCTGTTTCAACATTATTTTCAAATCCAGCATGTTTTATACTTTCTATAACTGATATGTATGAATCTTCTAGTTTTATATATTTTCCAACTATTGCTATTTTTACTTTATTATTTTTATCTATTTTTCTTATCTTTTCAATCATTTCTGCCCATTTTGAATTATCTGGAATATAATTATCTAATCTTAAATGATTGCAAACTTCTCTTGCTAGACCTTCTTCTTCTAGCATTAATGGTACTGCATATAAGCAATCTGCTGTTTTGTTTTGTATAACACTTGTTTTTCTTACATTACAGAATAATGCTAATTTTTCTCTTATTGTATCTGGTATTTCTTGTTCTGTTCTACAAACTAATATATCTGGTTGAATTCCCAAACTTTGTAATTCTTTTACTGAATGTTGTGTTGGCTTTGATTTTATTTCATTTGAACCATAGATGTATGGCAATAATGTAACATGTATAAAGCAAACATCTTCTGGATTTCTTTCTAGTCCAACTTGTCTAATTGCTTCTATTATTGACAATCCTTCTATATCTCCGACTGTTCCTCCAACTTCTGTTATAACTATATCCGTATCTGTCCCTTCAAATCCATAGATTCTTTCTTTTATTTCATTTGTTATATGAGGAATAACTTGAACTGTTTTTCCTAAGTAGTCTCCTTTTCTTTCTTTTTCTATTACATTTGAATATATTCTTCCCATTGTTACACTTGAATTTTTGGTTAAGTTTTCGTTTATAAATCTTTCATAATGTCCTAAATCTAAGTCTGTTTCAGCTCCATCATCTGTAACAAATACTTCTCCATGTTCATATGGGTTCATTGTTCCTGGATCTACGTTTATATATGGATCAAACTTTTGTATTGTCACTTTATATCCTCTATTTTTTAATAATCTTCCTAATGATGCAGCAGTTATTCCTTTTCCTAGTCCTGATACTACACCACCTGTTACAAAAATGTATTTTGTGTTCATTTTTTATTCCTCCTATTTTTTCTTTTAAAAAAATAAAAAAAGATTAAAAAAATTGCCTTTCAAATTCGGTTTTTTTTTAATCTATTATTAGTTTATCACTTATTTTTTTTAATGGCAAGCATTTGGATAAAAATAGTATAAAATTATTAAAATATTTTTATCTTGATTTCAACAAAAATCATTCGACAAATTTCGAGCCTGGATATTATTATAATTCAAGAAAATTTAATATAACATCATTTGGTTGTTTTAGTATATTTTAATGTTATATACCCATAGCTATTATTATCAAAAGAATAAGTTCCACCAATATAAATTGAATAATTTTTAGTTGTGAATAATGTATAAATTTTATTTTCATTTTCCATTCCACATCCCCCGTCTAGATTAAATAATGAATATTCTCCTTTTCTTTTTAAATATATTTTTCCTGTATAATCAATACATTTATCAATATTATCTATATTATGATTTATATCATTCCAAGCACCTGCATTCAAAGTATTTATTAAAATTGTTTTTGCATATATTTCTTTACCATCTATCCAATTTCCAATTTTTTTTTCTTCTTCTGAATAATTTATATTATTTTTTAATAAATCATATTCTGCTTTATCTATTGTTATTTGTTCTCTATTTCCTGTTATCACAGTATTTATTTTATTTTCATAACTACTCAAAGTTCTATTTTCTAAATTTTGTGCATTTATCATAGATTCTTTTGCTTGTTTTGCATTTTTGAATAATCTTGTTTGATTTATTGTTAATATTGATATACCAGCTAATATTAATAAAATAATAATTGTAATTACTAGTGCTACTAGTGTTATTCCTTTGTTTTTTCTTGATTTTTTCATTGTATTCTCCTTTTATTTATTAAGCTTTCAAGCTTAATTTTATAAAAAAACTTCAATATAAATCTTTCATTTATATTAAAGTTTTTTTATTCTTTTACTTTTTCCAAATACGAAATCCATATGTCACTAACGTCTTTTATTCAATATCTTCTATTTGTGTTACTATTATATCATTTAAAAGCGGGCGTTCTTCCACCTCTTTAGGTTCATCCCATTTTTTATCTCTTCATCACTAAATTCAAGCATCTCCACAGCCTCCTAATTTAATTATTTTATTTTTTCAATTTCTTCAATTTTTAATCCTGTTATTTCAGCTATTTCTTCTTTTGAATTGTTTCTACTTAATAATTTTTTTGCAATTGCAATGCTGTTATCCATTATTCCTTGTTTAATTCCTTCTTTTTTACCACGTCTATATATACGTTTGTTGTCTTGTTGAATTGTTTCAAATACTGCCATCATATTTTCATCACCTCCTATATTTAGTTTACATTATTTTAAATATTTCTTTTATATTATTTGAATAATTTTCTTTGTCTTTATTTATTATTTCTACTATCTTTTCTATATAATTTGCTATTTGCTCATTATCTTTTGCTTTTTCTATTAATAATGCTTTGGTCATAAATGATGGTGTTTCTAACAATTTTTCTTCTGTATAATTATTTATATCTACAAGAATATATTTTGCAAATTTTATTGCTTTTTCTAGTATGCTTGATACTTGTGCTTCATTAAATGTCTTTGATACATTCCATTTTTGTTTTCCTGTATATAAAACTATTGCATTTACTCTTGGGTACAAATAATCTTTCCTTTTACATTCTTTTTCATCTATTGCACTTTCTACTATTGCCATTTCATATTTTAAAATTCTAAATGGCATTCTATAATCTACTTTTGATTGATGTTCTATCAAGAAAAATTCATTTTTACCTTTTAATTTATATACTACATCTGCTTCTTCATTTTGCATTAAAGTATTTATATAACTTGTATTATATTGTTCTATATCTTCTGGTTTTAAATTTATTTTTAATTGCTCATTCAAGAATTTTGTTACTTCTATTTTGTCTGAAAGTATTTTTCTAAATACTTTATCATGTTCATTATTTACTCTGTTTTCTTGTT
>MNRP01000039.1 GCA_001916005.1 Clostridium sp. 26_22
TTAGCAATTACATTTTATCAGGTATTTTGGATAAGTGCTATATTTTTACAAAAAAATGTTGGAGTTTATTTAATCACCCCAACATTTATTATAGAACCATTATATATAATAGTCGGTTTTTAAATATTGCCTCAAAACCTTCTTATTAGTATCACTAAATTCAACCAAAGGTAATCTAGGAACACCAAAGTTAAAACCAAGTTCATTTAATGCATATTTTACAGGAATTGGATTAACCTCAGAAAATAAAGAATTAATTAAAGGTAAAACATTTAATTGCATTTTTCTAGCTTTATCAATATTCCCATCCAAAAAATCATAAACCATATCATGTACAAATTTAGGTTTGATATTTGACAAAACAGAAATGACTCCAATTCCACCAAGAGAACATATAGGAACAATTTGGTCATCATTACCAGAATAAATATACAAATTATCTCCACATAAATTAGAAATTTGAGCAACTTGAGAAATATTTCCACTAGCTTCTTTTATCGCAACAATATTATCAATTTTTGATAATTCCAAGCAAGTTTGAGGTTCAATATTTACACCAGTTCTACTAGGAACATTATACAAAATAATAGGAAGGCTAACACTTTCAGCAATAGCTTTATAATGAGCAATTAACCCTCGTTGAGTTGTTTTATTATAATATGGAGTTACTACCAAAATACCGTTAGCACCAAGCCTTTCAGCAATTTTAGACATTTCAATAGCTTCTCTAGTATTATTTGAACCGGTCCCAACAATAACAGGAATTTTTTCATTTGCAACTTCTAAAACACAATTTATAGCAATAATTTTTTCATCTCTAGTCATAGTAGAACTTTCACCAGTTGTACCACAAACAATTAAAGCATCAACATTATTATCAATTTGGAATTGCAAAAACTTTCTAAATTCAGAAATATTAACACCATTTTCATCAAATGGAGTTGGAACAGCAGAGCCAACACCTTTAAACAAAATTTTCTTCATCAACAAAATCCTTTCTATAAATAAAATTAAATTTTTCTTTTATAAATATATTTACAAAAAATAAAAAAATCACTAAAATAAATAATATGGAAAAATTTTATATAAACCACATAATTTATTTGAAATTTTAAGCAATATATGGTATAATTCTATGCATAGTATAACAAGGAAAATTGACAGACCCTTTAGGAAAGGAATGATATAAAAAATGAACAAAAAAAGAATATTAACAGGAGACAGACCAACAGGAAAATTACATATAGGTCATTATTTTGGCTCACTAAAAACAAGAGTAGAAATGCAAGATAATCCAGAATATGACCCATTTATATTAATAGCAGATGTACAAGCATTAACAGACAACTTCAACAATCCAGAAAAAGTAAGAAAAAATGTAAGAGAAGTAGCGATAGATTACTTATCAGTAGGAATAGACCCTAAAAAAACAACAATATATGTTCAATCCATGATACCAGAAACAGCAGAGTTAACGGTATATTATTCGAATTTAGTTACAATAGCTAGACTACAAAGAAACCCAACAGTAAAAACAGAAATAGCACAGAAAAAAGACTTATTTGGAGAAAGTGTAACATATGGATTTTTAGGTTATCCAGTAAGCCAAGCAGCAGACATAACAACTTTCGAAGGAGAACTAGTTCCAGTTGGAGAAGACCAATTGCCATTAATTGAACAATGTAGAGAAATAGTTAGAAAATTTAATAGCATATATGGAGAAGGAGTATTAAAAGAACCAAAAGCAGTTCTATCAAATTCAAAAAGAATAAAAGGACTAGATGGAAATGAAAAAATGGGAAAATCTCTAGGAAATGCAATATACTTATCAGACAGTGAAGAAGAAATAACAAGAAAAGTAATGAGTGCAGTAACAGACCCTGCTAGAATAAAAAAAGACGACCCAGGAAATCCAGAGGTATGTATGGTAGCATATTATCATAACTTATTTACAAAAACAGAAGATGTAAAAACAGTATGTGAAGAATGTAAAGCAGGAAAACGTGGATGTGTAGCTTGTAAAAAACAATTAGCACAAAACATAATTGAAGAACTAAGACCAATAAGAGAAAAAAGAGCATACTATGAAGCACACCCAGAAGAAGTTGATAAAATATTAATAGAAGGAACAGAAAAAGCAAGAAAAGTTGCAAAAGAAACAATGAAAAAAGTAAAAAAAGCAATGATGTTAGATTACTTTGAAGAAGATTAAAATAGGAGGAATTAATGTTTACAGATTATACAAAAATAATAATTAAATCCGGAGATGGTGGAAACGGAGCGGCAACCTTCAGAAGAGAAAAATATGTAGCTGCAGGTGGACCAGACGGCGGAGATGGTGGAAACGGTGGAAATATATATTTCCAAGTAGACAAAGACAAAAACACCTTAATAGATTTTAGATACAATAAAAAATTTAGAGCAAAAAATGGAGAAAATGGTAGCGGAAACCGTTGCAATGGTAAATACGGAGAAGATTTATATGTAAAAGTTCCAATAGGAACAGTAGTAAAAGATGCAGAAACAGGAAAAGTTGTAGCAGATTTATCAAAACCAGACCAAGTAGAACTAATATTAAAAGGTGGTAGAGGAGGAAGAGGAAACTCACACTTTGCAACACCAACAAGACAAGCTCCTAGATTTTCAGAAGATGGAGAAAAAGGAGAAGAAAAAGAAATAATATTAGAATTAAAACTATTAGCAGATGTTGGATTATTAGGATTTCCAAATGTAGGAAAATCAACATTCTTATCAAAAGTTACAGACGCAAGGCCTAAAATTGCAAACTATCACTTTACAACACTAGAACCAAACTTAGGAGTTGTAAAAACAAAAGATGGGGATGGATTTGTAATTGCAGATATACCAGGAATAATAGAAGGAGCAAGTGAAGGAGTAGGACTTGGAATTCAATTCCTAAGACACGTAGAAAGAACACGTCTATTATTACATTTTATAGATGTATCTGGAGAAGAAGGAAGAGATCCAATAGATGACTATTACACAATAAATAAAGAACTAGAAAAATATAGTGAAAAATTATCAAAACGAAAACAGATTTTAGTAGCTACAAGAATAGATGCAATGCAAGATGACACAAACTACAAAAAACTAGAAGAATTAGCAAAAAAAGAAAAATTAGAACTATACAAAATATCATCTGTTACAGGTGAAGGAATAGAAAAATTAATTGACCATGTATCAGAAGTATTAAAAACATTACCAAAAGAAGAACTAGTAGAAATAGAAGACAAAGTAGTCTACACATTACAAGACAAAGGTCAAGAATGGGAAGCATACGAAGAAGACGGAATATTCTATGTAAAAGGAAGAGCAGTAGATAGACTTATGGGAAGAATAAACATAGATGACAATGAATCAATGTATTATCTACAAAAATCATTGAAAAACATGGGAATAGAAGACAAACTAAAAGAATTAGGCGTATGCGAAGGTGACACAGTTAAAATTTCTGACTGGGAACTAGAATGGTATGAATAAAATTGAAAAGGAGAATTAAAATGAGCGAAAATAATAATCAAAATAATAATGAAGTAGAAGAATTAGATATAAACCATCTAATGCAAATAAGAAGAGACAAATTAAAAGAATTACAAGAAGAAGGAAAAGATCCATTTGAAATAACAAAATTTAATAGAACAAACACAGCAGGAGAAATTAAAGCAAATTATGAAGAATTTGCAGAAAAAGATGTAACAGTAGCAGGAAGAATAATAGCAAAAAGAATAATGGGAAAAGCATCATTCTGTACAATTCAAGATAGTGATGAAAAAATCCAAAGTTATGTAAGTATAAATGATTTAGGAGAAGAAAGCTACAAAGCATTTAAAACATATGATATTGGAGATATAATAGGAATTACTGGTTTTGTATTTAAAACAAGAACAGAAGAAATATCTGTACACGCAAAAGAAGTAACATTACTTTCAAAATCATTAAGACCATTACCAGAAAAATTCCATGGATTAAAAGATCCAGATTTAAGATATAGACAAAGATATGTTGATTTAATAATGAATCCAGAAGTAAAGAAAACTTTTGAAATGAGAAGTAAAATAATAAGCAATGTTAGAAGCATATTAGAAGAAGAAGGATTCTTAGAGGTTGAAACACCAGTATTAAACACAATATCAGGTGGAGCAACAGCTAGACCATTTATAACACATCACAATGCATTAGATATAAGTATGTATTTAAGAATTGCTCTAGAATTAAATCTAAAAAGATTAATAGTAGGTGGATTTGATAAAGTATATGAAATAGGAAGAGTATTTAGAAATGAAGGTATGGACATTAGACATAACCCAGAATTTACAATGCTTGAATTATATGCGTCATATCAAGATTTCCACGATATGATGGACATAACAGAAAAAATATTCTCACAAACAGCACAAAAAGTATTAGGAACAACAAAAATAACATATCAAGGACAAGAAATAGATTTAACACCAGGTTGGAAAAGAATTACTATGATAGACAGTATAAAAGAAGCTTGTGGAGTTGACTTCAATGAAATAACAACAGATGAAGAAGCTGTAGCTTTAGCAAAAGAAAGAGGAATAGAAATTCCTGACCCAACAAAAGAAACAAGAGGAGATGTAATAAGCTTATTCTTCGATGAATATGTAGAAAAAACATTAATACAACCAACATTCATATATGAATATCCAGTAGAAATCTCACCACTTGCAAAAAAATGTCCAAATAACAAAAAAATGACAGAAAGATTTGAAGTATTTATTGGTGGTAGAGAATATGGAAATGCATTCTCAGAATTAAATGACCCAATAGACCAATATGAAAGATTCAAAAAACAAGTTGAAGCAAAAGAAGCTGGAGATGAAGAAGCTGGAATGATGGATGAAGATTACATTAATGCGTTAGAAATAGGATTACCTCCAACAGGTGGATTAGGAATTGGAATAGATAGATTTGTAATGTTATTAACAGATGCAGCATCAATAAGAGATGTATTACTATTCCCAACAATGAAACCATTAAACTAATATATATTAAAGAAAGAAGAAATATAAATGAAAATTTATCCAAAAACAAATGAATATTTAGAAGGAATAGAAGAATTCGAAAAAACACTAAAAGAATATAAAGGAATAGAAATACAATATTTTAAAAAATCAGACAAAGAATTAGTAGATTTTAAAATAGAAAAACCAATTGAGCAAATATTAGAAAGGTATCCATATATAGAAGAAATAACAATACATCCACCACTATGTGAATATGAATTGGAAATAGTATTATTAAAAGACAAAAATATATTTTTAAATCAAATAAAAACAATTGTAAGACTATCAAAAAAATATAATATAAAAATTAACATAGTTGAACATACAAGATTATTGATGAGTCAAGCAAAATTAACAATATTACCAGTATTAGAAAAAGCAAAAAAAATAATGAAAAACACAAACACCAAAATAGTATTTGAAAATATATATATGATGGAAGAACAAGAAAATTGCTCAGTAATAGAACTTTGCGAATATTTAAATAGTGAAAATATGAAAGTTTGTATAGATATGTGCCATTTATACTGTCAGGCACACATCTACAAAAAGAAAATTGAAGAATTTCTAGAAAAATATTTAAACAAAGAAAAATGTCAAAGACAGGTTTACCAAATACACTTTGCATATACTGCAAACGAAGATGGCTATATTGATAGAACAACACATGCAATAATGCATCCAAATGAAGAAACATTATATTATGATGCAAAATTACTATGTCAATATGGTATGGGGGATTGTAATTGGATAACAGAAGTTTCAGAAAAAGACTATAGTACAAGAAACGACCAAGTAAATGAAATTAAAATGTTATCAAATCAAAAAATAAAATTGGAGGAATAATATGTTTAATTTTTCATTTGATAAAAGGACGATGTATATAATAGTTGGAATAATGTTGTTATTTGTAGTAATACAATATGCAGCGAATCCAACACAATTAATAGGATTATTAATAAGTGCACCAGGAGTACTAATAGCAATAACATTCCATGAATTTGCACATGGATATGCAGCATATAAATTAGGAGATGACACCGCAAAAAATCAAGGAAGACTAAGTTTAAATCCATTTGCACATTTAGACCCAATAGGAACACTAATGTTACTAGTTGCAGGATTTGGTTGGGGAAAACCAGTAGAAGTAAACCCAAGAAATTATACAAGAAAAATCTCAATGGAAAAAGGAGAAGCAATAGTATCTGCAGCAGGACCAATAATTAATTTAATACTAGCATTAATATTTGCATTAATATATTGTGCAATATATAAATTTGCAAGTACAGCATTTTTGATATCAACAGTAGGGCAAATTATATTATTATTAATATCAAGTACAATATCTATAAACATAGGATTAGGAGTATTCAATTTAATACCATTACCACCTTTAGATGGTTCAAAAATAATAATGCCATTCTTACCATACAAAGCAAAAGAATTTTTTATAAATAATGAGCAAATATTCTATATTGTATTTGTATTAATATGGATAACAGGGCTTGCAGGAACAATAATAACACCAGCAATAAATTGGGTAAGCAAAGGAATATTATCACTAGGAAAATTAATATTTAGATTATAAATAACAATGTAAAAAGAAAAGGAAAAAGTGACTAAAATGGAAAAAGATATACTAACACTAGGAATTGAATCAAGTTGTGATGAAACCTCAGTAGCTGTAGTAAAAAATGGAAGAGAAATATTATCAAATATAATAGATACGCAAATACCAATACATGAAAAATATGGTGGTGTAGTACCAGAAATAGCTTCAAGAAATCATATTGAAGCTATTTCAAGGGTTACAAAATTAGCGCTAAAAGAAGCAAATGTTACATTTGAAA
The DNA here is from genome assembly GCA_001916005.1 of Clostridium sp. 26_22. GTDB lineage: Bacteria > Bacillota > Clostridia > TANB77 > CAG-508 > CAG-269. Next base: position 6,902 of record MNRP01000039.1, read on the forward strand.
ACATAGACGCAGTAACACCAACATATGGTCCAGGACTAGTCGGAGCATTATTAGTAGGGTTATCATATGCAAAAGCACTAAGTTTTGCAATAAATAAACCATTAGTAGGAGTAAACCACATACAAGGACACATTGCGGCAAATTACATAACGCACAAAGAACTAAAACCTCCATTTTTATGTGTAATGATGTCAGGAGGGAACACACAGCTTGTACACGTAAAAAATTATACAGAATTTGAAGTACTAGGAAAAACAAGAGACGACGCAATAGGCGAAGCGTTTGATAAAGTAGCAAGAGTAGTAGGATTAGGCTATCCAGGAGGACCAAAAGTAGATAAGTTAGCAAAAGAAGGAAATTCAGAAGCAATAACACTACCCAAAACACACTTCGAAAACTTAGATTTTAGCTTTAGTGGAATAAAAACAGCTGTAATAAATTTGCACCATAAAACACCAGATATAAACAAAGCGGATTTATGTGCAAGCTTTGAAAAAACAGTCACAGAAATATTAATAGAAAATACAAAAAAAGCCTTAAAACAAATAAATGTAAAAACAGTAGCATTAGCTGGAGGTGTTTCAGCAAATAGCTACATAAGAAATGAATTTTTAAAATTAAAAGAAATAGGAATTGAAGTATATATGCCAGACCTAAAATTATGTACAGACAATGCAGCAATGATTGCATCTGCTGGTTATTATAATTTCATTGATGGTAAAAGAGATGAATTAGATTTAAATGCCGTTCCAAATTTAAAATTGTAAAATAAAGGAAAAATTACTAAAAAACTCTTGACAAATTACAAATATATGGTAAAATTAATATTGTTACAAGAAGAAGCAATTAACTTCTCACCTTAGTTAGATAAACAAAAGGTTAGAAAATATTAATTTTACCAATAATTTTAAATTATGGAATTATGTATTAATTGGCTTGTAACACAAAGTCAATTTTTTTATTTTATGGAGGTGTTTGAACATTAAACAAGAATTACCAATCAATGGTCAAATAAGAGAAAAAGAAGTTCAATTAATAGGGTCAAATGGGGAAAAACTAGGTGTAATGTCAACAAAAGAAGCTTTGGAAAAAGCTGAAGAAGAAAACTTAGACTTAGTACTAGTATCACCAAATGCAAAACCAGCAGTTTGCAAAATAATGAATTATGGAAAATACAAATTTGAGCAAGCTAAAAAAGAAAAAGAAGCTAAGAAAAAGCAAAAAGTTCTAGAAATTAAAGAGTTAAGAGTAACTCCAAATATTGAAGAACACGATTTTGAATTTAAATCAAAAAATGCAAGAAAATTCTTAGAAGATGGAAACAAAGTAAAAATAACAGTAAGATTTAGAGGAAGAGAAGTAAACAACTCTAAAGCTGGAGAAAATGTTTTAAACAAATTCATAGAAAAATTAGAAGATGTTGCTACAGTTGAAAAACAACCAAAACTAGAAGGTAGAAACATGTTCACAATACTAGCTAAAAAAGCATAATAATGCATTTTATATAAAATATTGAAAGGAGAGAAAAACTCATGGGAAAATTAAAAACAAACAAAGCTGCTAAAAAAAGATATTCATTAACAGCAACAGGAAAAGTAAAAAGAACAAAATCAAACAGAAGACACTTATTAGCTAACAAAACAAAAAGACAAAAAAAATCAGGAAAAGTTCAAAATGCTTATGCAAGTAAAACTTGTGAAAATACAATTAAAAAATTATTACCATATGGTGGTTAATATTATAATTAAAATAAAAGAAATCAAGGAAGGTGAAATAAAATGGCAAGAGTAAAAACAGCAAGAACAACAAGAGCAAGACATAAAAAAATATTAAAACAAGCAAAAGGATATTTTGGAGCAAAACATTATAGATTTAGAAATGCTAACCAAGCAGTTATGAAATCATTATCTTACGCATATGTAGGAAGAAAAGATAAAAAAAGTGATTTTAGAAAATTATGGATAACAAGAATTAATGCTGCTGCAAGAATGAATGGAACAACATACAGCAAAATGATCGCTGGTCTTAAAAAAGCTAATGTTACAATAAACAGAAAAATGTTAGCTGAAATCGCTGTAAGTGATCCAAAAGCATTTGCAGAAGTTGCTGAAATAGCAAAAAATGCATAATTAAATAAAATAATAAAAAAGGGATTAATAGCTCAGCTAATATAATCCTCTTTTTTTATTTTTAAATTAAAACATTTTTATTGTTTTTTCATTTTAGGTTTTGAAATTAATGAAGCTAAATAACCAAAAAATACAGCAGCAGCAATTCCGCCGGCAGCAGCCTTAACACCACCGGTAAAAGCACCAACAAGTCCAGCTTCTTTTACACCTTCAATAGCACCTTTGGCTAAATTATAACCAAATCCAGTAAGTGGAACAGTAGCGCCAGCACCAGCAAAATCAACAACATATTGATAAATACCAAGACCGCCTAAAATACAACCAGTAGTGACAAAAGCAACCAAAATTCTAGCAGGAGTTAATTTAGTTTTATCAATTAAAATCTGTCCAATAACACAAATTAGACCACCAACAACAAAACATTTCAAAAGAGACATCAAATTAAAAACGCTAGCCCAATCGATATTCATAAAATCAATCCTTTCAAATATTTGTAATTAAATACTTATTTTTATAACTCGATACTTATAGCATGAGCAACCCCTGGAATACTTTCACCTTGTTGAGAAGAAGTAGAATTCATCAAAGCACCAGTAGCAATTAAAAGTAATTTTTTAATCTTCTTTTCTTTCAACTGTTTAAATAAATAACCAGAAAAAACAGTACCGCAACAAGCACAACCACTACCACCAGAATGAGTATCTTGAGAACTTTTATCAAAAATCAAAACACCACAATCATTATAATTTTGTTTTATATTATAACCTTGAGATTTAGCAATATCAATAGCAATATCTTTTCCAATATAACCTAAATCTCCACTAATAATAGCATCATAATAACTAGGATTTCTACCAGTATCTAAAAAATGAGTTACCAAAGTATCAGCAAAAGCAGGCGCCATAGCAGCTCCCATATTATTTGCATCTTTAATTCCCATATCAACAATTTTTCCTGGAGTAATATGAGTAATATAAGGACCTTGTCCATTTTTAGAAAGAATAACAGCACCAGACCCAGTAACAGTCCATTGAGCAGTTGGAGGTCTTTGATTTCCTAACTCAAGAGGAAACCTAAATTGTTTTTCGGCACTACAAAAATGGCTAGACGTAGCACACAAAACATTTTCAGCAAAACTTTCTATACAAATAGAACCTAAACACATAGACTCAACAAAAGTAGAACAAGCGCCAAAAACACCAAAAAATGGAAGATTAATTTCTCTAAGTCCAAAGCTAGAAGAAATACATTGATTTAAAAGGTCACCAGCAAAACAGCAATCTATTTTATCAGAAGAAATTCCAGATTTATGAATTACTGTATTAACAGTTTCTTTTATAATTTTACTTTCAGCCTTCTCCCAAGTCTTTTCGCCCCAAAATTCATCTTCTAAAGTTTGATCAAAATATTTAGCTAGAGGACCTTTGGACTCTTTAGGACCAACAATAGAAGCACACTCCAAAATAGTAGGTGGATTATCAAATTTTATAGTTTGTTTTCCAATCTTTTGCAAAAAATCAACTCCTTTATAATATATTAGTTTTAATTTTCTATCTAGTATCTGTTGGTATATATATGCTATTTTTTGTATAGCCGTTGCAAGCGGAGCAACAATAGGAATTCTTAGCATATAGCAATGAAGAATCTCAAACCCTTTTGAGTAGGTTCATTGCTATATGATTAGAATTACTTTGGTGCGTAACGAAGTTCAGGCTATACAAAAAATAGCATATATATACCAACAGATACTAGATAGAAAATTATACCAAAGTCATAGTCTGAGTATTAAAAATCAAATAAACAATACCAACAATTATAGAAGCAGAAATACCAAAAACCAGTACAGGACCAGCAACTGTAAACATCTTTCCACCAACACCCATAACATAACCTTCAGACTTATATTCCATAGCAGGAGAAACAATAGAATTTGCAAAACCTGTAATAGGAACTAAAGAACCAGCACCTGCAAACTTACCAATCTTATTAAAAATATTAAGACCAGTCAAAAAAGCAGAAATACCAATTAAAATAATAGAAACAATAGTACCAGAAGTAGCCTGATCAAAACCCCTAGCCTTACAAATATTCAAAATAACTTGACCAATAGTACAAATTAAACCACCAACCCAAAAAGCATTAAAACAATTCTTCCAAATAGGAGAATTAGGTGATTTCTTATTAACATACTCTTGATAAGTTTGCTTACTCTCAATCGGATTCATTATCTATCATCCTTTCTATTCAAATCAATAAGAAAACTAATATCCAAATCAACAAAATACTCAGAAATCTTATTACCATCAATATTAGCCCTCTGTTCCAAAATCTTAACACCAGACAAATAATCAATACTCTTAGAAGCCTCAGAAATTGCCTTAACAATAGCATCCTTCCAAGAAACCTCAGAAGAACCAGTAATAATCAAATGTTTTTCTATATCCATAAAAACCTCCTAAAATCATTTAACCATATTTTAACCAAAAAAGAAAAAAATATACAAAACATAGAAAAAATACAAAAAAAGTTATATAATAAAAAAGCGATAGTTCCAAACAAGTAGAGAAGCTCAAAAAAATAATTTACTAATTTTTGAAGCTCAGTGGGGACCGTTTTAGAAAATGTTACGAACGCCAGAGAGTTACATTTTCTTAAATGGGGAAGCGAAAAAAATTAATAAATTACTTTTTTTGAGCGGTCAACTAAAAAACTCAGACTTAAAATACTAAAAAAATAATTCAAGAAAAGGAGAAAACAAAATGATAAACAAACCAAGAGAAATCGCCCTAAAAACCATATACAAAATAAACCAAGAACAAGCCTACTCCAACCTAGCCCTAGACGAAGAACTAAAACAAAACAGAAAAATATTAAACGAAAAAGACATAGGCCTAATATCAGAAATAACATATGGAGTAACAACCTGGAAACTAACCCTAGACACAATTATAAAAAAACACTCAAAAATAAAACTAAAAAAAATATCACCATGGATCATAAACATACTAAGAATGGGAATATACCAAATCATATTCCTAGACAAAATACCAAAATCAGCAGCTGTCAATGAAAGTGTTAACCTAGCCAAAAGATACGGACACACCTCAAGTTCTAATTTCGTAAATGCAATATTAAGAAAGGTAGAAAAAGAAGACTATGAAGAACTATTCCAAATAAAAAATAATGTAGAAAGAATATCAAAAACAACATCAATGCCAGAATGGATTGTAAAAAAACTAATAGAAGACAATGGGTTAGAAAAAACAAAAGAAATTTGCGAAAGTTCAAACCTTCATCCAAAAGTAACAATTAGAATAAACAAATTAAAAAACACAAAACAAGAATTAGAAAATTCACTAAAAGAAAAAAATATAGAATTCCAAGAAACAGAATATGAAGATTTTTTGATTTTAGAAAGAGTTAAAAATCTAGAAAATATGGATTTATTCAAAGCAGGAAATTTTACAATTCAAGATATTTCAGCAGGACTAACAGCTAAAGTGCTAGAACCAAAAGAAAATGAAAATGTTTTAGATGCGTGTTCTGCACCAGGAGGAAAAACTACATATATGGCAGAATTAATGAATAATAAAGGTAATATAGAAGCTTGGGATATTCATGAACATAGAACAAAATTAGTAATGGAAAATGCAAAAAGATTAGGAATAAATATAATAACAACTAATACTAAGGATGCAACTAAATACTATAAAGAATTAAATGGAAAATTTGACAAAATTTTATTAGATGTACCATGCCTTGGAATTGGAGTAATAAAAAGAAAACCAGATATAAAATGGCAAAGAAAGGAAGAAGACATAGAAGAAATAACAAAAATTCAAGAAAAAATTTTAGAAAATTGTTCAAAATATTTAAAAAGCGGAGGAGAATTAGTATATTCTACATGTAGTATACTAAAAGATGAAAACAAAAATTTAGTAAATGAATTTTTAAAAAACAATTCACAATTCACAAAAAAATATGAAAAAACAATATTCACAGACAAAAAACAGGATGGATTTTTTATATGCAAATTACATAAAAAATAAAATATTACAGACATATTACATTTATATTACATTTCAATTAAAAGTGTTGACTTTTTGCTAAAAAACGATAAAATAAAAAAGAAATTAATATCATAAATTGTAAAATAAAACAAGTATTTTAATTTGAAAAAAGTAAAAAATAAAAGTAGAATAAATTATAAAAAATAAAGAGGAGAAAAAATGTCTAGTTGCCTTGGAATATATATAGAAAACAACATAATTAAATATGCAAAAGTTTCAAAAGAACGTGAACAATTAAAAGTAGAGTCATATGGCGTTAAATTCTATGACAACATAGATCAAACTATTAAACAAATTGTAGAAGAAACATATAGTTATAAAACACCAATTAGTATAAATCTTTCAGAAGAAATATATAATTATTTTAATATGTTTGCATTGTTAAGTAAAAAGGATTTACCAAAAGCAATAAAAACAGAATTTGAAGCATATTGCTCAGATAAAAATTACAATCCAAATGTATTTGAAACAAGATATGCAATTGCTCCTAATGTGCAAGATAAAGAAAAATTAAAAGTAATTCATATAAGTCAAAATAAAATAGAATTGAATAAAAAAATACAAAGATTTAATGGCTATAGATTACAAGATATAAGTCCAATTGGAATGACAATTCCAGATGTCAAAGAATTTGAACCAAAGGAAAACGCTCTAATAGTGAATATTGAAGAAAAAACAACAATAACAACAATATTAGATCAAAAAGTTTATGATGTTAAAACACTAGATGTAGGAAGCCAAGAATTTTTAGATAAAATAAACATCAAAGAAAATTCTTATTCAAAAGCTTATGAAATTTGCAAAGAAACAACTATCTATACCTCTGATGGCAGAGACTTAACAGATGTTGATACAAATTACTTAGAAGATATTATGCCAACATTATATGAAATAGTTGGACAAATAAGAAAGATAATGAATGAAAGTATTGAAAAAATAGACAGAGTATATATAACAGGAACAGCTGCGTTAATAAATAATATAGATTTATATTTTGAAGAGTATTTAGAAAACGTAAAGTGTGAAATTTTAAAGCCAGGATTTATAAAAATTTCGCCAGAAATTAACATTAAGGATTATGTAGAAGTAAATTCAGCAATTTCTTTAGCAATAAGCGGACTAGGAGAAGGAATAACAGGAATAAACTTTAAAAAGGCAAGTTTTTCAGATAGATTACCTGATTTCTTAAAAATAGAAATAGGATCTAGTAAAAAAGACAAAAACAAATCTAGTAAACCAAATCCTTTGGAAAAACTTCTAAAAAGTTCAGCATTTACAATGGATTTTAATGTACCATTAGATAAAGTGGAAAAAGGAATGCTTAGAACAGCAACTGGACTGTTAATACTATTTTTTGTCTATTCAGGTTTTTCTACAATGATAAAAAATCAAATAGATAATAAAATGGATGAAGCAAACAAATCTATAGCGAATACAAATTCACAAATGAAATTGATAGACAATGACAAATCAAAGTTACAAACAAAAACAACAGAGTATACAACAAAAATAAGCAATTTACAAAAAGTTAATGACAAAATAAATGACATAAACAAAACTAAAAAAGCAATACCAAATTTATTAAATAAATTAATGTATATAATGCCTACAGGTGTGCAAATAACATCGATACAAAACACATCGGCTACGCATATAGAAATACAAGCTCAATCAAACAAATATGAGCAATTAGGATTTTTAGTAACAAATATGCAATTAGAACCAGTATTAACAAATGTAATATCAACAGCAGGCCAAAAAGCAAATGGCGTAATTACAATAAAGATAGAAGGTGATTTACCATGAAAAAACTATTAATAACAGCTATTATCATCTTATTAATTATATTAACAGGAATAACAATGATAAAAGGAATAAACGTTGGTAAATTATCTGTTTTAGGAATTAAAGATATAAAAAAAGAAGATGAACAATTAAATACGACAATTCAACAAGCAACAAAATTAGCTAGTACAGATTATCAAAAAAAGATAAATGATTTAAATGACCAAATAAAAAAACTAGAAAATGAAAAACAAGAATATGAAGAGATGGTAAATGTAAGCACAGAAAGTCAAACACAAACAGCAAATCAATTCTTAGGTGGTTATAAAATAGAATATTTATATGTAAGAATTGGAACACATGCAAAAACTGAAGGAGTAGAAATGAAAATGGATGTATCAAGAAGTTCATCAGGAACAGAAGATACTTATAATTTGAATTTTACAGTGACTGGAGCATATGCGAGAATTGCAGAATTTATAACAGATATAGAAGATGATTCTTCATTAGGATTTAAAATTGAAGAATTCAAAATGTTAGCAGATTCATCTAGTGATACAAGTACATTACAAGCTACTTTTGTATGTAAAGATGTTAAAATAGAAGGACTCTCTTCAACAACGAGTACAACAACACAAACAGAAACTACAAGTCAAAATAATAATACAGTAGATAATACTACAACAAATACTACAGCAAACAACACTACGTCAAATACAACAAAATAATTAGAAAGGAGAAAAAGATGAAAACAAAAAATATTATCAAGGAAATTATAATAGTTTTGCTATTAATATTAGCAATCATATTAATACTTGGTATATTGCTATATGAATATGTACCAAATAATAAAATAATTCCGCAACAAGTTTCATATACTACTCCTGAAAATGTTAAAGAAGAATTATCTACAAGTGAAAATGTTGATGATTCACAAGTAATTATGACATACGAAGTAACTGCAACAGACCTAACAAATTACAAAAAAACAAAAGATTATGTATCTGGAAAGAAAAATCCATTTGAATCAATTGAAAGCCAAAATACTACTACAGAAAATATGACAAGTGGAAATACAGTAAATTCTGGAACAACCGGAAATTCATCAACAACAAATACAAATACAACAACAGACAATACTCAACAAGGGTACTTACCAGATAAAGGTACAAAATAATTAAGTTATTAACATTATATTTATTTTATATAAATATAGGTCAAATATAAATAATCAAAAGAAAAGGAGGATGACATTAATGAAACAACAAAAAGGTATTACTTTAGTAGCATTAGTTATAACAATCATAATATTATTAATATTAGCTGGTATATCAATAGCTACATTACAACAAACTAACTTATTCGGACAAGCTCAAAGAGCTGGAAATGAAACAAAAAATGCAGCTGCAAATGAGTCAAATACATTAAACGAATATAGTAATGAAATTAACAAATATTTAAAATAATGTAAAAATTATAAAAGGCATATGCATAAAAAATATGTATATGCCTATTTTAAAAAATAAAAAGAGGGAGCATAAATGGATATATTAAATATATTTTTTTACATAATCTTATTTGCAATGGGAATAACATTTGGAAGTTTTTACACATTAGCATTATATAGAATTCCAAAAAGACAAGATATAACACACACACATTCATATTGCCCGAATTGCAATCACAAATTAGGATTTTTAGATTTAATACCAGTATTTAGTTATATATTTTTAGGAGCAAAATGCAAATATTGTAAACAAAAAATAAGACCAAGATATTTCATAGTAGAAATAGTTTCTGGCTTACTATTTGTTTTATTTGGATTTTTACTAAATTTAAACATATATAGCTTAGAAAAAATAAAAATTATAGACTATGCTTTCTTTGTATTATATTTCACTTTCATTATATTGATAGCAGGTATAGACAAAGAATTCAAAAACATAAACAAACCTGTATTAATGTATGGAGTTATTATTTCAATTACTTATATAGTATATCTATACATAATAGACAGAACTAGTATATATAGATATGTTATATATTTACTAATTCTAGCAATTTTATTATTTATCGACACAATAGTATTAAAGAAAAAAGCAAAAAGTAATTACACATTATCAATATTAATAATGGTAATTATAATGGCAATATTTACAGGAGAATATATTGCAATAAACACTGTAATAGTAACATTAATAGCAATAGCATTATACTTGATTATAAAAAAATTAAGTTCAAAAAAATCATATAAAAACACAAAATTAAATAATGAAAATATTTGCTTTGGATTTTATCTACGGAGTTGCAAATATGGCGTGGTTAATAGGTACGCTTTGCTTGATTTTACAAAGCTATTAACGGAAAGGAAATGATATATGGATTTTAGAAGTGAAAAAGGAATTTCAGGAATTGATATAGTAGCATCTGTAATAATAGTCACAATATTTATAGCTATAATTGCAAACATAATAGCAAATATCAATTTGAATTCTAAAGACATAGAAAAAAAGACTCAAGCAACTTCATATGCGGTTGATGAAATTGAAATTATAAAAGCAGAAGGTTATTTAGAAAGCTATCAAGATAAAGGAATAAATCAAGAAGATATAATTTCAGAAGAAGATATAAACGATGAAAACGGTCAATTTACAGGTTATCACAAAAAAATATCAATAAAAGATTATGTACTTATAAAAAACGACCAAACTAAACAAGCCAATATTGTAAAAGAAATTACAGTTGAAATTTCTTATATGAATAGAAAAGGAACACAAAATGTTCAAATTTCAACATATGTAACAAAGGAGTAATCTAATGAAAAATAATAAAGGTGTAACATTAACTTCTTTAATAATATATGTTATTGGAATGGTAATTGTAGTTGCATCAATATCAACTTTGACAACATTTTTCTATAAAAATATAGATACATCAGCGATTAATGATAATACAACTACTCAATATACCAAATTCTTAAGCTATTTTACAGAAGAAATAAATAATAGCAATAACAGAGTAGTAGAATGTAAAAACAATTACATTATTTTCTCAAGTGGAAATCAATACACATATATGGAAGAAAATAAATCAATATATAAAAACAAAATCAAACTATGTGACAACGTAGAAAAATGTGAATTTTCATACAAATATCAAGACTCAAATTATATAATAAACATAGAATTTAAATCAGGAAAAGTAGATAAAACAGGAAAAAATATGATGACATATACAATAAAAAATGGCAAATAATAGTAAATGACAAAAAAACAACAAAATAGTAGAATTATATAGTATAATGAAATAGAGAACAAAAGAAAGGAAGATTAGCTATGGATATGAGAAGAAGACAACCTATAGGGGTTGAATTAGTAAAAAGAGGAATAGTAACAGAAAATGACATACAAAAAGCCTTAGAATATCAAAGAGAACATTCTAATACAAAATTAGGAGACATTTTACACATATTACAAGTATGTGATCCTCAAGTATTAATTCAAACAATAGGAGATATTGTTGGAACTGACGGAATTTTACTTACAGGAAATACAATAAAAGTAAAATTAACAGATTATATGCCATTAGAAATTGCTAGAAAAAATCAATGTGTACCATTTGATGTAGAAAACGGAAAAATAAAAGTATGTTTTGCAGATAATTTCAACAAAACAAAAATGGACACAGTAAAACTTATGTTATTAAATAAAGGCTTAATCATGGAGCCATACATAACATTTGAAAAAGACATAGATAAAATATTAGATGCTCTAGACACAGATGTAGTAAAACCTATAGCTCAACCAACAGCTTCAGGAACAATTGTAGAGTTAGTTGATAGCATTATAAAAAAAGGAATGGAAAAAAGAGCAAGTGATATTCATATAGAACCACTTATGAATGAAGTAAGAGTTAGATATAGAATAGATGGTGAATTATTTACAGATTCAACAATTCCAAAAGAAAAACAACAACAAGTAATAGGAAGATTAAAAGCAATATCAAATATGCATCAAGAAAAACAAGAAGCACAAGATGGTAGAATCTTATTATATGATGATTACAATATTCGTGTATCTTCTCAGCCAAATGTATGTGGAGAAAAATTCGTTTTAAGATTACTAAAAAAAGATACAGATATTAGAAATATTTTTGAATTAGGTTATCCAGGAACAGAAGCAGATTTGAAAAAAAGCTTTAACAAAAGAAACAGTATAACAATAATTGCTGCACCAACAGGAGAAGGTAAAACAACAACCTTATATAGTATTATAGACTATTTAAATAGCCCAGAAATAAATATAACAACAATAGAAGACCCTGTTGAAATAAGAATAGATGGATTAAATCAAATAGAAATAGGAAATAAATCAACTTTCTCAGGAGCATTAAGAACAGTTTTAAGACAAGACCCAGACATAATTCTAGTAGGAGAAATTCGTGACCAAGAAACAGCAGAAATAGCAATACAAGCTGGACAAACAGGACACTATGTTTTATCTACAATACATACAATAGATGCAATAGAAGTAATAAACAGAATGAGAAAAATGGGAGTATCAGACTATGATATTTCAAGTACATTAGCAACATCAGTATCACAAAGATTAGTAAGAAGACTATGTCCAAACTGTAGAAAAGAAAGAGAATTTACAAAAGAAGAAAAAGAAATAATGACAAAAATAGCAGAAAAATATGGAGAAACAATTGACTTTACAGGATTAAAAACATATGAAGCAGTAGGTTGCAAAAAATGTAATGACTTAGGTTATTATGGAAGAATAGGACTTTTCGAAATATTAAATATATCAGAAGAAATAAAAGAATTAATAGTAAAAGGAGCTTCTACAATAGACATTAGAAAAAAAGCAATTGAAGAAAATTATAGACCTCTAGTAGTGGATGGAATTAAAAAAGTACTAGCTGGAGACACAACATTAGAAGAAGTAAATAAAAAATTATTAATATATTAAACAAAAGAAAGGGGAAAACGCCATGAATATGGATAAAATCTTAGATAGAGCAATAGAAAAGGATGCCTCAGACGTGCATTTAATATGTGGAAATAAACCAATGCTTAGAATAGCAAGAGAGCTAGTACCAATAGAAGAAATGGAAGTACTAACAGTAGATGATATGAACGAAATGTATGATTTCCTAGTAAGAGGAAATGTAGATAAAGACGAATTATTCAATACAACAAGAAAATTAGACACATCATATGAATACAATGGAATTCGTTTAAGAGTAAATATATCATTATCAGATGATATACCATTATGTACTTTAAGACTTATAAAAAACACATTACCACCATACGAATCATTAGGATTACCAGACATAATAAGAAGAATGACATATCAACAACAAGGATTAATACTAGTAACAGGAAAAACAAACTCTGGTAAAAGTACAACATTAAATGCATTAATAAACGAAATCAATGAAACACAAAACAAAAAAATACTAACACTAGAAAACCCAGTAGAATACAAACATCATTCAAAAAAATCATTAATAGTACAAAAAGAAGTTGGAAAAGGTGGAGATGCATTAACATTTAGTGATGGTGTTAAAAACTCACTAAGAGAAGACTGTGATATATTAGTAATAGGAGAAATAAGAGACAAAATAACAATGGAAGCAGCAATAGAAATGGCAGAATCAGGACATTTAGTAATAGGAACATTACATACAAAATCATGTGCAGAAACAATAGATAGAATGATAAACTTCTATGAAGTAAGAGACCAAGCAAGTATAAAATATCTACTTTCATCATTATTAAAACTAGTTGTATCACAAAGACTTTTAAGAGGAAGAGATGGAAAATTAGTATTAGTACCAGAAGTAATGGTAGTAGACAATATAATTTCAGGAATAATAAGAAAAGACAAAATAAGTGTATCAGAAATAGAAGATGCAATACAAAGTAGTGCAGATAAAGGAAGTATTGGATTAATAAATTCAATAGCAGAATTATTTGTAAATGATAAAATAACATTAGACCAAGCAAAATCACAAATAGAAGAAAAAAACTTAGAAATATTAAATAGAACAATAATGCAAATGAAAATAAGAAAAGACAGTAACAGAAATTAGAAATAAGGAGGTGCAAAGATGCCTACATATACATATAGAGCTGTAACTAGTTCTGGAGTAGTAGTAAGAAATAGAGTAGAAGCTGCAAGTAAACAAAGTTTATTAAGAGCATTAAAAGACAATGAACTAATGCCAATAACAATAGAACAAGTTTCATATTCTTCAAGAAAGAAAAAGACAAAAAAGAAAAACATAAAAGACATTGAAGAAATAATGCAAAATGTAAATACAACACAAATAAACACAAAGAAAACAACTACAACAAAAGAAAAAATAAGTATGTACTTATCAAAAACAGAAAAAATAACCAATAGAGATTTAGTAATATTCACACAAAACTTTTATTTACTAAAAAAAGCAAATTTTAATAACATACATGCTCTAAAAACCATAATAGAAAGTACAGAAAATGTAACATTTAAAGGAATTCTAGAAGATATCTTAGCAGGCGTAGAAGCCGGAGAAAATATGTATACAACAATGGAATATTACTCAGACACATTTCCATACTTATATATAAACATGATAAAAGTAGGAGAACTATCAGGTTCACTAACAAATGCTTTGGAACAAGCTGTAAACTACTTAGAAACATCAGATGCACTAAACAAAAAAATAAGATCAATACTAGTTCCAAATATAGTACAATTTTCATTAATATTAGTAATGTTAGTTGTAGGAACATTAGTAGCAATACCAGCAATTCAAAATGTATATGATGAAATGGGATCAACAGACAAATTACCAGCAGCTACAATATGGTTCCAAGGAGTAATCAATGGATTGATGCACTACTGGTATATACCAACAGCAATAATAATAGCAATAGTTGCAGGAATAATATTTTATATTAACACACCAAAAGGAAAATACAATTTTGACTACTTTAAATATAAAATGCCAATATTTGGTCAACTAATATTTGCTCTAGATTTCTCAAGATTAATGAAAGCTATGTTATTAAACCTAAAAAATGGAATGAGAATACAAGACGCAATAGAAGTAAGTAAAAACGTAGTACAAAACTATGTAATGTTATCAATAGTAGAAACATCAATGAACAACATATTAATAGGTGATTCATGGATAGAACCATTTGAAAAATCAGGATTAACAAAAGCAATGATGACAGAAATGCTAAAAATAGGTATGCAAACAGATTTAGCAGAAATGATGGAAAAATTAGTAGAATATATGGAAATAGACATAGACAATATATTAGAAAAAGTAATGAAAGCACTACCAGAAGTAAGTTATTTAATAGTAGGAGTAGTTTTAGTATTCTTCGTATTAGTAGTACTTGCACCATGTATTCAAACATATATGGGAGGATTCTTATTCTCAGCAGCAGGATTAGCATAGAAATGTTAAAAGAAAAAAGAGAAGGGGAAAAAGGGACGTCCATTTTTTCCCTATTATTTTTTCCATATGAACTTGTTCTTCACAGACATATATAATAAAAAGAAAGAGAGTAATTATGAAAATAGGAATAGACTTAGGTGGAAGCCATATTGGAGTAGGAGTAATAGATAATAAAAACTTCATTATAGAAAAAGTAGAAAAAAGACTTTTAAACAAAGACAAAAAAGATATAAAAAGCATAATCGAAAGTTATATAATAAAAAATGTAAAAGAATTTTCATCAAAATACAAAATAACGGAAATAGGAATAGCAGTACCAGGAACAATAAAAAAAGAACAAATACTAAAATCAGTAAATTTAGGAGTAAAAGAATATAACTTAGTAGAAAATTTAAAGAAAGAAATTCAATTACCAATAAAAATAAGAAATGATGCAAAATGTGCAGCACTTGCAGAAAATACAATAGGAGCTTTAAAAGATTATAAAAGAAGTTTATTTTTAACTTTAGGAACAGGAATAGGTGGAGCAGTTATAATCAATGACAAATTACTAGATACAGGTGATTTGCCTGGATGTGAATTTGGACATATGGTAATTCAAAGAGATGGAATAAAATGCAATTGCGGAAAACAAGGATGCTTTGAAAAATATGCTTCAATGAAAGCTTTAAAAACAAACTTAAGACAAATCTTAGGCGTAGATGAAAAAATAAGAGGACAAGAATTACTAGATATTATTAGAAAAAATCCTAAAGATGAAAAAATAAACAAAGTAATAGATGAATATATAGAATATTTAAGTATAGGAATATCAAATTTAATAAATATATTCGAACCAGAAGCAATAGGAATTGGTGGAAGTTTCGTTTATTTTTCAGATGTATTATTAGATAGATTAATACAAAATATTATTAAAAAACAATATTTATTTAATAAAAGGGAAGAATTAATAATAATACCAGCAGCACTAGGGAATGATGCAGGTATTATAGGAAGTGTTTTGTAGAAAAGGAGATTTTATATTATGGATATAAACAACAAAAAAGCAACAAGACAAAGTTATGGAGAAGCATTAGCAGAATTAGGAAAAGAAAATCCTAATATTGTAGTACTAGATGCAGACTTATCAACAGCAACCAAAACAAACATATTTGCAAAAGAATTTCCAGAAAGATTTTTTGACATGGGAATAGCAGAACAAAATTTAGTATCAACAGCAGCAGGAATGTCAACATGTGGAAAAATACCATATGTTAGCACATTTGCAGTATTTGCAGCAGGAAGAGCATATGACCAAATTAGAAATAGTGTATGTTATCCAAAATTAAATGTAAAAATATGTGCAACACATGCAGGAATAACAGTTGGAGAAGATGGAGCAACACATCAAATGATAGAAGATATATCACTAATGAGAACCCTTCCTAATATGACAGTTATATCAACCTCAGATGATATACAAACAAAATGGGCAGTAAAAGAAATAAGCAAAATAAATGGACCAGTATATTTAAGATTAGCAAGACTTTCAACACCAATAATATACAATGAAAACCAAAAATTTGAAATAGGAAAAGCAGTTCAAATAGGAGAAGGCACAGATGGAACAGTATTTGCAACAGGAGTAACAGTTTCAGAAGCAATAAAAGCACAAGAAAATTTAAAACAAAAAGGAATAAACATTAGAGTTGTAGATGTTCATACAATAAAACCAATTGACAAAGAAACAATAATAAAATGTGCAAAAGAAACAAAAAAAATAATCTCAATAGAAGACCACAACGTAATAGGTGGACTAGGTTCAGCAATATCTGAGGTGTTAACAGATGAATATCCATGCAAACTTATTAGATTAGGAATAAAAGATACATTTGGAAAATCAGGAAAAGCGGAAGAATTAATGAAATATTTTGGAATTACTGCAGATGATATAGAAAAATTATTTTAAAAAATAAAGTCCATTAGTTATTTAGGAGGAAGTTAGAATTATGAAAAAATTTTTGAAAAATAAAAAAATAATTATATATGTGCTAATAATATTTTTTGTGATTTTACTAGTAGCAATTTTAAATAATAATTTTAAAATAATAGAAAAAATAACTAATGGAAGATTACAAAATGCAGATGAAGAAACAGAAGAACAGCCATTAATATCATATCAAGTATATGATAATAGTGATGAAAGGAAGATAAAAACCTTAGTAAATGTAAATGATAATAGTGGAATTGAATATATAGAATATCCAGATGGAAGAAAGCTAGAAACAAATAATAAAACACAAGTTTCAATAGATTATGAAATGACAAAAGATGAAAATTATAAATTCAAAATAAAGACAGTAGATAATGAAGGTATACAAGAACAAGAGGTTTGTATAAATGATAATTTTATAAATGATAATGTAGTAAGTATAGAAAATTTAAGTCAAGAAAATGGTTATAAAGTTATAGATATCAATAAAAAGATAAAATTAGATGGTTATAAAATATATTATAAAATTGGTGAAAATGAAACATGGGTAGAATTTAAACAAAAATTAGGATTAATGGATTATGATTTAAAAACAAGTAATTTAATAAATGAAGATGAAACAATATCAATAAGTGCAAAAGTAGAAAATGAGACAACAAAAAATGTAGTAAGTTTAACCAAAAAATATAATGTAAGTACAAATGAAATAAAGAATTCATATGAAGCAGAAAGTATTTTAGAAGCATTAGAGAAAAATAACATTAACACTGGTTTATACAATCTTACAGCTAAAGATGAAACATATAGTTTAAGAGTATATTCATTTGATGGAGATTTGAATATAAAAGCAGATACATCTTTAGGAACAGAAGCAGATGTAGCAACAGCAACAGAGTATGCTCAAAATATGGTTGTATTAAAAGTAAATGGAAATTTAACAATAGATGAAGGAGTAACATTAACAGCATATGCAAGTAAAAATGGATATGGTGGACCAAAAGGAATGACAATTTACTGTACAGGAACAATAGCAAACCATGGAACAGTAAACATGACAGCAAGAGGTGCAAAAGCTGTAGGACAAAATGTATATTTATGGAAAAATACAGATGGAACTTATGAATATGTACCAGCAATTGGAGCCGATGGTGGTGCTGGTATAAGTGGAGCACCTAGCGGTAGTGCGATTACTTTTAGATCAAATGGAAAAAATGGTACGAACGGAGTAAATAGACAAACTGGTGGCGGTGGATCTGGCTCAATTTATAATATAGGGTGGGCTAGTTCTGGTTCTGGTTCTAAAGGTACGGCTTATTCTGGTGGAACTGGTGGAGGAGCTGTAGTAAGTAGCAATGGAACTAATCGGAAATGAAAACCGGAGGATCAGGTGGAAACGGAAGTGCAGGAGGTGGATCCGGAAATCCTGGTGGATCTGGAAATCCAAGTGGTGGAAATGGAACAGGAGGATTATTAATAATTTCAACTAGTTCACTAATAAATACAGGAATAATACAATCAAATGGAACAGCAACATATGATAGTAATGAAACAGGAGGTTCATCTGGTGCAGGTTCAATAAATATATTTTATAACGATAATTATGAAAACTCAGGAACAATACTTACACAAAAAGGAATTACTCCAAATGGATATCTAGTCACAGGTGGTTCAGGCGGAGATGGCTCAATTTCAATAGGACAACTTCTAAATGGAACATATACAAGTACGTATACAAATTACTAAAATGATAAAAGAAAGGATAAATTTAGTTATGATAAAAATTTTAAAAAGCAAGAAAAAAATTATAAGTATAATATTAATAATAGTAATAATTGGATTTATCCTATTAAATAATAATTTTAAAATAATAGAAAAAATAACTAATAGAAGATTACAAAATGCAGATGAAGAAACAGAAGAACAGCCATTAATATCATATCAAGTATATGATAATAGTGATGAAAGCAAGATAAAAACCTTAGTAAATGTAAATGATAATAGTGGAATTGAATATGTTGAATATCCAGATGGAACAAAAACATATGGAAACAGTAAAAAACAAGTTACACTAGATTATATTATGGAAAAAAAGCAAAATTATACATTTAAAGTGAAAACGAAATCAAATGAAAGTATACAAGAGAAAACCATTTGTGCTGATGATGAATTTATAAATAATAATGGAATATATATAGCAAATATAAGCAGTGAAAATGGCTATAAAGTAATAGATATAGAAAATAGAACAACCTTAACAGGATTTAAAACATATTACCAAATAGGAAAAAATGGAAATTGGACAGAAGGAACAGGAAAAATAGGATTAACAGATTATGACTTAACAAAAAATAATTTAATAAATGAAGATAATACAATAACAATAAATGCAAAAATAGAAAACCAAACAAATAAAAATACAGTTACAGTGTCAAAAAAATATGATGTAAATACAAATTCAACAACTAATGCATATGAAGCTGAAAGTATATTAGATGCGTTAAAAAATAATGAAATTAATACTGGATTATATAACCTAACTGTGGATGATGAAACATATAGTTTAAGAGTATATTCATTTGACGGAGATTTGAATATAAAAGCAGATACATCTTTAGGAACAGAAGCAGATGTAGCAACAGAATCAGATTATGCAAAAAATATGGTAGTATTAAAAGTAAATGGAAATTTAACAATAGATGAAGGAGTAACATTAACAGCATATGCAAGTAAAAATGGATATGGTGGACCAAAAGGAATGATGATTTACTGTACAGGAACTTTGACAAATAATGGAACAATAAATATGACAGCAAGAGGTGCAAAAGCAGTAGGACAAAATGTATATTTATGGAAAAATACAGATGGAAGTTATGAATATGTACCAGAAGATGGAAGCGAAGGAAATGGAGTAGATAGAGCAACTGGAAAAGGAGCCAAAGGTTCTGGTGGTGGAGGCGAAGGTGCAATAGGAACATCTTATTCCGGTGGAGCCGGAGGTGGAGGAAAAAGGTTAAGTGGCACAGCAGAAAAAGGATCACCAAATGGAGGAAAAGGAGGAGATGCTGTTAGAGATTCCGGAGCTACATATACTGGCGCTGGAGGTGGAGCAGGGAACCCTGGTGGAAAATATAGTGGTAGAAATGCAAGTGATGGTGAAAATGGAACTGGAGGATTATTGATAATTGCGTCAAACAATATATTAAACAAAGGAACAATAGAAGCAAATGGAGCTTCTGGAGGAAGTGCACTAGAACCAGGAGGAAATTCTGGAGGAGGTTCAATCAACATCTTTTATAATGAAAATTATACAAATGATGGAGAAATAACAGCAAATGGAAAGACAAAAACATCTGTAGGAGTAACAGCATATACAGGTTCAATATCTGTTGGAAAAATAGAAAAAGATAATTATTCTAGCACATATACCAATTATACAAAAACAGAAATACCATTGAATACAACAGGAGAGTTTGATTATACAGGTTCATATTCTAAATATGAAATTAAAGAAACAGGATATTATAAAATAGAATGTTTTGGAGCTAATGGAGGATATGCAGTAGGAGATAATACTATTAGAGGAAAAGGCGGAAAAGGAGGATATACATCTGGAATAGTTAAACTAAACCAAGGAGAAACACTATATGTATATGTAGGTGGACATGGAACTGATGCAGTAGCTGGAAAAGATTCAACAAATGGCTATAATGGCGGTGGACTTGGAACATGGGATCAGTCAGATAACGAGGCAGCAGGCGCAGGAGGAGGATCAACAGATATTAGATTAGTTTCAGGTAAATGGGACAATTTTAAAAGCTTAAAATCTAGAATAATGGTTGCAGCACGGTGGCCGGAGGTGCTTCTTGGAATACATCAGGAGGTGCCGGAGGAGGCTTAAGTGGATTAACAAATAGAGCACGTTCAAAACCAGGAACGCAAACATCAGGATATAAGTTTGGTATAGGTCAAAATGGATATGGAACAGGAAAATCTGATGGTGTTGCTGGTTCAGGTGGTGGATACTATGGAGGTACAACAAGTGATTATGCTGATGAATGTGAAGCAGGAGCAGGTGGTTCATCATTTGTATCAGGATATGAAGGATGTGATGCGATTTCTAAAGAATCAACAGAAAATAATATAATTCATACTGGACAAAGTATACATTATTCAGGAAAAAAATTTACTAATATAAAATTATTAGATGGAAATAGTAGCGAAATACCTACAAGAAAATCTGCTGATGGTTATGCAAGTATTAAATTTTTAAGTACAAGCCTGGATGAAGCAATTCAAAAAGATAATGAATCTAATTAGAAAGAACAAAAATAGAAAAAAATAAAATAAACCCAAATTATTAGACAAAAAAAGTTTAATAAGGAGGGTTTATTTTTTATTCCCAAAATGTCAAAAAATTCTAGTGAATTTTTTGTGAAAACTATTGCAAAATTACCATATTATTGATATGATTTAGAAGAGAAAAAATAATCAAATAAAATGGAATAATTTACAAAAATAAAATAAAAAGTGAGCAAAATCACGAAAGGAAGAAAATAAAAAATGATAGAATTTAGAAACGTATCAAAAACATATGACACAGGAACAAAAGCCGTAAAAAATGCAAACTTCGTAATAGACAAAGGAGAATTTGCATTCTTAGTAGGAACATCAGGAAGCGGAAAATCAACACTTATAAAACTAATACTAAAAGAAGAAGAACCAACATCTGGAAACATAATAATAAATGGTAAAGACACAACATTTTTAAAACAAAGCAGAGTACCATATTTAAGAAGAAGTATGGGAGTAGTTTTCCAAGACTTTAGACTATTACCAGATAAAACAGTATATGACAACGTTGCATATGCAATGTACATAGTAAGAGCAACACCAAGACACATAAGAAGACAAGTACCAATGGTATTATCATTAGTAGGACTAAGCGGAAAAGCAAAAATGTATCCAAATGAACTATCAGGAGGAGAACAACAAAGAGTTGCATTAGCAAGAGCATTAGTAAATAACCCATCAATGCTAATAGCAGATGAACCAACAGGAAACTTAGACCCAGACACAGCATGGGACATAATGAATTTATTAAACGAAATAAACATGAGAGGAACAACAGTAGTTGTTGCAACACATGCAAAAGACATAGTTGACAAAATGAAAAAAAGAGTAATACACATAGAAAAAGGCACTATAGTAAGAGATGATAAAAAAGGTGGTTATGATTGTGAAATATAATATATTTGGATATTTAATAGGGGAAGGATTCGGAAACGTATTCAAAAACAAAAAATCAACTGGAGCATCATTAATGATAATGTGTGCAACAATGATAATATTTGGAATATTCCTAATTTTAGGAGAAAATATAAATCATTTTGTAGACCAAGTAAAATCAGAACAAGGATTTCAAGTATTCTTAAATACAGATGCAACAGAAGAAGAAATAGTAGAAACTGGAGAAAAAATAAGAGCATTAAACGGAGTAAATACAGCAGAACGTAAAACAAAAGAAGATGCACTAAACATTATGAAAGAAAGACTAAAAGACAAAGACAATGTACTAGATGGATTTAATGTAAAAATATTTTCAGAATCTTATGTAGTAACATTAACAGACTTAAATAAAAGCAAAGAAGTACAAAATGAAATATGGGATTTAGGAAATATTAAGAAAATAACTAGTAGTGATGAAACAGTAACAACATTAATAAATCTAGCAAATGGAATTAGAATTGTAACAGGAGTAATATTACTATTATTAATTTTTATATCAATATTCATAATTTCAAATACAATAAAATTAACAGTTCATGCAAGAAGAAAAGAAATATCAATAATGAAATATGTTGGAGCAACAAATAACTTCATAAGATGGCCATTTATTGTAGAAGGTATGATAATAGGAGTAATTGCAAGTTTAATTTCTATAATACTAGTAGGTGGAGCATATAGTATTTTAGCTCAAGAAGCAGTAAATATAAAATTTATGCAAATGATGAACATGAACTTAGTAAGCTTTAAAGATATGCTTTCATCAATAATAGTTGTATATATGTTATTAGGTATAGGTATAGGAGCTTTAGGAAGTGTAATCTCAATGAGAAAATATTTAAAAGTATAAGGAGTAAACATGCGTAAAAATTTATGTATTGTTTTAATCTTACTTATTTGCTTTACAACAACATTTACATACATAGTAAAAGGAACAGATGAGGATGAAAATTCAAATACAACTACATCATCTACAGATTTACAAACACAAAAAGAATTATTACAAAAGCAATTAGATGAGGCAAATGCAAATTTATCAGAAATAGAAACAGACATATCTGATAATTTACAACAAATTCAAAAATTAGATGAAAGAATTTCAAAATCAGAAAGTGAATTAGAAGAACAAGAAAGTAAGATTACAGAACTAAAAAATTCTATAAATGAAGTAGAAACAAAATTAAATGTAGTAACAGAAAAATACGAAAATCAAAAAGAATTGTTTGAAGAAAGAATGGTAGCAATGTACGAGGCAGGAGAAACCCAATATTTGGACTTATTGCTAAAATCAAACAGTATATCAGATTTTCTATCAAGCTATTATGTAATATCAGAAATAGCACAATATGATAGTGAATTACTTCAAGATATAGAAGAAAAAAGAAAAACAATAGATATAGAAAAACAAAAATTAGAAAATCAAAAAAACGAATTAGCAGTAATTGTAGAAAGTCAAACAAAAACAACAAGAACTTTGCAAAATACAAAAAAATTAAGAGAAAGCTTTTTAGAAAGACTTTCAGACCAAGAACAAGAAACACAACAACAAATAGATGAATATAACAAACAATATGAAGAAATAAACAGACAAATAATAGCCTTAGTAGCAAATGGAATAGACAGTAACTACATAGGTGGAACACTAGCTTGGCCGGTTCCGGGTTATACAAAAATAACATCAGAATATGCTATGAGGGTACACCCAATAACAGGAGTTTATAAATTACATACAGGTGTCGATATTTCAGCACCAATGGGAGCAAATTTTATATCAGCAAATGATGGTATAGTAGTAAAGGCAGAAATGAATTCAGCATATGGAAATATGGTAATAATAGACCACGGCGGAGGAATCTCAACATTATATGCACATGGCTCAGAAATTTTAGTTACAGTAGGTCAAAGTGTAAAAAGAGGAGATGCAATATTAAAAGTTGGTTCAACAGGCTATTCAACAGGACCACATGCACACTTCGAAGTAAGAATAAATGGTGTAACAACAAATCCACTTCCATATATAACAAATGGACTAGTTCCAGGAGAAGAAAACACAAGTAATCAAAATACGACAAACCAAAATACAACAAATTAAATTTAGGAGGAACATATGAAAAAAATATGTAAAAAAGTATTAGGAGCAACATTAATAGCAGTACTTTTAGCAAGTTTTAATATGTCTTTGGCGGTATCGCAAGCAGATATCAATAACCAAAAAAGTCAACAACAAGAAAATAATAACAAAATAAAAGAAACAGAACAAAAAAAGGAAGAAGTCAAAGAAATAAAAGATGAAACCTTAAAAGAAGTTGAACAATTAAATAGTCAAATAACAGATTATCAAGGACAGATAACCTCATTAGATGCACAAATAAGTGATGCAAATGCTAAGATAAAAGAACAAGAAACAAAACTTGCTCAAGCAGAAAATGATTATCAAGAACAACAAGATACATTAGAAAAAAGAATAGTTGCAGTATATGAATCTGGAGAAACATCATATTTAGATGTATTATTAAGTTCTGAAGGACTAACAGATTTTATATCAAATTACTATTTAGTATCAGAAGTAACACAATATGATACAGAAATGTTACAAGAAATACAAAAACAAAAAGAAGAAATAGAAAATGCTAAAAAAGAAATAGAAAACAGTAAGAACGAATTAACAACAGCAAAAGCAAGCAAAGAAAGTGTTGCAGTTCAATTAAAAGATGCAAAAGCTCAAAAAGATGCAAAAGTTTCAGCATTATCTGCAGAAGAACAACAATTACAACAACAAATTGCAGAATTACAAAAAGATAATGAAGCAATAGATAAAGAAATAAGATCAATGCAAGCACAAATAGAAGCTGCAAGAAAAGCTGCAGAAGAAGCAAAGAAAAACAATAATAAATCTAATTCAAATTCAGGTTCAAACAGTGGAACAAGTTCAGCAGGTTTCATAAGACCAGTTAATAGTTATATAACAACAGGAATGTATTACTCATCAGGAAGTTACCATGGAGCAGTAGATTTTGGAGCAGGTGGAGTAAGTGGAATGCCAATATATGCGGTAGCTGATGGAGTGGTAATGAAAACAGCGGCTTTAACAACAAGTTATGGAAATTATATAATAATATATCATCCATCTAGCAACTTATTTACATTATATGCACATGGACAAGCTGGTTCAATAAGTGTCTCACAAGGACAAACAGTAAAACAAGGACAACAAATAATGAGAGTTGGAAGCACAGGAAATTCAACAGGACCACATTTACATTTTGAAGTAAGAACATATCCAGGTTACTATAGTAATAGAGTAAATCCTGCAAATTATTTACCATAATAAGAGCACAAAAATTATCATAATAAAAATTCAAAAGAATAAATTAAAAAAGAAAAGTAAAACAGAGCGGATGATAATCCGCTCAAAATAAATTTATGGCATATCAAAAGAAGGGAGGCTATATTAGCATTTGCTAATATAAACAAAAATGGACAAAGAAAGAAAAAATAAAATTTATAAAATTATAATGATTGTAGCAATAGCAGTATTTATAACATTTATGGTTACATCAATATCATTATATACGTACTTCGTGAACAACCCAATATCAATAACATCAAAAAGTTCATCAAGCAGTAAAGATATTGCAGGAACATTACAAAAATATAAAGAAATAATTGACAAATACTATTTAGGAGATGTAGATGAAGAAAAACTAAAAGAAGGAGCAATAAAAGGCTATATAGAAGGATTAGGAGACCCATATACTGAATATATTTCAGCAGATGAAATGGAAGATTACCTAAGTGACACAATGGGAAATTTCGTAGGAATAGGAATTTATATGGTTAAAAACACAGAAAAAGGAAAAATTCAAGTTTTAGCACCAATAAAAGGAAGTCCAGCAGAAAAAGCCGGAATACAAGCCGGAGACCTAATATTAACAGTAGATGGAGTAGATTATAGTGCAGATGAAATGACAATAGCATCTAATAAAATAAAAGGTGAAGAAGGAACAACAGTAACAATAGAAGTATTAAGAGGAACAGAAACAAAAAAATACGAATTAAAAAGAGAAAAAGTAAAAGTAAATCAAGTTGAAGGAAAAGTACTTTCAAATAATATAGGTTACATTAATTTCACATCATTTGATGAAACAACAGCAGATGACTTCAAAGCAAAATTTGAAGAACTAAACAAACAAGGAATAAAATCATTAATTATAGACTTAAGAAACAATGGTGGTGGAATAGTAGACCAAGCATTACAAATAGCAGATTATGTAGCAGACAAAGACTCTGTATTACTATATGAAGTAGATAAAAACAATAAAGAAACAGTAAAAAAAGCAAAAACAGACCCAATTATAAATATGCCAATAATAATATTAACAAACGAAAATACAGCAAGTGCTTCAGAAATACTTGCAGGAGCATTAAAAGACTTAGGAAAAGCCAAAACAGTAGGAACAACAACTTATGGAAAAGGTGTAATACAACAAATATTAAAACTTAGTGATGGAAGTGGACTAAAAGTCACAATAGAAGAATATCAAACACCAAACAGAAACAAAATACACAAAATAGGAATAGCTCCTGATGAAGAAGTAAAATTACCAGACTCAGTAACAAATGTATTAAATGTAACAGAATCTGAAGATACACAATTACAAAAAGCAATAGAAATGTTAAAATAAAGGAGAAAAACAAAAATGAACTTAGCAAATAAATTAACAATTTTTAGAATGATACTAGTCCCAATAATGGTTATAATACCATTTTTGGGAATTAATAGTGAAATATTAGGAATACCATTAACATATATAATAATAGATATGATATTTATTATAGCATCAATAACAGATAAATTAGATGGTTATATTGCGAGAAGTAGAAATCAAGTTACAACATTTGGAAAATTTCTAGACCCAATAGCAGATAAAATACTAGTATTAGCAGCAATGATAATGCTTGTAGAATTTGGAAAATTACCAGCTTGGATACCAGTAATAGTTTTAGCAAGAGAATTTATAGTATCAGGTTACAGACTAATTGCAGTAGAAAAAGGTGGAAAAGTAGTTGCAGCATCAGTTTGGGGAAAATTAAAAACAGTAACACAAATGATAGCAATAATACTAGCATTCTTAGATGTAAATGCATTTGGTGCATGCTTTAAAGGTAATTTAACAGGATTTGCATTAATATTAAATGCAATAGTAACAATAATGATGATAATACAAACAATAGCAACAATTTTCTCTGGTTATGAATATTTAAAAGAAGGAAAAGACTTATTAAAAGATTAAAATGTAAAAAAACGGCTTGACAAAATAAAAAAACTGCCGTAATATATATATCAATACTTAAAAATATGGAGGTAAATAACATGGAAGAAAAAGACGTAATCCTAACACAAGAAGGATATGATAATTTAGATAAAGAATTAAACTATTTAAAAACAGAAAAAAGAGCAGAAATAGCAGATAGAATAAAAGTAGCATTAGGATTTGGAGATTTATCAGAAAATTCAGAATATGATGAAGCAAAAACAGCACAAGCTGAAAATGAAGTAAAAATAGCAGAATTAGAAAACAAAATAAGACATGCTAAAATAATAGATGAAAAAGAAATCGATACAGATACAGTACAAATTGGAAATACTGTTAAAGTTCTAGATATAGAATTTGATGAAAAAGTAGAATATACAATAGTTGGTTCTACAGAAGTTGATTTAGCTGAAAATAAGATTTCAAACGAATCACCTTTAGGTGCAGCTTTATTAGGAGCAAAGAAAAATCAAACTGTTGATGTTAATGCTCCTGCTGGAATAATGAAGTATAAGATTTTACAGATTAAAAAATAATTGGTTTGTTCTATTTTTAATTGAACCGCCCAAAAAAGAAGTAGTATATTGATATTTTCGTTGCCCCATTTAAGAAAATGTAATTCACTGTCGTTTGAACATTTTCTAAAACGGTCGCCCACTGATCACTGCAATATCAATATACTACTTCTTTTTTGGGCTTCTCTATATTAATGAGTAAAGCACATTTTTATATATTTTATAATTGGATTGCACTATCTAGCGCTAGTTTTATCATGTTTTTTAGTCCTGTTTGTCTTTCTTCTGGTGTTGCAATTTCTGTGATGTATTTTGAGTCTACTACACTCATTAGGCAAGAGGCTTTTTTATTTAAAAGTTTTGCATTATAGAATAATGAAAAAGCTTCCATTTCTGCAGAGATTGGATTGAAGTTATCAGGAACTCTTGATAAAAATTTGGTAACATCTGTCATGTAAACATCAAAACAATCAGTACATACAGTATTTCCTTTAAATAGTTTTATATTGTTATTTTCAGCAGTATTTTCAATAACAGAATTTAATTCTTTGTTAGAATTTATAATGTGGCAATCATCATTGTTTAAGGTAAAAGCATAGTTGCTTTCAGAAAATACATTATCACTAAGAATAATATCAAATAGTTTTAAATCTGGTAAATAAGCTCCACAAGAGCCAATTCTAATAATATTTTCCACATCGTAAAATTTAAATAATTCATAGCTATAAATTCCCATACTAGGCATTCCCATTCCAGAAGCCATTACAGAAATTTCTTTTCCTTTATAATTTCCAGTATATGTATATATACCTCTTACTTCATTAACTAATTTGTAATCATCAAAAAAATTTTCTACTATATATTTTGCTCTTAGAGGATCTCCAGGCATTATAACAGTTTTTGCAATTTCTCCTTTTTGAGCTGAATTATGTGGTGTTGACATATAAAAACCTCCTTAAAAATTTATTATTTATATTGTAAAGTAAGTATACTTCAACAAATAAAAAAATACAAGTGATATACAAAAATCAATCAAATATATTGCAAAAAATACAAACTTATGATATAAAATAAATTGTAAAAATATAAATAAGCTAAACCATAAATGAACAGAGGTGAAAAGATGATAAAAGCTTATGCAAAATCTGATGTAGGAAAAGTCAGAGAAATGAATCAAGATTATTACTATATTTCAAATTCATTAGATGAAGTCCAACTATACATATTAGCAGATGGAATGGGTGGCTACAATGGAGGAGAAATAGCAAGTAAAATAGCTGTTGAAACAGCAAAAAATTATATAGAAAATAATTTTAAAGAAATAGAAAAAGATAGAGACAGCATAATTCAACTATTAGGTAGTAGTATGGAATATGCAAATATGGTAGTTTATGAAAAATCTCAACAAAAACCAGAACTATATGGAATGGGTACTACTTTAGAAATATGTCTAATATATAATAATAAAGTATATATAGGACATATAGGAGATAGTAGAATTTATAGAATAAGAAAAGAATTCATAAGAAAATTAACACAAGACCATAGCTATGTGCAAAAATTAGTAAAAGAAGGAAAAATTACAAAAGAACAAGCAGAAGTTCATCCACAAAAAAATATGTTAACAAGAGCCTTAGGATGCAATGCATTTGTAGAACCAGATGTAATGGTAAAAGGATTTCTAAAAGATGATATTTTAGTTATGTGCTCAGATGGATTAACCAATATGGTAAAAACAGAAATAATATACCAAGAAGCAAGCAAAAACATAGAACAAGCACCAAAAGAATTAGTAAGAATTGCAAACGAAAATGGCGGAAAAGATAATGTAACAGTAGTTATAATAAAAAATATATAGCGGTCTACGTATAAAAATTCTTATTATAAAATAATAAGAAAAGCGAAAGGAAGAGATTAAATATGAATTTAGAAGGTAAAGTATTAGGGGGCAGATACGAAATTATCAATAAAATCGGAAATGGAGGAATGGCAACAGTATATAGAGCAACAGATCTAGTTTTAAAAAGATATGTAGCTGTAAAAATACTTAGGGATGAATTTACAACAGATGAAGAATTTATTAGAAGATTTGAAACAGAAGCACAATCAGCAGCAAGATTAACACATCCTAATATAGTTTCAATATATGATGTAGGAGTAGATAACGGAGTATACTATATAGTTATGGAATTAATCCAAGGAAAAACACTAAAAGAAATAATAGTAGAAGAAAGAGGACCACTTCCTTGGAAATGGTCAGTAAATGTAGCAATACAAATAGCTTCTGCATTAGAAATGGCTCATAAAAACAACATTATACATAGAGATATAAAACCACACAACATAATAATAACAGAAGATGGAATAGCAAAAGTAACAGACTTTGGAATAGCAAAAGCTGTATCAAATTCAACAATAACAGCATTTGGAACAACAATTGGCTCAGTTCACTATTTCTCACCAGAACACGCAAGAGGTGGTTATACAGATGCAAAATCAGACTTATATTCTCTTGGAGTAGTAATGTACGAAATGGTAACAGGAAAAGTTCCATTTGATGCAGATACACCCGTATCAGTTGCATTAAAACATATGCAAGAAGACCCTGTACCACCAATAGAAGAGAATAAAAATTTACCAGAAGCTGTTAATAAAATAATTTTAAAAGCATTAAAAAAAGACCCAATGCTTAGATATCAAACAGCTACAGAAATGTTACAAGATTTAAGAATGGCACTAAAAAATCCATCAGGAGACTTTGTAGAAGAAGTAGACTATGATGAAACTGCAAGAACACAAAAAATATCAACAAATATGTATGAAAGACAAAAAAAATCAAATGGTAAAAAAGAAAACAAATTTATAACATTTATAAAAACACATCCAAAATTAAGTGTATTTTTAGGAATTATAATTTTATTCTTCTTAGCATTTGGAGGAACAACATTAGTATTAAATGTAACAAACCCAAAAGAAGTACAATTACCAAATGTTGTTGGTTTATCACAAGAAGAAGCAAAACAAAAAGTAGAATCAGCAAAATTAAAATTTGAAGTATCAGCAGAAGAATATAATACAGAAGTAGAACAAGGACATGTAATAAGCCAAGACCCTACTTATACAGAAAAATATAACAATGTAAAAGAAGGCAGTCAAGTTAAAGTTGTAATAAGCAAAGGAACAGAAAAAACGAAAGTACCAAAAGTTGCTGGAATGAAGGAAGATGAAGCAATACAAGCTTTAGAAGATGCAAAATTAAAAGCTGAAGTAATAGAAGAAACTAGCAAAAAAGTAGAAGAGGGTTATGTAATAAGCCAAGAAACAGAAGCAAATTCAGAAGCAAATGCTGGTGATACAGTAAAAATTCATGTAAGCACAGGAACAGAAAAATCAACAGTTCCATATATAGTTGGAAAGAAACAAGATGAAGCAAAAAAAGAACTAGAAGATGCTGGATTAACAGTAACAATAACAAATGCAGAAGATAGTTCAAAGGAAACAGGAGTTGTATTAAAGCAAAGTTTAGACTCAGGAAAAATAGTAGACAAAGGCTCAGCAATAACAATAACAGTAAATAGTTTTGAAGCAAGTAAAACAATATCTGTAAGTATAGATGTAAAATCAATAACAGGAGGATATACAGAAAGTACTAGTGCTACAAATTCAACAAATAGTACATCAACTGAAAATGTTGTAAAAACAGTAAGCATAGAAATAACATCAGGTGGAAAAACATTATGGTCAGACTCAGGTGTTGATAAAAATACAACAAACAAATCTGCGTCAATTACAGGAAAAGGTTCAATGGATGTAACTCTAACAATAAAAGACTCTAATGGTATGAACAAGGTAAGAACACAAACAGTTAATTTTGGTAGTGATACAGCAATAAGTTTTAAATAAATTACAAGAAAACTCTAATAAGTGAATTAGAGTTTTTTTGCGCTTTCAAAATATAAAATAGAACAATCTACTTATTGACAAAGTAAACATAAAATAGTATAATAAAATTATCATAAATATGGAGGTAGGCATATGGATAAAGAGAATGAATATTCTAATATCAAGAAACGGAGGGTCTATTACAAAGGAATATTATTTAGACGCTTTAAAGTAGTTTCCGATGTTAAATTAACAAAGGAAGAAATAAGTAACATTGTTTTTACTATCCGAGATGAAAAGGGAACATGTGATGCTAATGTTATTGCAAGAGATATTGTAAAATCCTTACAGGAAAATAACGATAATATTAAGACTTGCTCACTTGAAAGCAGGGATGGTAAAAGTTGGTTAATAAAAATAAATTTCAATGATTAATTTTTATTACCTCTAAAAAGGAAATCTACACTAGTAGATTTCTTTTTTTCATTAAATAATTTGTAAATCCAAAAAATATATGTTAAAATAATAAAAGAAAAAAATTTGGAGGAAAAATGCAAGGATTAATAATAGAAAACATATCAAACCTATATAGAATAAAATCAGGAAACAAAATATATGAAGCAACACCAAGAGGAAAACTAAAAAAAGAAGATATTTCGCCAGTAGTAGGAGATAAAGTAGAAATAAGCATACTAGATGAAAACGAAAAAAAAGCAGTAATAGAAGAAATATTACCAAGAGAAAATTACATAAAAAGACCCAAAATGAGCAATCTTGAGCAAATTGTTTTAGTAATATCATGTAAAAATCCTAAACCAGATTTACTATTATTAGATAAACAATTAGCATTTGCAGAATTCTTAAAAATCAAACCAATAATAGTTTTAAATAAGGCAGATTTAGATAAAAAGAAAGAATTTGAACAAATAAAAGAAGTGTATTTAAAAATAGGTTACACAGTAATAGAAACTGAGGCAAAGAATTCAAAAGGCATACAAGAACTTAAAAAGATGCTAAAAAACAATATAAATGCTTTTTCTGGAAACTCAGGAGTTGGAAAATCAACATTGATAAATGCAATCTTTGAAGAAAAACAAACATTAGAGGGAGAAATAAGCCAAAGAAATAAAAGAGGAAAAAACACAACAACAT
This sequence comes from Clostridium sp. 26_22, assembly GCA_001916005.1. Lineage (GTDB taxonomy): Bacteria > Bacillota > Clostridia > TANB77 > CAG-508 > CAG-269. The sequence goes on from MNRP01000039.1 coordinate 40,469, forward strand.
CAATAAAATTATATGAAATAGATGAGAATACATATATAGCAGACACACCAGGATTTTCAACTTTTGACATATCAGAAATTCAATATACAGAATTAGATAAATATTTTAAAGAATTTAAAGCAGAAATTGAAAACTGTGAATTTGTAGGATGCACACATATAAAAGAACAAAACTGTGGAATAAAACAAGCAATAGAAAACGGAAAAATAAACCAATCAAGATATGATAGATATTGTAAAATTTATGAAGAATTAAAAGAAAAGGAGAAAAGAAAATGGTAGAAATTTCAACATCAATACTTTCAGTAAAAAAAGGGGAAGAATCAAAAACATTCTTTGCATTAGAAAAAGCAAAAACAGATTACTTTCATATAGATGTAATGGATGGAAAATTTGTAGAAAAAGATACTTATCAAAAAATGCTAGAATACGCTTCATACATCAAAAGAATATCTAATTTGCCACTTGATATTCATTTAATGGTAGAAGACATAAATACAGCAATTGATGATTTTGCATCAGTAGAACCAAATATAATCACATTCCATTATGAAGTTTGTAAAAATAAAGAAGAAGTAATGGAAGTAATAAAAAAAATAAAAAATAATAATTGCAAAGTTGGAATAAGTGTAAAACCAGAAACAGATATTAAAGAAATATATGAATTTTTACCATATGTTCATATGTGCTTAGTAATGACAGTAGAACCTGGAAAAGGTGGTCAAACTTTGTTGACAGATATGGTTAATAAAATTGCTGAACTAAAAGAATATATACAAAAAAATAATTTAGAAGTCGATATTGAAGCTGATGGAGGAATAAATTTAACAACAGCAGAAGCAGTAAAAAAAGCTGGAGCAAATATATTGGTTTCAGGTACAGCAATACTAATGGCAAAAGATTATAAAGTCATAATAGATGATTTAAGGGCTTAATATAAAAATGAAGAGGAGTTTATAAGCTCCTCTTTTTGTTATCTAAATTTATTTATTTTCAGTTTTATTAGTTGATTCTGATTTTTTAATTTCTTTTTTATTAGAAGTTTTCTTTTTAGGAAGTAAAGCTGTAACTAAAATTCCTAAACCTAAAATAGTTATAACAAAAGATACAACACTTCCAATATAAGGTAATTCTTTAAGAACCCAAACTATAATTCCAGTAACAATTAACATACCAAAAATTCCAGTGTTTTTATTAATATTTAATTTTGTACAAAGGAATTTATTAGCAGTAATTGTAAATAAAGCTTTAGCAATAACAAGTGATAAAATGTATAAAGCAATTAATAATAGGGCAACACTACTTGTTAATTGTAAAAGAATTAATATAATTGCAACTATTGGAATTGCTATTAATGCAAGTAATCCATAACCTAAAACTTTCCAAGTAACTTTTCCAACATAATTATTAGTTGACTCTAAGAATTTAGGAGCAAGCCATAAACAAACAAGCCATATAATTAATACAAATGCAAGAAATGCACCTAAATCTAAAATGTAATTTGCAATAATAGTACCAACACTCATGTTTTCAGCATTTGAAGTAATTTTATTAAATTTTACATCTCCTAAAACAGAGCCATCTGGAATATTTACTTCTTCAGAAGAAGAATATTCTAAAGTACCATAAATAATACCTTTTTTTGTAGTATTAGTTTCTGCATCAGCATTTTCAGTACCTTCATTAAAAGTAATTGTAGAAGCGTTTACAAAAGCATTTCTACCAATAGTACCAGCTACATTTAATTTTTGACATACAGTTTTTAAATCTCTGTAAACAAATCCACCAGAAATATTTACATCTTGTGCACAAGCATACAAGTCATAAACTACACCTTTTATTGTAATATTTTGAGCGCAAGTGAAAAGATTATTAAATATGTAACCTTCACTATCAATAACAACATCCTTAGCTAAAATAAAAGCATCTCCACCAATTTGAGAATTGATAGTAACTTTGTTAGCCATAATAAAAACATTACCGTCTACAATGTAATCAATATTTACCTCATCTTCACAAAGATATAAATCAGACTTTTTGAAAGAGTCATCTTTTTGTTCTTGATTATCATCAGTAACAACAGCATTTTTCTCAGAATTAGTTTCACTAATTAAAGAAATGTCAGATTCAGAAGCATTTTCATTATCAGCAAAAACAAAAGAAACTGAAGTTGAAACTAGTAAAACTAATGTAAGAAAAACTTTAAGAAATTTTAAATTTTTTCTTAGCATAATATTTCCTCCTTAATATATATTATTATGATAAAATAATATATCTTTAGTAGCTGTTTTGTCAATTAGTTTTAGATAAAAATTGATAAAATAAAAATAGCAAAAAAGAATAACGGAATACTTGAAAAGTATTCTTTTTTGTTATAAAATGGTATTATCTTAGTAAATTGGTAAATATTATAAAAAGAGACCAATTTAAAAATTGTTTTTAGGAGGAAATAATTATGAACAAAAAAACAGTAAAAGATATCGATTTGAAAGGAAAAAAAGTATTTGTAAGATGTGACTTCAATGTACCAATGGATGAAAAACAAAACATCACAGATAACACAAGAATAGTAGCAGCACTACCAACAATCAAATACTTATTAGAACAAGATTGCAAAATAATATTAGCATCACACCTAGGAAGACCAAAGGGAGAAGTAAAACCAGAATTCTCATTAGCACCAGTAGCAAAAGAATTATCAAAGTTACTAAATAAAGAAGTAATAATGGCAAAAGATGTAATAGGAGAAGATGCAACAAATAAAGCAGAAAATTTAAAAGAAGGAGAAATAATGCTTCTTGAAAATGTAAGATTCCACAGAGAAGAAACAGACAATGATCCAGAATTTGCAAAAAAATTAGCATCAATGGCAGAAGTATATGTAAATGATGCATTTGGAGCAGCACACAGAGCTCATGCATCAACAGCTGGAATAGCACAATACTTACCAGCAGTATCAGGATTTTTAATAGAAAAGGAATTAACAGTTTTAGGAAACGCAATCAACAATCCAGAAAGACCATTTATGGCAATACTTGGAGGAGCAAAAGTTTCTGACAAAATAGGAGTAATAGATAGCTTATTAGATAAAGTAGATACATTAATGATAGGTGGAGGAATGGCATACACATTCTTCAAAGCACAAGGATATAGTGTAGGAAACTCACTATGTGAAGAAGAAAAAACAGGATTAGCATTAGAAGCAATGGAAAAAGCAAAACAAAAAGGAGTAAAACTATTATTACCAGTTGATACAAAAGTAGGGAAAGAATTCAAACCAGATACAGAAAGCAAAACAGTAGCATGGACAGATATACCAGATGGTTGGGAAGGATTTGACATTGGAGAAAAAACAATAGAAATGTTCAAAAATGAATTAAAAAATGCAAAAACAGTAATCTGGAATGGACCAGTTGGACTATTTGAATTTGACCAATTCGCAATAGGAACAAACGAAATAGCAAAAACATTAGCTGACCTAGATGCAACAACAATAATCGGAGGAGGAGACTCAGGAGCAGCAGTAGCAAAAGCAGGATTAGCTGATAAAATGACACATATTTGTACTGGTGGTGGAGCTTCATTAGAATTCTTAGAAGGTAAAAAATTACCAGGAATAGAATGTTTATTAGATAAATAATGTCAAAGGGAGGAAAATCAGGTTATGAGAAGAAAAGTAATAGCAGGAAACTGGAAAATGAATATGCTTCCAAACGAAGCAATAGAATTTATTGATAAATTTGCACCATTAGTAAAAGACACAGAAAATGAAGTTATATTATGTGTGCCATACACAGACTTATTCTACGCATTATTAACAGCACAAAATACAAACATAAAAATAGGTGCACAAAATATGCACTTTGAAGAAAAAGGAGCATACACAGGAGAAGTGTCTGCCCAAATGTTAAAATCAATAGGAGTTGAATATGTTATAATAGGACACTCTGAAAGAAGACAATATTTTAATGAAACAGATGAAACAGTAAATAAAAAAATAAAATCAGCATATGCAAATGGTTTAAAACCAATCGTATGTGTTGGAGAAACATTAGAACAAAGAGAAGCAGGAAAAGCAGTTGAAGTTATAACAAAACAAACAGAATTAGCATTAGAAGGTTTAGATAATGAACAAGTTGCAAGTACAATAATTGCATATGAACCAATATGGGCAATTGGAACAGGAAAAACAGCAACAAAAGAAGATGCTAATGACGCAATAAAAGCAATACGTGACAAAATTTGTCAAATCTATGGACAAAATGTAGCAGAAAGAGTTATAATACAATACGGTGGAAGTGTAAAATCAGCTAATGCAAAAGAATTATTTGAAATGTCAGATATCGATGGAGGATTAGTTGGTGGAGCAAGCTTAAAACCAGATGAATTTTCAAAAATAGTTAATTATGATAAATAATTAACAAAGAAAACAGAAGGAAGGTATAGAAAAGATGAAAGATAAAGTAACTATGCTAATGATATTAGATGGTTTTGGAGACAACAAAAACACAGATGGAAATGCTATCAAATTAGCAAAAACACCTAATATTGATAAACTAATGAAAAAATATCCAAACACTGATATATTCACAAGTGGATTACACGTTGGATTACCAGAAGGACAAATGGGAAACTCTGAAGTAGGACACACAAATATAGGTGCAGGAAGAATAGTATATCAAGAACTAACAAGAATAACAAAATCAATAGAAGATGGAGATTTTTTCAGTAATCCAGAATTTATAGCAGCAATAGAAAACTGCAAAAAACATAACTCAAAATTACACATATTAGGACTATTATCAAACGGTGGAGTTCATAGCCACAATAGACATTTATATGGATTATTAGAAATGGCAAAAAGAAGAGACTTCGATAATGTATATGTACACTGCTTCCTAGATGGAAGAGATACACCACCAGCATCAGCTGAAACATACATTGCAGAATTACAAGAAAAAATGAAAGAAAAAGAAGTTGGAAAAATAGCAACACTTTCAGGAAGATTTTATGCAATGGACAGAGATAAAAGATGGGAAAGAGTTAAAAAATGTTATGACGCCTTAGTAAACGGAGAAGGTGAAAAAGCAGGAGATGCTATAAAAGCAATAGAAGACTCTTACCAAAAAGAAGTATTTGATGAATTTGTTGAACCAACAGTAATATGCAATGGAAACGAACCAGTTGCAAAAATAGAAGAAAATGACTCTGTAATATTCTTTAACTTTAGACCAGATAGAGCAAGACAAATAACAAGAGCACTAGTAGATCCAGACTTTGATGGATTTGAAACAAAGAAAATGAACTTATACTTTGTATGCTTTACAAGTTATGATGAAACAATGCCAAATGTTCACGTAGCATTCAAAAAAGAACCATTAAAAAATACATTTGGAGAAGTAGTTAGTGAGGCAGGACTAAAACAATTAAGAATTGCAGAAACAGAAAAATATGCACACGTAACATTCTTCTTTAATGGAGGAGAAGAAAAACAATACCCAGGAGAAGATAGAATATTAGTACCATCTCCAAAAGTAGAAACATATGATATGCAACCAGAAATGAGTGCATATGAAGTAACAGACAAAGTATGTGAAGCATTAGAAAATGACAAATATGATGTAGTAATATTAAACTTTGCAAATACAGATATGGTAGGACATACAGGAAGTTTACCAGCAGCAATAAAAGCTGTAGAAACAGTAGACGAATGTGTAGGAAGAATAGTAAAAATAATTGAAGAGAAAAAAGGAAACTTACTAATAACAGCTGACCATGGAAATGCAGAACAAATGATAGACTACAAAACAGGAGAACCACACACAGCACATACAACAAATCCTGTACCAATAATATTAGTAACAGACAATAAAGCATACAAACTAAAAGAAAATGGAAAATTAGCAGATTTAGCACCAACAATGCTTGACTTAATGGGAATAAACAAACCAGAAGAAATGACAGGAGAAAGCCTATTAATCAGAGAATAAGAGGTAAAAAATGTTAAACCATACTAAGAAAATAAAAGAGATGTATGAAGATATTCAAAGAAGAATATTTTATATGATACCAGAAAAATGGGAAAAACTATATTTATATGCTTCTGTAATGGATAGAATAGATGGACACAAAACAGGGGAACTTTTCTTTTACTACATTCCAAAAGGAATATTTAAGAAAAACCCTGTAAATGTCTATGAAATACCACAAAAATTCAACTTAGATGAAAAAGAATATATAAACTTAGTAAATATACTTTATCAAAAAATAACAGAATTAAGAGAAGAATTCAAAAAAGTAGAAGTCACATCAACTTGGACTAATTTAACAATGATAATAGAAGGAATAAAATTCAAAGTTGAATACGATTACGAAGACCTAAATAAATCAAAATTTTCAAGTTACGAAAGACATGTAATATGGAGATATAATTATTTAGGAATAAAAGAAGAACAACTTAATAAAAATGATAGAGAGATAATAGAAAAATACTTACTAGGAGAAAAAGTCATAAGAAGAAGAGAAAGGTATGAAACAGGAATCTACATAAAATACATCAAAAACATAGTAGACTATGACACAGAAAATTATGGAAGTGAACACAATATAGAATATATAGCAAACCAAGACAAAAAAACAAAAAACCAAATAATCTCTTCAATAGAAACAATGCAAGAAACAAAAAAATAATAAAATAGTTATTCACATTAGAAGAAATTCTAAACAAAATAAAAATTATAAAATTAAACAAAGCAACGCAGAAAGAAATCGAAGCGAAGCATAGTGAAAGGAGCAAAAAAAGATGATTTATTCAAAAGAATTAGAAGGAATGTGTAAAGTTGCAAAAGGAGTAGACCATGGACCAGCACCAATTCCAGAAGAAGGAAAATGGGTAAAAGCAAAAGAAATTAAAGATATATCAGGTTTAACACATGGTATAGGATGGTGTGCACCACAACAAGGAGCATGTAAATTAACATTAAATGTAAAGGATGGTATCATTCAAGAAGCATTAATTGAAACGATTGGATGTTCAGGAATGACACACTCAGCAGCAATGGCTGGAGAAATATTAACAGGAAAAACAATATTAGAAGCATTAAATACAGACTTAGTTTGTGATGCTATAAATACTGCCATGAGAGAATTATTCTTACAAATAGTATACGGAAGAACACAAACAGCATTCTCAGAAGGAGGACTTCCAGTAGGAGCAGGACTTGAAGACTTAGGAAAAGGACACACATCACAAGTTGGAACAATTTATTCAAGTTCATTAAAAGGACCAAGATACTTAAATCTTGCAGAAGGTTACATAGTAAAATTAGGATTAGATAAAGATGACCAAATAATTGGTTACAAATATGTACATTTAGGAAAAATGATGGATAACATCAAAAAAGGAATTGATCCTATGGAAGCAATAGAAAAAGCTTCAGGAACATACGGAAGATTTGACGAAGCAGTTAAACAAATCGACCCAAGAGAAGAATAAATTCAATTAAAAAAAATTAAATATAAAACATAATTTAGAGGAGGAATAAAAATGGCAGTAACATTTGAAAGTTATGAAAGAAGAATAGACCAAATAAAACCAGTAATGGAAAAATACGGAATAAAAGATTTTGAAGA
>MNRP01000040.1 GCA_001916005.1 Clostridium sp. 26_22
TGTAGAAATGCAAATGAAAAATGAAAGAAACACAGAAGAAAGAGCAACAGAATATATGGGAAAAATGATATCAGAACAACTGCAAGTTGGAGAAGATTATCAAAATTTGAAAAAGAGCATAGTAATATTTATAACGAATTATAATTTCTTAAAACGAAATAGTTATCATAGTGTAGGAAGAATGAAATTTGATAAAACAATAAAAGATGAGTATGTGAATATGGGCTATGACAAAGAAGATGAAGTAGCATCAAAATATATAGAAGTTCATTATATAGAATTACCAAAATTCAAGAAAAAAGAGTTATCAAAATTTACAAAATTAGATCAGTGGATGTGTATATTTACACAAAATAAGGAGGGGATTATGTTGGCAGAGAAAGAAAATAAAGAAATAAAAAGAGCAATAAATACTTTAGATTTTTTAAGCAAAGACCCAAAAGAAAGAGAAAGACATAATTCAATAGTAATGGCAGAATATAATAGACTAGTGAGCGAGCATAACTTTTTTAATGATGGACTAGAAAAAGGGATGAAAAGACGGTAAAAAAGAAGGAAGAATAGAAGGCAAACGAGAAGAAAAAATTGAAATAGCAAAAGAAATGCTAAAAGAAAATATGCCTATAGAAATGATAATGAAATTAACAAAACTAACAAAAGAAGAAATTCAAAACTTGAAATAAAATAAAAATAAAAAAGAAAAAAAGAAATAGAAAAAATTGTTAATAAACGTTTCTATTTCTTTCTTTAATTTAAATCCAAAAATTACTAGACATACACCACAAAAAACTATATAATATACAAAGAAAAAAAAAAAACAAAAAAGGTGAAAAAATGAAAAAAAAGAAAGTATTATTCATATCAAGTACAGGAGGACACTTAAACGAATTAATGCAATTATCTCCTTTATTTGAAAAATATGATTACAAAATAATAACAGAAAAAGACAAAGCAAATGAGCCACTAAAAGAAAAATATGGAGATAAACTATATTTTTTACCATATGGCACAAGAGCAAAACTCTTTACATATATATTCAAATATTTTTATCTATGTTTAAAAACAATATATTTATATTTCAAAATAAGACCAAAAGCAATAGTTACAACAGGAACACACACAGCAGGGCCAATGTGCATTTTAGGAAAAATATTTGGAAGCAAGATAATATACATAGAAACTTTTGCAAATAGAAATAAAAAAACTGCAACAGGAAGATTACTATACCCAATTGCAGACTTATTTATAGTCCAATGGGAAGAAATGTTAAAATTATATCCAAAAGCAGTATATGGAGGTTCGATTTATTAATGATATTAGTAATGTTAGGAACACAAAATAATAGTTTTCACAGACTATTAGAAGAAGTTGAAAAAAATATAGAAAATGGAACAATACAAGAAGATGTTATAGTACAAGCAGGTTATACAAAATTTGAATCAAAACATATGCAAATATTTGATTTAATACCAAAAGAAAAATTAGAAGAATTACAAGAAAAGGCAAATATAATTATTACACATGGTGGAGTTGGCTCAATTATTTCTTCAATTGAAAAAGATAAAAAAGTAATAGCAGTTCCACGTTTACACGAATTTGGAGAACACGTTAACAATCATCAAAAAGAAATAGTAAAGGACTTCAATGATAAGGGCTATATAATTGGAATAGAAAATGTAGAGCAATTAAAAGATGCAATACTAAAAGCAAAAGAATTTAAACCTGTGAAATATAAACACAATAACGAAAAAATGTTGAAAATTATACAAGAATTTATTGATAAATAGAAAGATAAAGAGGGAAAAAACAGATAGGGAAAAAAAGGGCGTCCCCAATTCCATAAGGAGGAAGTTGAAGAATGAGCGAAGATAGAATAATTAATCCTGAATTAGAAGATATTGGAGAAGAAAGATTAGAAAATACTTTAAGACCTCAAACTTTAGATGAATATATAGGGCAAGATAAAGTAAAAGAAAATATGAAAATTTATATAGAGTCTGCTAAAAAAAGAAATGAAGCCTTAGACCATGTTTTATTATATGGACCTCCAGGGCTTGGAAAAACTACACTTTCTAATATTATAGCAAATGAAATGGGAGCAAATATAAAAATAACATCTGGTCCAGCTATTGAAAAGCCTGGAGATTTAGCATCTTTACTTACAAATTTAGCTGAAAATGATGTGCTTTTTATTGATGAAATTCATAGATTAAGCAAGAATGTAGAAGAAATTTTATACCCAGCTTTGGAAGATTTTACAATAGATATAATGATTGGAAAAGGTCCAACGGCAAGGTCTATAAGATTAGATTTACCAAAATTTACATTAATTGGTGCAACCACAAAAGCTGGTTCTTTAACAACACCATTAAGAGATAGATTTGGAATTGTAAACAGATTAGAATTATATTCAGTAGAAAATCTAGTAAAAATAGTAAAAAGGTCAGCAAAAATATTACAAGTAGGAATTGAAGAACAAGCAGCAGAAGAAATAGCAAGAAGGTCAAGAGGAACACCAAGAATTGCAAACCGTTTGTTAAAAAGAGTAAGAGATTATGCAATTGTTTTAGGTGATGGAGATATAACTTTAAAAATAACAAAATTAGCATTAAACAAACTTGAAATTGATGAACTTGGACTAGATGAAATAGATAGAAAAATACTAGATACAATGATTAATCAATATATGGGAAGACCTGTTGGAATAGAAGCTTTATCAGCAACAATTGGAGAAGAAGTTGATACAATAGAAGATGTATATGAACCATATTTAATCCAAATAGGTTTTATAGCAAGGACCTTAAGAGGAAGACAAGTATTACCAGCAGCATATAAACATATGGGCTATGAATATTTAGGAGAATAAAAAGCATGAAAAAAGAAAAAATTAAAGCAATATCAAAAGATTTTATATTATTTATTTTTATAGCAGTGATGGTATTTTCCATTATTGCTATAAATCCAATTTCGAACTTAGATGAAATATGGAATTATAACACAGCAAGAGCAATAACACAAAATTTGATACCATATAAAGATATAAGTATGATAACAACACCACTATTACCAATGATAACTGCACTATTTTTAAAATTAATAGCAAATGAAGTTATCGTTTCAAGAGTATTGGCATCAGTATTATGGGGAGGAGTTTTATTTTCAATATTTAAAATTTTAAAACTTCTAATAAAAGAAGAAAATACTTGTTTAATCATAACAGCATTATTGGGATTATTGTTTAGAGATTGCTATTGTATAGATTATAATATATTATCATTAATGTTCTCACTAATAATTTTATATATAGAACTGAAAAATATAGATAAACCACATTTTGAAAATAATAAAACTGATTTTTTAATAGGAATATTAGCAGGACTTACAGTTTGTACAAAACAAAGCATTGGAGCAATTTTAGCAATTATAGTTGTAGGGTATAAAATAATATTTGTACAAAATAAAAAAGAATTTATAGAATATTTAAAAACTGTATTCAAAAGAATTATAGGAATACTAATTCCAATGATATTAGTATTTATTTATTTAATAGCAACAAATTCTTTACAAGATTTTATAAATTATGCTGTATTAGGAATAAGTACATTTTCTAATAAAATACCATATGCAAAATTAATGAATAATGATAAAAAAGAGATACAAATATTATCAAGAATAATGCCATTTATATTATTAGCAATGGCAGTATTAACGATAGTGCTTCAAAACAAAAAGAAAAAAGAAAATATAGGTAATATAGACAATAAAATACTAACAATGTTAATATATAGTTTATCAACAATAATTATAATGTACCCAATATCAGATGAGATACATTTCTTAATAGCAAGTACAATAACATTCATTGGTTTAGCCTATATATTATATTTATTAGGAATAGCAATATACAATAAAATAAATTTACAATCAAAGAAAAAAATATACAAAATAACAAGTTTATTAATTTCAATAATACTAATTGCATTTATAGCAGTTAGAGGAATTGAAAATATAACAGAATATATAAAACAAGAAAAAAATGAAACAATAGAACATTATAAAAATATACAAATTTCTGAATATCTACAAGAAAGAATTAATGAAATAGATAATTTTATATTAGAACAAGAAAAAGAAAATAAAAAAGTATATATATTAGATGCAGAAGCTGCAATATATATGATACCAATAAATAATTATAATAAAGATTATGATATGTTTTTAAAAGGAAATATTGGAAAAGATGGACAAGAAGGTCAAATTCAAAAAATAAAACAAAAAGAAACAAATGAAATAATCTTAATAAGAAAAAGAAATTTACAATCAAATTGGCAAACACCAACAGAGGTTGTAAATTATGTAAGAGAAAATCTAGAATTTATGGGAGAAGTAAGTATATATGAGGTTTATAGATAATAAAGAAAAACTATACAAATATGCAGTATATCTAATTTTAATTATAGGAATATTGATTAGAATAGTAGGAATAACAGATATGCCAAATGCATTAAACTGTGATGAAGCATCTGCAGGATATGAAGCTTTTTCATTATTAAATTATGGAATAGATAGAAACGGAAATCATAATCCATCATTTTTAGTTGCATGGGGAAGCGGTCAAAATGCTTTACTTACATATCTGATAATTCCACTTATAAAAATATTTGGATTAAAAACAATAGCAATAAGATTACCAATGGCAATACTTGGATGTGTTTCATTAGTCATTTTATATTTACTATTAAGAAAAATATCAAATAAAAAATTAGCAATAATTGGATTAGCATTTTTTGCAATATGCCCATGGCATATAATGAAAAGCAGATGGGGATTAGAATCAAACTTATTTCCAGACTTGATTTTGATATTTGCATATATGTTAATAAAAGGAATAGAAGATAAAAATAAAATATTATATTATTTATCATTTGTAGTAGCTGGAATATCAGCATATGCATATGGAACTTCATATTACTTTTTACCAGTATTTTTAATACCATTACTAATTATTCTAATAAAACAGAAAAAAATAACAATAAAACAAGCAATATTATCAATAGTAATTGTTGGAATTGTATCATTACCAGTAATTTTATATGTTGTAATAAACACCTTAAATTTAGAACAAATCAATTTACCATTTTTAACAGTTCCAAAATTAAAAGTAAATAGATATAAAGAACTAACATCAATATTTTCAGGAGAATTTTTAAAAACAAGTACAAATAACTTAATGCATGGACTTAAAATTTTAATATTCCAATATGATGGACTTCCATGGAATAGTATAATGCCATTTGGAACGATGTATCTATTTTCTACATTTTTTACAATAATAGGAATAATAGATTCATTTAGAAAAAACAAAAAAGCAGAAGTAAAATATAATTATTTATTTAATATATGGTTTATAGTATCAATAATATTAACTTGTATATGTGACCCTAATATTAATAGAATCAATATAATAATGATACCAATAATATATTATACAATAATTGGAATATACTTGATTGTAAATAACAGAAAAAAAGTAGCAATAGGAATTGTAATATTGTACACAATATCATTTGGATTATTTATTAGCAAATATTTTAAACAAGATTGTGATACATACGGAACTTTTGCAAGTGATTTGCAAGAAGTAATGGAATATGCAAAAGATATTGCAAGTGAACCAAATAAAAAAGTTTATATAACAAATAAAATAAATTATATATTTGTATTATATTATACACAATTTGATACAAATGATTATGTTAAAACAGTTGATTATGAAGATGAGTATGTTGAATTTAGACAAGTAAATTCTTTTGGAAATTATTATTTGCAAAGTATAGATGAAATAAAAAATGAAGAAAACAATGCTTATGTAATAAGAAAAGAAGATTTAGAAAAATATCAAATTAATCAAGAGGAATTTAAAATAACAGAATTTGAAAAATATGTAGTAATAGAAAATAAATAAATGGAGGCAAAAATGAAATTATTAATGCATACTTGTTGTGCACCATGTAGTGTGTACTGCATAGATAGTTTAAGAGAAGAAGGAATAGAACCAACCTTATACTGGTATAATCCTAATATACATCCATATATGGAATACAAATCAAGGAGAGATTGTTTAAAAGAATATGCAAAAGAAATTAATATAAATGCAATATTTGAAGAGGATTACGGTTTAGATGAATTCTGCAAAAATGTTGTAGGAGATTTAAAAAATAGATGTACAAATTATTGTTATCCAGTAAGATTAAGAAAAACTTTTGAATATGCAAAAGAAAATGGTTATGATGCTATAACAACTACATTATTATATAGCATATATCAAAATCATGATTTTATAAAGGAATATATGGAAAAACTTAGCAAGGAATTTGAAATCGACTTTTTATATAGAGATTTTAGAGTGGGATTCAGAGAAGGACAAGCAAAGGCTAGAGAAGTTGGGTTATATATGCAAAAATATTGTGGATGCGTTTTTTCTGAGGAAAGTAGATATAATAACCCCAATCCACCAAAGCCAGTATTACCAGAGGGATTTGAGTTTCTTCCAGTAAAAAGAAGTATAGTAATAAAAAAGGAAAAAGATAATAAAGAGCAATATATGAATTTGTTACTTGAAGCAGATCCAAGTAAAGATATGATAAATGATTATTTGAAAGATGGAGAATTATTTGTATTAACATATAACGATAAGATAGCATGTGTTGCAGTAGTTATAAAAATAGATAATGAAACAATAGAATTAAAGAATATAGCAACCAAAGAAGAATATAGAGGACAAGGATATGGAAAGAAAATGCTAAAATATTTAGCAGATAATTATAAACAGGAATACAACAAGATGTTAGTAGGAACATCAGAGAATAATATTCCGTTCTATGTAAAGCAAGGCTTTGATAAATATGAAAAGACAATTAAAAATTACTTTGTAGATAATTATGATGAAGAAATTATAGATGGAGATGTACATTGTATTGATATGTATTATTACTCAAAAGATTTAAAGAATAAATAAAAATAGTAATTTTTTGTTATGATTATTATATTGAAAAAGAAAGTTGAAATGCAGTAATGATAGTACATGGAGATAAGGCACATTCTTATTATTTACGAAAAGATGCTTATGAAAATATGATTAAAGATAGCAAATATACAGATAATAAAGAATTTTTATCAATAGAAGGTGCAACACACCGTGATTTATACGGCCCAAAAGATATAATTCCTTTTGATAAAATAGAAGAATTTATAAAGAAAAATATATAATAGGGTTGTGAAAATATAGGTTAGAAATCTAATCTATATTTTTTTGAAAAATTTTACAAAAAGCCTTGACTTAAAGTTCACTTTAACTTATATAATGCTTAGGAATGAAATAATATAAAATTTTGAAAGGAGGATATAAAATGTCATACTCTATTAAACAAGTTGCAGATATGATGGGAGTTACAACATCTACACTTCGCTATTATGATCAAGAAGGGCTGTTACCAGATGTAGAAAGAAAAAATGGAATAAGAGTATTTGAAGATAAAGATTTTAAATGGTTAAGAGTACTAAATTGTCTTAAAAATACTAATATGCCGATAAAGAAAATTAAAGAATATTGTGACTTGGCTCAAAAAGGAGATTCAACTTTAAATGAAAGATACAATCTAATATTGGAGCAAAAAGAGAATATTTTATCACAGATTAAACAGTTAGAGTATTATTTAAAAGAGGTAGAATATAAAGAATGGTATTACAAACAAGCTATTAAAGAGGGAACAGAAAAAAATATAATAGCGAATATGCCTGATACAGCTACATTAGAAATAGATAAAATTCCAAGAAAAAAATAATTAATATTTTTAGAAAGAAGGTAAAAATATGAATAAAAAATATTGGTAGTATGTTACTCGTTTTCAAATGGAAATACAAGAAATATAGCGAAACAATTAAAGGAAGCATTAAATGCTGATTATGATGAAATAGACACAGTTATACCATATACTCCTTATGGTGGATTTGGGAGTGAAGTAGTAAGTCAAGGACAAGATGAAGTAAATAAAGGTTTTCAGCCAGAAATAACCCCCCTTTCTGTTAAAGTTGAAGATTATGATATTATTGCAGTTGGAACTCCAACATGGTGGTACACAATGGCTCCTGCAATGCTTACATTTTTAAATTCTTACAATTGGAGTGGAAAGAGAATTATTCCTTTTATGACACATGGAGGATGGCCTGGACATGTAATTAAAGATATGAAGAAATGTTGTGAAGGAGCAGAGTTTATGACTGCTATGCAAATTCAATTTGATTCTCAAGGAGGAAGTAAAATGCACACTTTACAAGCAGATATTCAAAAATGGATTGAAAATGTAAAAAAAAAATACAAGGAAATTAAAAATATGTATTTTATCAATATAAACAATGAAAAATATAAAAGCTATCATAATTATTTTAATTGCAATTATATTAGTTATAGCATTCAGATTATGCACAAGAAGAAAAGAAAAATAATGCAAGACCAGAACTTAAAGAAATAAATATTGATTTAGATAAATATGATACTATTTTTGTTGGTTATCCAATATGGTGGTATCAAATGCCTATGGCTATGTATACATTTTTGACAGCTATAATTTTGATGGAAAAACTATAATTCCATTTAACACTCATGCTGGTTCGGGAGTAAGTGGAACTAATGATGTTATAAAGAGTTTAGAACCAAAGGCAAATGTATTAAAAAGTTTAGCAATTCAAGGTAGTGATATGGAACAGGATCAAAATTCTACTATTAAGAATTGGTTAAGTGAAATAGGATTAAAAAAATAAATAAAATATAAGATTTTATAAAAAGGAGGAATTTAAAATGGCACAAAAACAAACAGCAGGTAGAGATAATTTAGGAAAATTAGCACCAGAATTTGCAAGACTAAATGATGATGTATTATTTGGGGAGGTATGGTCAAGAGAAGAGCAATTATCTGCAAGAGATAGAAGCTTAATAACAATATCAGCATTATTTTCAGCTGGATTATATCCACAATTAAAAGCACATATTGCTTTAGGCAAACAAAATGGATTAAAGAAGGAAGAATTAGTTGAAGCAATAACGCAACTAGCATTTTATTGTGGATGGCCTAAGGCTTGGAGTACATTTCCTATTATAGAAGAAGTCTATGGAAAGGAAGAAGAATAATGGATAAAGAGGAATTTGAAAAAGCAAATATGTTTGGATTAGGAAATCTAAATACAAATTTTGCACAGTATTTTATAGGAAATTCATACTTAAATCCACTTGCTACAATTGAAGATGCAAAATTAGGTTTATTTAATGTAACATTTGAGCCTAGATGTAGAAATAATTGGCACATACACCATAGCAGTAAAGGTGGAGGACAAATATTAATATGTACAGCAGGAGAAGGTTGGTATCAAGAAGAAGGAAAAGAAACTGTTAGCTTAAAACCAGGAATGGTTATAACAATACCTGCAAATGTCAAACATTGGCACGGAGCAAAAAGGGATTCTTGGTTTTCACATATTGCAGTAGAAGTACCTGGTGAAAATACTTCAAATGAATGGCTAGAACCAGTAAAAGATGAAGAATATGATAAATTATAATTATCTCAATAATAATAATTTGTTTGTTAGGAGGATTAAATGAAAAATAAAATAATAATAGTAATTATGTTATTTTGTATATGTATAATTGGTGGAGTAGTTTTTTTATTAAGTAGAAATGACGAAGAAGAACAAAACATAGGTAATAATCAAATAACAAACAAAGTAGCAAATACTAATAATGAAAATAATACAAATACTGCCAATATAGAAAGTGAGAGTAAATTGATTTCAAATATAAATGTGATTATAGATGGTAAAATATACAATACTACATTAGAAAAAAATGAAACAGCTCAAAGTTTTGCAAATATGT
Organism: Clostridium sp. 26_22; assembly: GCA_001916005.1. Classification (GTDB taxonomy): domain Bacteria; phylum Bacillota; class Clostridia; order TANB77; family CAG-508; genus CAG-269. Next base: position 9,929 of record MNRP01000040.1, read on the forward strand.
TGCCACAGGAATACAATATGAGTGAATTAAACGGAAATGAAAAGTATATTTATTTAGATAATGCTTTGCCAACTAACTCATATAATCCAAAGCATATTGAAAGTGGAGATATTATGCTATATAGCAATAATTGTTTAGTAGTGTTTTATAAATCATTTGACACTTCATACAGTTATACAAAAATAGGACATATTGAAAATTTTGAAGATTTAGGAAATAAAAATGTAACTATTAAATTTGAAAAGTAGTGCGACAAGTTACAATTTTTAAATTACTTTATACGAAAGTATAGAGTAATTTTTATTTTTATGATATTATAATACAAATAGTAATTTTTAGAGGAGAAGTAAGAATGAGTTTAGAAGAATTAAAAAAAGATTGTAGTAAAAAGCAAAAGAAAGGCATTCACTTTATTATTGCGTCAATAATAATATGGTCTATGGTTTTAATAGTACAAATAACCAATTTACCTATATTAACAAAAAATCTATTAACATTTTGTTGTACTGCACCATTATTACCAATATCATTTTTAATATCTAAAATATTAAAGATACAATTTCAAGATAAAAGTAATCCATTAAATAAGTTAGGAATATTATTCTCTGTAAATCAAATGATATATCTTTTAATAGCAATGTGGATTTATCCTACAATGCCAGATAAAATGCTAATGGTTATTGCTATGATATTTGGAGCACATTTATTACCATATAGTTGGTTATATAATTCAAAAACATATATGGTATTGTCAATAATTATTCCAATATTATCTCTAATAGTTGGTTTAAACTTTGCAAATTATATTCTTGCAACATTGATGATAGTAATAGAAATAATATTTAGTATACTGTTAGCATTTGAAAATAAGAAAATAAAAAATGATTAGAGCGATAACTTACAATTTAGTAATTAGTTAGAAAAATAGTAAGTTGTTGTTGAGGTTAGATTTCTAATTATATAAAGAAAGGTTGAAAAATAAGTGATTGAAATAGTAGAATATAAGAATGAATATGCAAAAGATTTGTCAGAAATAATACTAGATAATATGTATAAAATTAATATTAAAGAGCATGGAAAAGATATAATAGATAGAATTTCAAAGTATTTTACGGAAGATGAAATAAAGAAAAATTTTCCACAAAGAACTAAATGCTTAGTAGCATTAAAAAATGAGAAGGTTGTTGGTACAGCAAGTATTGATCGATATAAAGGTGATAAAACAGGAAAAAAGTACATTGTATTAACAGTATTTGTAAAAATAAAAAATCATCGACAAGGAATAGGAAAAGAATTAATTGAAAATATAGAAAAAATTGCAGTAAATGTTGGGTGTAAGGAGCTAGTAATACCTTCTTCTGTTTACGCTTGTGAATTTTACCGTAAATTTGGATTTGATTATCTAGATGGAAAGAAAATTCAAAATGAAGATAAGGAATATATTTTAACAAAAAAATATTAATTGATTGCTAGAGGCAAATTACAAGTTATCAAAATGTATAAAGAGTGATATTTATAAAAATATTGCTCTTTTTTCTGTCCAATCTATAAAAAAATTCTTTAATATGATATAATTTTGATTAGTTTTAAGGAGGGTATATATTTTAACCCAAAAAACGGACAAACCTTTATATAAAAAGGAAAACAGATACTTTTAAGAATTGCTAAAAACTGTGGCTTTGGCGAATTGAAATAGACCTTTTCATCAGTTATTCCAATGCTTTTAAGGAGTAATGACAGGGTACGCAACTTTTGAGAGTTAAATAGGAAGAGTTGAGAGGAGGATAGATATTCAAAACAAATAAAAAGAGATTTAGTTGAAAAAAATAAATTAATAATATATAAAGAAAAATGCATTTTTAATTAACAAAAGAAGGGGAAAAATGAAATGAATAAAAAAATAGAAATAACAAATAAAATTTTTATATGCACAATAATTATAATAACAATATTTGCAGTATTAATTAGAATCCCACTAATTCATAATATAACAGTGGATTACAAAGTGTATTTAGAAAAATGGTTTGAAGAATTAAAAAGTTCAAGAGGAATACTAGGAATAACAAATGATATAGGAAATTATAACTTTCCATATTTAACTATTTTAGGGATTTTGACATATTTTCCAGTTAACTCTTTAATTAGTATAAAAGCAGTATCAATAATTTTTGATTTTGCATTAGCTATAGCATCTATGATACTAGTGTCAAGATTAGTGAAAGAAGATAAAAAATATTTTATGCTAATAACATATTTTTTAATTTTATTTTTACCTACAGTTACATTAAATTCAGCATATTGGGCACAATGTGATTCTATATATACTTTTTTTGTTATAGTATCATTGATAAAACTTATTGATAAAAAACATGTACAATCTTTTATATATTTGGGAATAGCATTTTCATTTAAACTTCAAGCAGTTTTTATAATTCCAATGTATATTATATATTTTATGAAGGAGAAAGAAAACAGAAAGAAATTATATTATTTTTTCATAATACCAATTATGAATGTTATAATGTGTTTGCCATATATTATAATAAAAAAAGATATAATATCTGTGCTAAAAGTATATTTTAATCAAACACAACAACATAATGATATGATTTCATTAAATTTACCCAATATTTATACACTTATTTGTAAACAAACAAAAACACCATATTTAATTGTAAATAGCAATGAATGGTTATCAAAAGTAATGGTAATAATTACAATTTCAATATTTTTTATTTTATTAATATTAATATGTCAAAAAAAGAAGAATATTAATGATAATAATATACTTCTTTTAGGTTTAATATCTGTTTTAATATGCACATTTTTATTACCATTTATGCATGAAAGATATATGTATGTTGCGGATGTATTGAGTGTAATTCTAAGTATGTATTATTTTAGTAAAAGAGATTACAAAAAAGTATTATGGCCAATATCAATTCAGATAATATCTTTATGTTCTTATATTGCCTATTTTTCAGGATATAGTATTCATTTTATAGATAGAAAAATATTTACAATATTATATATTACAGTAATTTGTACTAGTATAATGAATTTTTTCTTAAAGCAAGGAGGAAATCTAAAAGATGAAAGATAAAAATAGCAATATAGAAGTATTAAAAATAATTTGTATGATAAATATTATTGTTCATCATTCATTTGCACATTCAATATTACAAATTGATTTATCAAATATTAATTTTATAATTTTGTATGTTATTAATATATTTGGGAAAATTTCTAATAACATATTTATACTTATAACTGGTTACTTTATGATAAATAAAAAAATAAAGCCAATGCATATTGTTAAAATAGTTTTAGAAACTTGGTTTTACTCATATGTGATATTAATTATTAGTGCATTAGTATTTAAAAAAATAAATATTGATGATGTAATAAATTCATTAGTACCTATTTTATCTAATTCAGAGTGGTTTGTCACAGACTATATATTGTTATATTTATCAATACCAATTATTAACAAAATGATAAAAATAATTAATGAAAAAGAATATAAATATATTATCTCATTTTGTGTAATAGTTTTTAGTATATTGCCAACCATAAAATTGTTAGAAGGATATTTTTCGAGTTATATTTGGTTTATAATTCTTTATTTAATAGGTGGATATTTAAGAATTAATAATGATAGTTGTAAGGAATTAATTGAAAAAAGTAATATTTTAGCTCCATTATTAGGAATTGTTATTATTGGAATTATGATAAGTTGCATAAAATTTAGATTAATGACTATAGAATCGAATAATTTTGTATTTTTAATTTTCTCAATTAGCGTTTTGGGTATATTTATAAAAAGAGAAGGCTTTAGTAATAAGATTATAAATTCTATTTCATCATCAGTTTTGGGAATATATTTAATACATGATAATGTAATATTAAGAAAGAAAATATGGGAGTTTTTTGATATTAATACCCATCTAAAAAGCGAAAGTTTTTTTCTGTATGAAATTATGGTAGTAATAACAATATTTTTTATTTGCCTAGTTATTGATCAAATACGAATACACTTGATTGAAAAGCCAGTATTGAAAAGAATAGATTTTTTAATAAAAAAATACTCAAAAAGAGAAGAAAATAAAATTGTTTTAAAAAAAGAATGCCAAATATAATGGTATTCTTTTTTGATTTAATATAACACATAAAAATCAAAAAAATCAGCAACAATAACTTTAAATTATGTGCAAGCACCATAAAATAAATGAAAAGAAGAAAAAACTATTTTAGAAATATAATTATAAATTTATTGAAAGTTATGTAAAATTATAGTATAATAGGATCCAAATTTAATATTTTTATATTGTTAAGAGGTAAAAAATGGACAAAGAAAATATATATTTAGATTATGCTGCTAATACACCAGTAAATCCAGAAGTATTAAAAATATTTAATGAAACAACACTAAAATATTTTGCTAACCCTAATTCAACACATAAACTAGGATTAGAAGTAAATGAAAAAATAAAAGAAACAACAAAAAATATAATGGAAATGTTTCAAAAAGAAACTAATTTAGAAAATGATAGAGAAATAATATATACATCAGGTTCAAGCGAATCAAATAACTTAGCAATAAAAGGAATTGCACAAAGTTATAAAGAAAATGGAAAACACATAATAACAACATTTTTAGAACATTCATCAGTAAGTAGTCCTCTTACATATTTAAAAGAGCAAGGTTATGAAATAGATGTATTAAATATAACAAGTGATGGGAAAGTAGATATAGAACAATTAAAAAGTTTAATTAGACAAGATACAATATTAGTATCAATTTGTTATGTTGATAGTGAAGTTGGAATAGTTCAACCAATAAAAGAAATTGCAAATATTTTAAAAGATTACCCTAATTGCTTTTTACATGTTGATTGTACACAAGCAATTGGAAAAATAAAAATGAATTTAGAAAATGTTGATTTAATATCATTTGCACCACATAAATTTTATGGATTAAATGGATTTGGAGGGCTTATTAAAAGAAAAGATATTGTATTAGAACCATTAATAAATGGGGGAGCAAGTACAACTTTATATAGAAGCGGAACTCCAGTAGTAGGACAAATATGTGCATTAGAAAAAGCATTAGAAATAACATTTAAAGAATTTGAACAAAGACAACAATATGTTAGAAAGTTAAACAAAAAATTAAGAGAAAATTTATCAAAATATAAAAATGTAAAAATAAATACAGTATCAGAAGAAAATCCGTTTATATTAAACATAAGTGTAGTGGGTGTAAAAGCTATAGAATTCAAGCAAAAATTAGAAGAATATGGTATATGTATATCAATAAAATCGGCATGTACTGTTACAATAACACCATCAAGAATAGTAATGGCAATGACACATGACAGAAAAAGAGCATTCGCATCATGGAGAATTAGTTTAAGTCATCTAGTAAAAGAAGAAAAAATAGAAAAGTTTTTAAAAATATTTGATGAATGTTATAAAAGTTTTAACTTAGATAATTAGAGAGGAAAACAAAAATGGAAAGATATGAAGAAATAGAAAAAAGTATAGTTACAACTTATCGTAAAAAAATATGGAGCAAATTTATCAAAGGTGTTAAAGAATTTGAAATGGTACAAGAAGGAGATAAAATTGCTGTTTGTATCTCTGGAGGAAAAGACTCAATGTTACTTGCTAAATGTATGCAAGAACTAAAAAAACATAGAAAAGTAAATTTTGAGCTAGTATTTCTTGTAATGGACCCAGGTTACAATCCAATAAACAGACAAAAAATTATTAATAATGCAAAATTGTTAAACATTCCTATAACAATGTTTGAAAGTAATATATTTGAAGTTGTAGAAAAAATAGACGATCATCCTTGTTATATTTGTGCAAGAATGAGAAGAGGATATTTATACAAAAAAGCCCAAGAACTAGGATGTAACAAAATTGCATTAGGTCATCACTTTGATGATGTCATAGAAACAATCTTAATGGGAATGTTATATGGGGCACAAATGCAAACAATGATGCCAAAATTACATAGTACATATCATGAAGGAATGGAACTTATTAGACCTTTATATTATGTGAAAGAAGCAGATATAATAAGATGGAGAGAAAGAAATGATTTACATTTTATACAATGTGCTTGTAGATTTACAGAACACTGCACTATGTGCGACAATGGTGGCGGTGGCTCTAAAAGAGAAGAAATGAAAAAGTTGATTAAACAATTAAGAAGTGTTTATGATAAGGTTGATATGAATATTTATAATAGCACAAAAAATGTTAATTTAAATACTATTATTTCTTATATACAAGATGGTGAGGTTCATCATTTTATGGATAATTATTAAAAGAGCTAAAATATTAGTTCTTTTATAGAAATAATAGATGAACTGATAGGACTTTTTAAAAGATTTAACAAATAAACAGAAAAGGTGATATACAATGAGTTCGTTAGAAAAATATATAGAAGAAGTAAAAGAAAATACAGAAAATTTTAGTGATATAGAAAAATTAAGATATGTTTATCTAGATTTAGGAAAAAGATTTTCATTTAATTTAGATTTTTCATTTGGAAATTCAGAAACAAAAAAGAAAATATACAATAAAAGCCATAAGTCAAATGAATTAGAACAAAGCATGGAAAATAATACAATTATTTGTAAAACAAGTTCAACAATATATGAATATATAATGAAAAAATTAGGAATAAATATAAAAACAGAAACAGATGATATGGACACGAGAAAATACCCACATACTTACAATGTAGTAACAACAAAAGAAAACAAAAAATATTTATTTGACTTGCAAGAAGATATGAGATATATAAAAGCTCATTTAAGAACTCAAAGATTTGGAATTTCAATGCAAAAAGATGATGAAGAACCAATAATAAATAGATTTGAATTAGAACAAATTGATAAAAAATTGAAATATATAACAAACGAATTGTATTATACAGATGAATATTTAGAATTAATAAAAAATAATATGAAAATGTTTGATGATTTCAGTGAAAGAGTTCAATTTGCATTAGAAAATATAGAAGCTTATAATAACTCAAATATGAAATATGCAGATAGAAAATGGAGAATGGAAGACTTAATAGGGTGTGATAATAAAGAAGGCTTGTTATTTTCACAAAAAGAAAGAAATAAAATTCATTTAATTGATTGTTATATTGAAAATAATGGAAAAAGAGATTATAAGCTTTGTATGGCTGTTGATAAAAAAGAAGACGTAGACATTTATATCTTTTCAGAAGACACAAATAGTTTTGAAAAAAAGACATTAAAAGAATTTGCTCAAATGACTGAAAATGATGGACTAGTAAATCTTCAAAAAATAAAAAATTTAAGACAAGCTCAAAGAGAAGTAAGACAAGAAAATGAAGAAAGATAAAATTTAAGGAGGAAATAAAAATGAAAGAAATAAAATTAAAAATAGAAGGAATGCACTGTGCAGGATGTTCAACAAGATTAGAAAGAGTATTAAACAATTTAGAAGGAGTAGAAGAAGCAAAAGTAAGCTTAGAAGAAAAACAAGCAACAATAAAATTTGATGAAACAAAAACAAATATAAAAAATATAAAAGAAGCTATAGCAGACGCAGGTTTTAAAGGAGAATAATTACTATGAAAAAAGTATTATTAAAAATAGATGGAATGACTTGTAGTGCTTGTTCAACAGGACTTGAAAAATACTTAAATAAGCAAGATGGAATAAAACAAGCAACTGTAAATCTAATTATGAATAATGCAAACATAGAATATGATGATAGAAAATTAAACTTAGAACAAGTAGAAAAATTTGTAGAAAAAGCAGGATTCTTAAGTTTAGGAATAGACAACTTTGAAAAAGAAGAAAAGAAAAAAACAAATGAAAAATATAAACTATTAGCAATCACAGTAATATCAATATTAGTATTATATATTTCAATGTCACATATGGTAGGATTACCAGTAATACCATTCTTAAATATGATGATATACCCTGTAAATTATGCAATATCATTATTTATATTAACAACAATAGTATTAATTCTAGGAAAAGATATATTAAGAAATGGTTATAAAAACTTAATTCATAAAACACCAAATATGGATACACTAGTAATGATAGGTGTTTTAGCAAGCTATATTTATAGTATTTATGGAACAATTCAAATATTAAAAGGTCATGCAATGCATGTGGAAGAATTATATTATGAATCTTCCGCAGTAGTAATATTCTTTATTGAAATAGGAAGATATATAGAAAATAAAAATAAAGATAAAACTAAAGAGGCTTTGCAACAATTAATGACTATAACTCCAAACAATGCTGTAATATTAAAAGATGGAAAAGAAATAACAGTAACTTTAGATGAAATACAAAAAGGAGATATTGTTATATGCAAACCTGGTGAAAAGATTGCAGTAGATGGAGAAGTAGTAGAAGGAACTACACACATAAATGAATCATTTATAACAGGAGAAAGTGTACCAGTAAAAAGAGAAAAAGGTTCAAAAGTAATTGCAGGAAGTATAAATTATGAAGGAACAATAAAATATAAAGCAGAAAAAATTGGAAAAGAATCAACAGTATCAGAAATTGTAAGATTAGTTACACAAGCTACAAGCACAAAAGCTCCAATAGCAAAAATTGCAGATACAATAAGTGGTTATTTTGTTCCAGTAGTTTTAATAATTGCATTTTTAGCCTTTGGTATATGGATGTTAATTTCTAAAAATTTTGCAACAGCAATAAATATATTTGTAAGTATATTAGTTGTTGCCTGTCCATGTAGTTTGGGACTAGCAACACCACTTGCAATTGTTATAGCATCTGGAAATGCAAGTAAAAAAGGAATATTAGTAAAAACAAGTGAAACTTTAGAAAATGCTCACAAAGTAAAAACAATTTGCTTTGATAAAACAGGAACATTAACAAAAGGAGAATTAAGTATTTATAAATTATATAATTATAGCAACATAGATGAAAAAGAAATATTAAAAATAGTTGCAAGTATAGAAAATAAATCTGAACATCCTATAGCACGAGCAATAGTAAAAAAAGCTCAAGATGAAAAAATAAAACTTAAAGAAATAAAAGAATTTAAAGCAATACCAGGATTTGGTGTTGAAGCAATAATAGAAAGTGGAGAAAAGTATTTAATTGGAAACAAAAAATTAATGTTAGAAAATAATATTAAAATAGAAAATGAAAAAGATGAACAAGAATTAGTTAGTGATGGAAATAGCATTTTATTTGTAAGTTCAAATAACAAAATAGTTGCATTAATTGGAGTAAAAGATATATTAAAAGAAAACGTAAAAGAAGTTATAAAAAAACTAAAACAAAGAAAAATAAATCTTGTAATGTTAACAGGAGATAATGAAAAAACTGCAGAAATAATAGCAAAAGAAATAGGAATAGAAAAAGTTATTTCAAATGTTACCCCAAAAGAAAAAGCAGAACAAATTAAAAAATTAAAAGAAGATGGAATTGTAATGATGTGCGGAGATGGTATAAATGATAGTGTAAGTCTTGTGACTGCTGATATTGGTGTTTCTGTTTCAAGTGGTACAGATATTGCAATGGATTCTTCACAAGTAGTTCTTATGAGTGATAATTTGGAAAAAATTGATGATTTAATAGATATTAGTAAAAAAACAATAAGAAATATAAAACAAAATTTGTTTTGGGCATTTTTCTATAATATTTGTATGATTCCTATTGCTTGTGGAGTTTTAATTCCTTTTGGTATTTCAATGAATCCAATGATTGCAGCCTTTGCGATGACTGTTAGTAGTTTAACAGTTGTGTTAAATGCGCTGAGGTTGAGAATGTGAGTTTCTTTAAAATAGACCGCTTACTAGAGAATTGATTAATTTATTTTTTTCGCTGCCCCATTTGAAGAAAATGTAACTCACTGGCGTTCGAACATTTTCTAAAACGGTCGCCCACGGATCGCTCGAAAATAAATTAATTAATTCTCTAGTAAGCTTCTCTACTTGTTGAGGAGTTGGTATTTTTGTTTTTTTGGTGTAATATAATTGAAGTAGGAGATATTGAGATGGGATTTGTTGAATTGTTACTATTGAGTGTTGGCTTAGGAATGGATGCTTTTGCGGTGTCTGTTTGTAAAGGCATATCTATGAAGAAGATGAATTGGAAAAAAGCTTGTATTATTGGCCTATATTTTGGTGGTTTCCAGGCATTAATGCCAGTGTTGGGGTATTTTTTAGGTTCTACATTTGAAAGTGTGATAAGCAATTTAGACCATTGGATTGCTTTTGGATTGTTAGCTATAATTGGCGGAAATATGATTAAAGATGCTTTTAGCAAAGAGTGTGATAGTTTCGATGATGATGTTAGGTTTAAAGCTATGATTGTGTTGGCAATAGCAACTAGTATTGATGCATTGGCTGTAGGAATTACTTTTGCTTTTTTGAAGGTAAATTTGATTTTAGCAATTAGTATGATTGGTGTTATTACTTTTATTTTGGCAATAGTTGGAACTAAAGTTGGTAATAGATTTGGCGATAAATATGAGAAAAAGGCTGAATTTGTTGGTGGAGTTATTTTGATTTTGCTTGGAATAAAGATTTTATTAGAACATATGGGAATATTAAATTTTTAGTTTAATATTCTTACTTAAATTTGTCATAATAGTAGACAAAAAAACAAATTAGTGATATAAAATAAATACATACATACTAAAAAAGAAGTAAAAAAAGGAGGTTTTTATTATGAACAAATTAAGTAAAATATTTCTAGTTATTATTATCGTTTTAGTATTAGCTTTATGTATAATGTCATATTTATATGTTAATATGAGAAGATCATCAAAACAAAACTTAGATTCACTATTAACAAAATCACAAGAATTAACAAATGCATATCAAAGAATAGATGAATTGGAAAACAAAATAAACACAATTAGTAATGCTATAAAATAAACAAAAAGCAGATAATTTCAATTAATTATCTGCTTTTAATAGAGGGAAGATTATGCAAAATAAACAAAGATGCAAATGGTGCAATTTAAAAAACGAAAAATACATTAAATATCATGATGAAGAATGGGGAATATTAAACTTAAATGAACAATATTTGTTCGAAATGCTAATATTAGAATCATTTCAAGCAGGTTTAACTTGGGAATGTGTTTTAAATAAAAGAGAAGATTTTCGAGAAGCCTTTGATAATTTTAATATAGAAAAAATTTATACATATGATGATAAGAAAGTTGAAGAATTGTCGAAAAATGAAAAAATAATAAGAAATAGACTAAAAATAAAAGCGACAATTAATAATGCAAAGATATTTAAAAATATTCAAAAAGAATGTGGAAGCTTTCGCGAATATATAGAAAATTTTTCAAAAGGACAAATATTTTATGAAATAGATAAAACAACTTCAAAATTATCAGATGAAATATCAAAAGACTTGCAAAAAAGAGGAATGAAATTTGTTGGTTCAACCATTATATATTCATATTTGCAGGCAATAGGTATTATTTATTCACATGATAAGGAATGTTATAAATATGAAAATAAGGAGAGTTTTTATGAAAAATAAAATTTTAAAGGTAATAGTAGTAATTCTTATAATGATATTAATAATAGGAATTTTTGTATATTTTATAAATAAAAACACTAAAGAAGGAACAAGTAAAATGAGTGGTTACGAACTAAAATCAAATATAAATGTAGTTGCATCATTAGAAGATGAAATAACAGAAGATACAGCTTGGTGTGGTACATTTAATTTAATATGGAATGATTTAAAAAATGATTTAGCTAAACAAGATATAGTTTTTACACCACAATTAAAAATGGTAGAAAATTTAAATAAAGAAACTTTTAATACTTCATATTTATCGGAAGATAGTTATTATAAAACATATGGAATACCAAGTATTCAACTAAAAGAAAAAATAGAAAAAGAAATTAAAGAAAAATTTAATGAAACTAGTGATATATTAGATAGTTTTGACTGGGAAAATGCTGGTCCAGAAGATTATTTCTTGTATTCAATGTTAAAGAAAGAATTTGAATTTCCAAAACAATTTACAGAGTTACCAAACGGAAAATTTGGAAACTATGAAAATGTAAAATATTTTGGAATAAATAGTTCAACAGATGAAAATGTAAGAGAACAAGTAGAGGTTTTGTATTATAATTCAAAAGATGATTTTGCAATAAAATTAAAAACAAAAACAGATGATGAAGTTATAATATCAAAAGGAAATACACAAAATACTTTTAAAGAAATATATGAAGAGATACAAAAAAATAATCAAAATTATAAAGATAATAAAGCATTAACCAAAAATGATACACTTCAAATTCCTAATATAGATTTTAATGTAAAGAAAGAGTACGAAGAATTAGAAAATAATACATTTAAATTCTCAAATGGAGAAGAATATAAAATAGATAAAGCATTACAAACAATACAATTTAACCTTGATAAAAAAGGTGGAAAAATAAGAAGTGAAGCTGGAATGATGGTTAATAAATCTAGTTTATTACAAGATAAGCCAAGAGAATTCTTAGTAAATGATACATTTTGTATATTTTTAAAAGAGAAAAATAAAGAATTACCTTATTTTGCTTCAAAAATTTCTGATATAACAAAAGTTCAATAGAAAATAAAAAAGAAACAACTTAATAAAATTTGCTAAGTTGTTTCTTTTTTTCAGTTAATTAAAAAATCTCTAAATACAAAAATGCAAATAAAATAGCAAAAATAGCCATAGTACATATAACAAGTATTAAAAGAAAAATATTTAAAAGTTGCAAATCAGTAACGGTAACATCAATAGTTTGAGCTTTTTCACCATTTTTTATAGTAACAGAAGTAGTACCTTTTGAAACACCAGTAATAATGCCATCTTCATTTACTACTGCAATACTTTCATCATCAACAGAATAAGAAAATAAATCGTTAAAAACTTCTTCATAACCAGCAGGATTAGTAGTAACAATTGCCTCTATTTTCATATTTTGATTAACAAATAATTTTATATTTTTTGTTGGAACAGAAAAATCATAATCTATGGCACTTTTTGAAGAACCAAGATTAACATTTGTAATTTTAATAGAATTTGTTGCAGTTACTTTGTAATTTTCATCATCAATAGTTATAGGAGTACCATTACTAGTTCCGGAGTCTAGATTTTCAATATTTCCACTAATCAAATGAGTATTAATGTTATTTATTACACCAGTAACAGATTTATCTTCAGTTTCACCACCTACATAAAACTTATTGATAGAAGAGCCTGCAACTTTAATAGAAGCATTATTTAAAGTTCCTCTATTAACAGTTTGGTAAACACCAATTTTGCCGCCAGTTAATTTGACATTTGCACTTTCAGTATAGCCATTAGAACCACCAGCAGTAACATAAGAGCCATTCAAATCTCCATCAGATATTGTAAGATAAACAGTACCTGTATATGAATAGCCTTGACCTCCACCAAAAAGTCCGTAGGTTATTTTACCACCTGAAATTACGATATTTGCTATATCAGTTCTGTTAGAAGAATTTATAGCATCATCTTTATTTCCAACAGAATAATTTATACCATCAATTTTTCCACTTGCCATACCGCCACCTTGAACAGATAAAGCAGTACCACCGTTCATTTGTATATTTGAATTTGCAACTTTTGCATTAAAATAGCCACTACCAGTAACGGCATTAGTTATAGTACCACCATTTATTGTAATATTTGTATTTATAACATTAGAAGAATTATCTGGAGTATAACCAATTCCACCACCAATTAAATTTTGAATAGTTCCACTTTCCATAGTAATTTGTGTAGAGTCATAGTTTTCGCCAACTCCACCACCAAAAACACTAACAGTATTTGGCACAATTTGACTTCCGCCATCCCAAGTAATAACGGTATTTCCATCAACTTCAGAAATTATAATTGGAGTTCCATTAGCAAAAAATGCACCAGTATTTGAATTATAAGTTGAATCATAAGAAGGTGCTTCAGTTGCAAAAGATGGAATATTTATAAGTCCAAATGTTGCTATTATTGCTAAAAAGCAAAATAATTTTTTCATAAAATTCAATCCTTTCTTTTTTCATATTTCAAAAAATATGATTATAATATAATATGAAAAAAGTCGTATATAGTTGATAATTGTATTTGGCTGTTATATAGTACGAATAAAAAGTAGAAAAAAATTTTTCCTATTTTTTTAAAAACTCTTGACTTAGAGTAAACTCCAAGTATTATATATAAGAAGAAGGGGAAAATTAAAAAAGAGGAGGAATAAAAATGACAATAGCAGAAGTGAGTAAAAAATATGATATTACACCAGATACTTTAAGATATTATGAAAGAGTTGGATTATTAAACAATGTACCAAGAAATCCAAATGGAATAAGAAATTATGATGAACAAGCTTGTAAAAGAATAGAATTTGTAAAATGCATGAGAAATGCAGGAGTAGAAATTGAAATTTTAATAGAATATATGAGTTTGTTTGAACAAGGAAAAAGCACAGTAAAAGCAAGAAAAAGTTTATTAGAAGAGCAAAGAGAAAAATTACTAGAAAAACAAAAACATATTACAGAAACATTAAAAAGATTAGATTATAAAATAGAACTTTATGAAGAGATAGAAGCAGGAAAAAGAAAAGATTTTACAGAAGAGATATAAATAATAAGGAGGATTTATAATGTTAGAAGTTTTAAATAAAATTAATGAACCAAAAGATTTGAAAGGTTTATCAAAGGAAGAATTAGAAAAATTATCAAAAGAAATAAGAGAAATCTTATTAAAAAAATTAAGTATACATGGAGGACATTTTGGACCAAACTTTGGAATGGTAGAAGCAATAATTGCAATGCACTATGTATTTGAATCACCAAAAGATAAATTCGTATTTGATGTATCACACCAAAGCTATCCTCACAAAATTTTAACAGGAAGAAAAGATGCATTTATATATGAAGAAAAATATGATGAGGTAACAGGCTACACAAATCCAAATGAAAGTGAACACGATTTATTCAATGTAGGACATACATCAACATCAATAAGCCTTGCATCAGGTTTAGTAAAAGCAAGAGACTTAAAAGGTGAAAACTACAATGTTGTAGCAGTAATAGGTGATGGCTCATTAAGTGGTGGAGAAGCATTAGAAGGATTAGATTTTGCTGGAGAACAAAAAAGCAATTTTATTATAATAGTAAATGATAATGATATGTCAATTGCAGAAAATCATGGAGGATTATATAAAAATTTAAAACAATTAAGAGAAACAAATGGAACTTGCGAATGTAACTTATTTAAAGCAATGGGACTTGATTATGTTTATGTAAAAGAAGGAAACAATCTAGAGGAATTAATAAAAACATTATCAAAAGTAAAAGATATAGACCATCCAATAGTTGTTCATATTAACACGCAAAAAGGAAAAGGTTACAAATTAGCAGAAGAAAACAAAGAAAATTGGCACTGGACAATGCCATTTGACATTGAAACAGGTAAATCAAAATTCACCTTTGATGGAGAAGACTATGGAGATTTAACAGGAAAATATCTATTAGAAAAAATGAAAAAAGATCCAAAAGTTGTTGCAATAGTAGCAGGAGTTCCAACAAATATTGGATTTTCAAAAGACAGAAGAATTGAAGCTGGTAAACAATTTGTAGATGTTGGAATTGCAGAAGAACATGCAGTAGCTTTAACATCAGGAATAGCAAAAAATGGTGGAAAACCAATATTTGCAACTTATTCAAGCTTTATACAAAGAACTTATGACCAAATATCACAAGATTTATGTATCAACAATAATCCAGCAACAATTTTAGTAAATGGAGCATCTGCATATGGAATGAATGATGTTACACACTTAGGAATATATGATATACCAATGATTTCTAACATTCCAAATATTGTATATTTAGCACCAACATCAAAAGAAGAATATTTCGCAATGTTAGATTGGTCAATAGAACAAACAGAACATCCAGTTGCAATTCGTATACCAGCTAATGGAGTAATATCAGATGAAAGAAAAGTTGACACAGATTACAGCAATATAAACAAATTTAAAGTAGAAGAAAAAGGTGAAAAAGTTGCAATATTAGCATTAGGAGATTTTTATCAATTAGGAGAAGAAGTTTCAAAAGAATTAAAAGAAAAATTAAACGTAAATGCAACATTAATTAACCCAAGATATATAACAGGATTAGACAAAGAATTATTAGAAGAATTAAAAGTAAATCATGATATTGTAATAACGCTTGAAGATGGAATATTACAAGGAGGATTTGGAGAAAAAATAGCAAGCTTCTACGGAGATAGTGATATCAAAGTTAAAAATTATGGAATTGAAAAAGCATTTTATGATAGATATAATGTAAATGAATTATTAAAAGCAAACAGAATTACAAGAGAACAAATCACAGAAGATGTAGAAAAAATGCTTTAAAACAAGAGAAAAAGATAAAAGAAGAACAAAATTATAATTAGAATAAACTCGAATTTTGTCGAACGATTTATGTTGAAATTAAACAAAAAATATGATAATATAAGGCTATACATTATTTGTTAATGTATGGTCTTATAATTTTTAAATCAAAACAACTTAGGAAATACAAAAAGAAATCTAAAAAATCCCACAAATACTATAGAAAATAGGAAAAAAGGAGGTTAATGCAAAAAAAAATAAACAGAAGAATTATGAAAAATGCAAATTTACCATAGAAAAAATATTGACAAATAAATAAAATATAATTATAATAAAGGAGATGAAGTAATATAGAAAGTTTTACTTATGGAGACTATTTGAAATATAAAGATATTTTTAAAAAATCTAAAATATCACAATTATCAGATCAAAAAGAAAGCTATAATATAACAAATAAACACGACAAAATATTTAGAACAATATTAGACAAAAAAGAAGAAGCGGTAACTTTAATAAATCAAGCAATAAAAACAAAATTAAAAGCAGAAGAAATAGAAAAATACACAAGTAGCTTTGTAAACAAAATATTTGAAAATAGAGAAGCAGACATAGTATACAAATACAAAAATAAAAATATATTTTTCTTGATAGAACATCAAACCAAAATAGACTATTCAATGCCATACCGAATATTAGAATACGAAATAGAAATAATGAAAAGTGCGATAGATATAAGAAAAGTAAAAAATAAAGAATATAAATTACCATTAGTAATTCCAATAGTTTTATATACAGGCAAGAAAAAATGGGATGCAAAAAGATATCTAGAAGAAAGCCAAGAAACATTAGATGGTGTAAAAATAAAAGCAGGAAACTACAATTTAGTAGATATCAATGATTATACAAAAGAGGAATTATTACAAGAAAAAACACTAATCTCAAAAATGATGTTACTAGAAAAAAGTGAAAGTACAGAAGAGTCAATAGAAATGTTAGAAAAAATAATCCCAAATACAAATAAGGAAGAAAAGGAACTATTAAAACGAGTAATCTCAATATTATTTGGAGAAAAAATAGGAGAAGAAAAAACAAAAGAATTAATAGAAAAAATAGATGGAGGTGAAGGAAAAATGTTAGCCTTAGTAGATATGATAAGAAACGAAAACCAAATGTATATAAACATAGGAAGAAAAGAAGGTGAAGAAAAATTAAAACAAAGATGTCTAGAAATAGCCAAAAATCTTTTAAAACTAAAGATGCCAATATCACAAATAAGTGAAGTTACAAAATTACCAAAAGAAGAAATAGAAAAATTAAAGTAAAGCAGTGTAAAATTTCCAAATTAGTATTGTAAAAATACAATATAAATGATATAAAAATAAAAGAAAATAAAGCATTATAACAGTTAGAAGAAATCAAAAGGAGGAGAAATTTTAATATGCTTACAAATAAAATAAAAAAACAAGTATTATTTGCAACAACAAATCCAGCAAAAATAAAAAAATATACTGAAAAACTAAAAGAAAAAGGCATAGAAGTATTAACAATAAAAGATTTGGGAATAAACTTAAAACCAGAAGAAACAGGGAAAAATGCAATAGAAAATGCATATATAAAAGCAAAAGCCTATTATGATAAAACAAAAATAACAACAATAGGAATGGACAATAATTTATTCATAGAAGAATTACCACAAGAAAAACAACCAGGAACATATGTTAGAAGAGTAAACGGAAAAGAATTAAATGATGATGAAATGATAGAATATTATACTAATTTAGTAAAACAATATGGAGGAAAACTAACAGCAAAATGGGTATATGGTATGGTAGTATATAATGGAAAAGAAGCAAAAGAATACACTTGGAGTACAAAACATTTCTATTTTATAGACAAACCTAGCGAAAAAAGAAATCCGGGTTATCCATTAGACTCAATATCAATTATGCCAGAATGTAACAAATATTTTGTTGAATTAACTGATGAAGACAAAAAACAAAATAAAGAAAATTATAATGATGATGATGTTATTGAATTTATAGTAAACAGTTTATAGAATAGGAGAAAATATGAACATTTTAAAACCACAAAATAATCATATTGAAAAATTGAAAAGTGAAAATATAATAAACATACAAGAAACTGAAAAAATAACCTGTTGTAATTTTGAAAACGAAGAATGTAATAATATAAATTTATATGAAAATGAATTCGAACATTGTAACTTTAACAATATTTGTATGCAAAATGCTTTAGTAGAAAAAATAACATTTAGAGATACAATTTTCAAACAATGTAATTTTTCAAATACAGAATTTAGAGAATGTTCTTTTATTAGATGTGAATTTAATAATTGTAAAATTTCTGGATGTGATTTTACAGAAAATAGATTATATAATGTTTCTTTTATAGAAACAAATGCAAATTATATAAATTTATCAATGGCAAGTATAGAAAATATTTTATTTAAAGATACAAGTCTAGAAGAAAGCTATTTTCAAGAGACTAAAATAAAAAATATTTATTTTAATAATGCTAATTTAAGACAAGCTCAATTTTTTAAAACAAGTTTGAAAAATATAGATTTATCAAATAGTCAAATTGAAGGAATAGCAATTTCACTTGAAGACATAAAAGGAGCAATAATAGACCAAATCCAGGCAATAGATTTATTATATTTGATTGGTGTAAAAATAAAACAATAATAAAATATTTTGGGAGAAGATTTTAATATGTATGATGGTAACAAAATTAAAACAGAATTTATAAAATCAAGTAGTGATAATTTAAAAATGAAAGTTATTTTTTTAGATGTTGATGGAGTTTTAAATTCAGATGAATATTTTGATAAAATCAAAAATGTAAATATATGCGGAATAGAAAGTGAAATAGATGTAGAAAAAATTAAATTATTAAAAAAAGCAGTAGATGAAACTGGTGCAAATGTAGTGTTAAGTTCATCTTGGAGATATACAAGAAATGCACAATATTTGAAAGAATTATTACTAAGATATGGGATTAACGCAGATTCAACACCATTTATTCAAAATGAGAGAGGGTTAGAAATAAAACAATGGTTGTTGGAACATCCGGAAGTAGAAAAGTTTGTTATTTTGGATGATGAAATTTTTGATTCATATGATGAAGTATTAATTAAAAGATTAATAAAAATATCAAATTGTAATGGATACGGTTATGGAGAAGGCTTACTTTCAAAGGATATAGATGAGATTATAGAAAGACTAGGTAGAAAAAAAGAAAAAATTGAAAAAAACAATGAGTTTGAAAGATAATTTATAAGAGTAGAGGTAAAAAATGAAAGAAAAATCAAAAGAATTTATTATTAAAAATTTTAAATGGATAATACTATTTATTTGTTTAATAGGATTTTTAGCATTAGCTGAAGATGTATTTCATAAAGAAATAATGAAAGGTGATATAATTGGTTACAAAATAATATCAACTTTTTTAATCTCAGACTTTACAACACCAATAGCCAAATTTATTACTAATTTTGGAGGAGCAATATTTTTAATAATATTAACAATAACATTATTTATATTAATAAAAAACAAAAAGATAGGATTATCAATTATTCTAAATTTAATTGTTATAACAGGATTAAACCAAATTCTAAAATATATATTACAAAGACCACGTCCAACAGAATATAGATTAATAGAAGAAACAGGATTTAGTTTTCCATCAGGGCATTCTATGGTAAGTATGGCATTTTATGGTTATTTAATATATTTAATTTATAAATATGTAAAAAACAAAGATCTAAAATGGATTTCTATTGTGTTATTAAGTATTTTAATTTGTTCTATTGGAATAAGCAGAATTTATTTAGGAGTACATTATACAAGTGATGTTTTAGGCGGATTTTTAATATCATTGTCATATTTGATAGTGTATACTTTAATTGTAAATAGATATTTATTAGAGGACATATAGGAAAGAATAGGTAATCATAAAGATTATCTATTTTTTTTTATAAATTGTAAAAAATATTGACCGATAATCACTTGCTTTTATAATGAAATGTAAAAAATTGCAGTAAAAGTATTGACATAAAAGAAGATTTAAAAAATAACAAGTGGAATTATTATATATACATTTTTATTTGGTTATTTATCATACATGAAAATTGGAAATAGATATATATCAGCTACAACAATAGCAATTCCATTATATATAATTTCATTTGTAGGATTTTTAATGGAAAAAAGTACAAAGAACTTTTTGGAGATAAAAATACTAAATAAGTTAATAAAAGTAAAAGATAATTTAATTAAATTACTATTGTTAGCTATGATATCAATAGTTTTAATAGGAATGCTTCCATCAAAAGCATCAGTAATTATATTGACATTAAATTATTTAATTTTAATATCAGCTAAAATGATATTAATACAAAAAAATAATATAAAAACAGTATTGAAATTATGGGGAATAGCACTTATATTAGGAATATCTTTTGTTATATGTATATTAGTATTTGCTCCATATCAAGTAGAAAGAATAGATGCTATATTTAATCCAGAAAAATATGCACAAGATGAAGGTTGGTTAGCATTAAATAGAAAAATGATTATAAACTCAGCGCAAGCATTTGGTGAGGCAGAAGATATGGGAAATGCAAATGTTCTATTAGATGAAGGAGATAATTATGCATTAGTTTCAGTGTTAGCTCATTATGGATGGGTTATAAGTTCTGCTATGGTAATAGCAATTATATTATTTAGTTGCAAACTAATTTTAGATGCAGTAAAAATAAAAGATGAGTATGGAAAATTGTTAATTATAGGAATATCTACAATGTTTATTTTAGAGAGTATATTGAATATTCTTATGAACTTTAATTTAGGAATTGAAGCAGACTTTAGTATTCCTTTTATATCTTATGGTGAAATAAATATGATTGTAAATTTGGCAATTTTAGGATTTCTTTTATCTATATATAAAAGAAAAGATATATATATGTATGAGTGTGAAAGAGAAAATATAGCAAGTGATTGTTGATAATCACTTGCTTTTATGATATTATACTTATTGAAAAATAGTAATTTGTAGAGGAGTAAAGAAAAATGGATTTTGAAGAAATTATAAGAAAAAGAACGGCAATAAGGAAATTTAGTGATAGAGAATTGGAAAAAGAAAAGTTAGATAAAATATTAGAGGCTGGAAGATTAGCACCAACTGCTAAAAATAATCAACCAATTAAAATCTATGTTGTTCAAAGTAATAATGGGATTGAAAAAATAGATAAAGCATCCAGATGTAGATATGGTGCAAGAACAGTTCTAATAGTTTGTGGAAATAAAGAAGAAGCTTATCATAAAGAAAATTTTACAACTTATGAAATGGATTCTTGTATAGTTGCTACACACATGATGCTAGAAGCAACAAATCTTGGAGTAGATAATATATGGATAGAGGCTTTTGATGAAAAGATATTAAAAGAAGAGTTTGATATTCCAAATGAATTAACACCTGTTTGTCTACTTCCATTAGGATACAGAACAGTAGATTGTCCAATGAATCCTTTGCATAATAAAAGAAAAAATATAGAGGATATAGTAGAATATAACTAGTAATTTGTAGGGAGGAATAATAATGTTAAGTATTGATGATTTCGATAAAGTAGATATGAGAGTAGGAACTATTATTGATGTTGGAGTAAACAAAAGAGCGAGGCGACCAGCTTATAAAATAAAAATAGATGTCGGAGAAGATATAGGAATTAAAACTTCATCAGCACAAATAACTGATTTATATTCAATGGAGGAATTATTAGGAAAGCAAGTAATAGTTGTTACAAACTTTGAACCAATGAGAATAGCAGATGTAAAAAGTGAAGTTAGAATATTAGGAGCAGACACTAAAGATGGATGCGTAATTCTTAATCCAGAAAGAAAAGTTGAAAATGGTAGCAAAATATTTTAATGTACATAGTACAAGTTATATTAATAATTAATAAATTTTCAAAAAAATACTTACACAAAATAAAAAAAAATGATATAATCATAAAAAACAGAGATATATTAGGTTATAATTGGAAACGCACATTATTTAAAATAATGATAACGAACAACACAAATTATATGTGTTGTTTTTTGATGTTTAAAATTATTTTAGAAAGGAGGTTTATTATGCCAAAAACAAAATTTCAAGATTTTGTGTATACTATTATAATGGTAATATGTATGGTATATACAATGATTTGCTATAATATAGCAGTAAACACAGGAGGATTAACAAATCAAGTATTTGTAGCAGCACTAGGAGAATTACCAATAATGGGAACAATTGCATTTATATTAGAATTCTTCTTTATTGGAAAATTATCTCAAAAATTAGCATTTAGACTTGTAGATCCAAGAAAAGATAAGCCAATTTTTGTAACATTAGCAATATCAACAATGATAGTATGCTTAATGTGTCCAATAATGAGCTTTTTTGGAAGTATATTATTTAGTTTTGATGGTATGTCAAATGTAATATCAAGATGGTTACAAATATGTGTTTTAAATTTTCCAATGGCATTGTGTTTACAATTATTTTATATTGGACCTTTTGTTAGGTTTATATTTAATAAAATATTTAAAAATAAAGCATAAGAAATTTTTTTATAATAATAGAGAAAAATTACAATTTATATGAAAGATTAGATTTAAATTGTCTAATCTTTTTTGTATTATAGATATTAAACTAATTTTCATTATGAATATTCTATATTTTATTGCATAAAATAAGTAATAAAAATTTGATTAATTCCCTAAAAATAAAAAAAATTGACTTTTCGGGAATAGATTGTTATAATAATTATAGAGGTGGAGTGAATGAAAATAATTGATAGAGATATGTATTTAAATACAATGATAAGAGTAATTGATACTCCTGATATTAAAGTGATAACAGGAGTAAGAAGATCGGGAAAATCTAAATTATTAGAGTTATTAAAAAAATATATCGAAAAGAATATTGATAATTCCAATATAATTCATATCAACTATAATTTAAAGAAATTTGATAATTTATTGATTGGAGATAAATTATATAATTATATAGATGGTAATTTTGATGAAAACAAAGAAAATTATGTATTAATTGATGAAATACAAAAATGTAATGGTTTTGAAGATGTAATAAATAGCATACATGCAGAAGAAAAATATCATATATATATTACAGGTTCAAATGCATTCTTATTATCAAGTGATTTAGCAACATTATTTACAGGTAGAACTTTCGAAATTAAAATATATCCCTTTTCTTTTGAAGAATATATGAAATATTTTAATTATGATAATCAATATCTAGCATTTAATACATTTATGCAAGATGGAGGAATGTCAGGTTCCTATTTATATAAAGAATTAGTTGATAAAAATAATTATTTAAGTGATATTTATAATACATTAATATTAAGAGATATTGTTCAAAAATATAATATAAAAAATGAAGATTTATTAAAAAAATTAAGCGATTATTTATTAGATAATGTTTCTAATCTAACATCTTCAACTAAAATAGAAAATTTATTAAAATCTAGTAATCAAACAGCAGATCATAAAACAATTGCTAAATATATTGAATACTTGTGTAATGCATATGCGTTTTATAAAGTACGCAGATATGATATAAAAGGAAAAAAATATTTGAATACTCAAGATAAATATTATTTAGTAGATACATCATTTAGAAGAGCAATTTTAGGTAGAAAAAATGAAGATTATGAAAGAATACTTGAAAATATTGTAGCAATTGAATTATTACGTAGAGGATATGAAATATATGTTGGAAATTTGTATGAAAAAGAAGTTGATTTTGTAGCTATGAAAAATGATGAACAAATATATATTCAAGTAACAGATAATTTGGAAAGTGAAAAAGTATTGAATAGAGAAATAACACCATTATTAAATATAAGAGATGGGTATAAAAAAATAATTATTGCAAAACTAAATCATGAAGGTTATATTAAAGAAGGAATAGAAATTATTGATATAGCAGATTGGTTATTAAATAAATAATATGATTTGCAAATAATATAATACAGTTATTACTTATTTAATTGAAAATGATATTGAAGAAGAATTTAAAAATACAAGTGGTATAATTTTAAATAGAAGATAACTATAAATTACAATTTTCAGAGCAGATAATTAGTTGATAATTATCTGCTTTTGTGGTAATATGAGTAAAATTATTGTGATTTTCATTTTTATAAAAAATAAAACAAAAAGGAAGGCGTAATATAAAAAATAAATGATGGAAGAATTAAAAGGTTTAACAACAGAAGAAATAGAAGAAAAAACAAAACAAGGAAAAACAAATAAAATAAAAATTAAAGCAAATGAAAGTGTTTTAAAAATAATAAGAAAAAATATATTTACATATTTCAATTTGATTTTTTTAATATTAGCAATTTTACTTATCACATCACAATCATATAGAAATTTAACATTTTTGATTATTATAACAATAAACATTTTAATTGGAATTTTTCAACAAATAAAATCAAAAATTACATTAGACAAATTATCATTACTTGATAAAAATGATTATATAGTAATTAGAAATGGCAAAAAAGGAAAAATAAGTTCTGACAATCTTGTAGAAGGAGATTATGTAATTTTAGAGGCTGGAAATCAAATTCCAGCTGATGCAGTAGTAGTTTCAGGAAAAATGTATGTGAATGAATCTTTATTAACTGGCGAACAAGATGAAATTGAAAAAAATATAAATTCTAATCTTATGTCTGGAAGTTTTGTTATATCTGGAAAATCAGTAGTAAAACTTACAAAGGTGGGAGATGAATCCTTTTCCTCAAAAATAATGAAAGATTCCAAAAAAATTAAGGAAACAAAATCTGAAATGATTTCAGCAATTGACAAAATTGTTAAATTTGCAGGAATAATTATTATTCCAATCGGATTACTATTATTTTGGGAGTCTTATATTGTGAATGGTAACACTTATAAAGAAAGTGTTAATTCAATGGTATCTGCATTAATTGGAATGATACCAGAAGGCTTATATTTATTAACAACAGTTGCTTTAGCAATAAGTGCTGGAAAACTTGCTAGAAAAAAAGTTATTCTACATGATATGAAAAGTATTGAAAGCCTTGCAAGAGTTGATGTTTTATGTGTTGACAAAACAGGAACAATTACAAACAATAAAATGAAAATATTAGATATATTTGATGAAAAAGAAAATAGTTTTATTAAAGATAGAAAAAATTCAAAATTGGAAATTTTGGCTAAATATATTAATACTATAGATGACAATAATATAACAATGGATGCTATAAAGGAGCAGTTAGATGGGATTTCTAGTGAAAAGCTATCTAACATAAGCAAAGAAAACTTTAATTCAAAAAATAAATTTTCATTTATAAAAATCGATGAAAATTTAACATACAAATTAGGAGCTCCTGAAATATTATTAGATAAAGAATTTGAAAATATGATTAATAAGAAAGCAAAAAATGGAGAAAGAATACTTGCTTTTGTTAAAGAAGAAAATAATAAAAACATTCCTATCTTATTTATAAGTTTGAAAAATGAAATAAGAAAAAATGCAAAAGAAATTTTTGGATTTTTTAACAATAGAAAAGTTGAAATTAGAGTTATATCAGGAGACAATCCAGTTACAGTATCAACAATTGCAAAACAAGCAGGTATAAAAGAATATGAAAAATATGTAGATTGTAGAGAATTAGAAAGCTATGAAGATATAAAAAAAGCAGTAAAGAAATATACTGTTTTTGGTAGAGTAAATCCTGAACAGAAAAAACAAATCATTAAGGCTTTAAAAGAACTAGGATTAAAAGTAGCGATGACAGGTGATGGAGTAAATGACATATTAGCAATGAAAGAATCTGATTGTTCAATCGCTATGGGGTCTGGAGCAGATGTAGCTAGAGAAACAGCACAAGTTGTATTACTAGATTCTGACTTTGGTAATATGAGAGACATAGTTTATGAAGGAAGAAAAAATATTAATAATATAACTAGGTCTGCCTCATTATTTACATACAAAAATATATTCTCATTATTGCTTTCTATATATTCAATAGTTTTTGCAATGCAGTATCCACTAGAGCCAAATCAAGTTTCTTTAGGTAGTGCATTTACAATTGGAATACCTGCATTTTTATTAACATTTGAAGAAAATCAAAAGAAACAACAAAATGGTGATTTTTTAAGAAAAGTCTTTACAGATTCGCTTCCTGCTGCAATAACATCATTTCTAGCAATTGTAGCTATGGTTGGATTTTCTATATTATTCAATGTAGGTGAACAAGAAATAACAACAGCTTGTAGTTATCTATTTTTTACAGGAGGATTTTTAATACTATATAAAATTATTAGACCACTGAATAAATATAGGGCAAGTGTTATGGCTTTATGCATTCTTGGAATTCTTTTAACAATTAATATTATGCCAAGCTTTTTTGCTATAAAAGAAATATCAGGACGAGCAACAGCACTTGTTACACTATTTGCAATAGCAGAATTTGCATTAATCAGGTGGATTACATTGATATTAGAAAAATTTAAAAGAAACAAAAAAGAAAGTGCAGTTAAATATTGATAAAATAAGTATGAAGAAGGCATAAAGGATTTAAAGTATATAAAAGAACAGAATTAGATGAACAAAGAAATCAGTTTCCAATTTTATATATGAGATTAGAAAAATAGCAGAATTAAAAAATATGAGGTTATAACTATGAAGAGAAAAAGTTTGGTAATTATTGAAATGCTATAATGAAGAATTAACAAAAATAACAGAAGAAAGCAAAAAAGAAAATATAACAGAAGAAGATGCAAAAAAAGTAGCAATTGAAAAATTAAATCAAATAGGATTTAATGCTAACATAATAGGGACAAACCATTATAAAGAAATTGATTCAACTAAAATAATGTATCGTTTTGACACAAAAGATAATTATGAAATAACAATAGATGGTCAAACTGGAGAGTTTTTTGATATATGGAATAATAACAAAAATACTCAAGATACAAGTAAATACATAACAGAGGAACAGGCAAAAGAATTAGCAAACAAATATTATAAATTATTTGGATATAAAGATGGAGAATACGAAATTACACACGTTCACTCTGTAAACAATGAAGGAATACAAACAGGTGCAGGATTTAGAATGACAGTAATATATAATAAAAAATATGGAGATGTATATAATCCTTATGAAAGTATAAGTATTATAGTGGAATCAAAAAATATGGAATTGGAATTATTTAGAGTTGAAAATACTCCATTTGATAATAATGAGGTAACTATAAAAGAACAAGAAGCAATAGATATTGCTATAAAAGAAGACCAAAATGTTAAAACAAACAAAATAGAAAAAACTAAAGCAAAATTAATGGTAGTAAAAATGAATGCAGATGCTTATGATAGAAAAAATAATACTAAAAAATATTATGAAGCAATGCAAACAACAGATTATCCAGCAGAAGAAAGAAATTATTATGCAGTAGAAAATAGAGTAAGAAGAGCTTGGGTAGTAGTTTTGGAATATGAAGATAATTTTGATGATGTAGTAAAAAGATATACAGAAGGAGCATATAGTTATTTTGTAGATGCAACAACAGGAGAAATTATTGGTGGACATACAATGGATTATATTTATAGTGAAAGTGTAAAATAGTTTCTTTTTAAATAAAACTTCATTTTGAATATCTGGTCAGTTTTGTTTATTTTATAATAAAAATATATTAATATATTATAAAATAAATAAAATAGGAGAAAATAATGAAAAAAGAAAAAATACTAAAAATTATAATAGCAATACTACTAATCTTAATATTGTTAGGAGTTGGTTTAACAGAAGTGATAGGAAACTATTTTGTAAACTATGCAATAGCCAGAAGCGGAGCAGGCGGAGACAGAAAAATTAGCCAAGAAAGCACAATAGAAGTATTAGGAGAAGATGAAAAAATAATAGAAAACAATAAAAAAATAGCTAAAGAAAATTCAGAAAAATGGAGTGAAGCAATTCAACAAAAACAAGTAGAAGTAAAAGCAAGATTTAATTTACCAGAATTTCCAGTTTTAAATATGTTCCAAATAGTAGCAAATAGAAAAGCAAAATATGACATAAAAGAAGCATCATCACTTAAACAAGTAAAGAAAAGTAAAACACCAATATTATTTATTCATGGAGATAAAGATGACTTCGTTCCAGAATATATGTGTGAAAAATTATATGATGCAACAAATTGCAAAAAAGAAAAAATTATTATACATGGAGCAGGTCATACGGACGGAAAATATAGAGAACCAGAAAAATATTATAACACAATATTTGATTGGATAAGCAGATAATTATTGATAATTATCTGCTTTTGTGATATATATATAAGAGCAAAATTTGAGAGGAGAAACACATGAAAAAATTAGTATTAATAGATGGTAATAGTATAATGAATAGAGCCTTCTATGGAATAATGGGAAGTAAAGCATTAACAACAAAAGATGGAAAATATACAAATGCTATATATGGATTTTTAGCAATATTATTTAAATTATTAGAAGAAGAAACACCAGAATATATAGCAGTAGCCTTTGATTTAAAAGCACCAACAGCAAGACATAAATTATATGAAGGTTACAAAGCAAATAGAAAAGGTATGCCAGAAGAACTTGCAGAACAAATGCCAATAATAAAAGAAATATTAAGAGCAATGAACATAGATATAATAGAAAAAGAAGGTTATGAAGGTGATGACATAATAGGAACACTATCAAGATATGGAGAAAATCAAGGATTAGAAGTAACAATACTTTCAGGAGATAGAGACACTTTTCAACTTGCAACAGATAAAGTAACTATCAAAATTCCAAGAACAAAAGCAGGAAAAACAGAAACAGAATTATTTGATAGAGAAAAAGTAAAAGAAGTTTATGGAATAGAACCAAAACAATTAATAGAAGTAAAAGGATTGCAAGGAGACACTTCAGACAATATACCAGGTGTTCCAGGAATAGGTGAAAAAACAGCATTATCACTAATTCAAAAAT
Source organism: Clostridium sp. 26_22 (assembly GCA_001916005.1). Taxonomy (GTDB): domain Bacteria; phylum Bacillota; class Clostridia; order TANB77; family CAG-508; genus CAG-269. The sequence goes on from MNRP01000040.1 coordinate 39,414, forward strand.
ATGGGAACATAGATAATATATATGAAAAATTAGAAAAAGGAGAATCTGATTTAAAAGGAAAACAAAAAGAAAAATTAGAAGAAAATAAAGATTTAGCATTTTTATCTAGAACATTAGGAAGAATAAATCTAGAAGTTCCAATAGAAGATAATTTAGAAGATTTAAAATTAGAAGAATGGAATAAAACAGAAGTATTAAAAATCTTTAAAGAATTAAATTTTAAACGTTATATAGAAAGATTTAACTTACAAGAAGAAAACACTGAAAATACAGATATAAAAGTAGAAGATATGTATAAAACAGTAGAAAAAACAGCAGAACAAATAATAGAAAAAATAAAAGAAAATAAAGAAATGATATTCTACTTAAATACAGAAAAAGATGAAGACACAGAAAAAATTATAAAAGAAAAAATATTGGGAATAAGTATATTCAATAAAAAAGAAAATGAAGTATATTATACAAAAATAGATAAAGACTTAGATTCAAAATGGAAAGAAATATTAGAAAATAAAGAAATTGCAAAAATAGGAATAGATTTAAGTAAAACATATATATTATTAAAACAACAAAACATCACAATAAAAGGAATTAGTTATGACATAAGTATAGCATCATATGTATTAGATCCAAATCATAACAAATTAGACATAGAAAACTTAGCAGAAAATTATTTAGATATAAATGTAAAAGAAATATTAGATGAAGAAGAAAGTACAAAACAAGAACAAATAAATCTATTTGACACAGTAGAAGAAAACAAAGATAATAAAGTAAAAAAATATACTTTATATGCATATATAATATCAAAAATAAAAGATGTAACAGAAAAAAAACTAGAAGAAATCAATGCAATAGAATTATTTAAAAATATAGATATGCCAACAGTAACAGTTCTTGCAGATATGCAATGGAATGGAATGTATGCAGATGAAGAAGAATTGAATTCTTTTGGAAATAAACTAAAAGAACAATTAGAAATAAAAACAAAAATTATATATGAAATGGCTGGAGAAGAATTTAATATAAATTCCACAAAACAATTAGGAGAAATTCTATTTGAAAAAATGAAACTACCAGTAATAAAGAAAACAAAAAGTGGTTACTCAACAGATGTTGATGTTTTAGAAAAATTAAAATCAGAAGACCCAATAATACAAGAATTATTAGATTATAGGCAATTAATGAAATTAAACTCAACATATGTAGAAGGATTAAAACCATATATCAATCCTAAAGACAAAAGAATACACTCATTTTTCCATCAAACAATAACAGCTACAGGAAGAATAAGTTCAACAGAACCAAATCTACAAAATATACCAACAAGATTTGAACTTGGTAAACAAGTAAGAAAAATTTTCAAACCAGAAGCTGGTAAAATATATATAGATGCAGATTATTCACAAATAGAACTAAGAGTATTAGCACATATGTCAGAAGACAAACATATGATACAAGCATTTAAAGAAGGTCAAGATATACACAAACAAGCAGCATCAAAAGTATTTAAAACACCATTAGAAGAAGTAACGAAAGAACAAAGAAGTAATGCAAAAGCAGTTAACTTTGGTATAGTTTATGGAATAAGTGATTTTGGATTAGGAGAGCAATTAGGAATATCAAGAAAAATAGCAAAACAATATATTCAAGAATATCTAGAAGAATATCAGGGAATAAAAGACTTTATGGAAAAAACAAAAGAATCTGCCAAAGAAAAAGGCTATGTAGAAACACTATTTAACAGAAGAAGATATATTCCAGAATTGAAATCTAACAATTACATGGTAAGACAATTTGGGGAAAGAGCAGCAATGAACACACCAATTCAAGGAACTGCAGCAGATATTATGAAAATAGCAATGATAAAAGTAAAAGAAGATCTAGAAAATAAAAATTTAAAATCAAAAATAGTATTACAAGTACATGATGAAATGATGATAGAAGCACCAATAGAAGAAGCAGAAATAGTAAAAAACATAGTAAAAGAATCAATGGAAAGTGCAGTAACATTAAAAATACCATTAATAGCAGAAGTATCAGAAGCAGAAAATTGGTATGAGTGTAAATAAAAAAATAACACGAAAGGAGAAATGGTGATTTAATGAAAAGAACATTGATTATACTACTAATTATATGTGTAATATTAGCAATATTTTCAATATTCAATATACCAAATAAAATACTAAAACAAATATATAAAAAAGAATATTCACAATATGTTGAAAAATATTCGAAACAATATAATGTTGATGAAGAATTAGTATATGCAGTTATAAAAGCAGAAAGCAATTTTAATTCTAATGCTCATTCTAGCAAAGGAGCAGTTGGATTAATGCAACTAATGGAAGATACAGCAAAAGACATAGCAAAAAAAGCAAATGTACAACTAGTTGGAACAGAAGTAAGACAAAATCTTTTAGATAGTGAAACAAATATAAACTTAGGAACAAAATATTTATCAATACTAATAGAAAAATATCAAAATATCGAAGTTGCAATAACTGCATATAATGCCGGAATAGGAACAGTAGATAATTGGATTGAAAAAGGCATTATAAAAAGTGATGGTTCAGATATTGAAAATATACCATATAAAGAAACTAATAATTATGTAAGAAAAATCTTAAGAGATTACAAAATATATGAAAAGATATATTAAATACTAGACAAATGAAGAAAAATGAAATAAAATAGTTAAGTAATAATATAAGAGGAGAACTTAGATGATAGTAGAACAATTAATATTTACAATTATTGCTTTTGTACTTTTTGTTTTTACATTTTTCAAAATGATAAGAAAAAATGAAACTGATTATATAATAGTTTTAATAATACAAGCCTTAGGAATAGCTTTCAATTTTGTAGAAGTATTATTGAAAAAAGAATTAAGTCCATTATTAACTATTATTAAATATTTATTTGGAATTTTAGTACCTATTGGAATAATTATATTAGAAAGAAAAAATATTCCATTATTACAAGTTTCAAGTGTATTAAAAGCAAAATTATATGTGAAAATGGGAAATAACAAAAAAGCAAAAGAACAATTAATTAATTTAGTAAGTGTATACCCAGAAAATTACATTGGGCATAAGATGTTGGCAGAAATATATGAATCAGAAGGTGGAATGAGAAAAGCAATTGATGAATATGTACAAGCAATAGACATCAATAAAAAAGACTATGATTCATATTTTAGAGTTGCAGAATTATTAAATAATTTAGATAAAACAGATGAATCTGCAGAAATGTTATTTAATTTATTAGAAAAAAAGCCAGAATATTATAAGGCTACTGAACTTTTAGGAGATATTTTAATAGCTAAAGAAATGTATAAAGAAGCAGTAAATATATATCAAAATGCTTTAAGATATAATCCAACAAGTTATGAAATAAATTATAATCTTGGAATTGCATATACAATGTTAAATGATTTCCAAAATGCTAGAGTATGTTATGAAAAGGCTGCGGAACTAAATTCTTTATTATATAATGCAAAATATTCTTTAGCAGAAATTGCATTAATTTATAAAGAATTAGAAGAAGCGGAAAAATACTTTATGCAAGCTGTGGAAGATGAAGAATTAGCAGCAGACAGCTATTATGAATTATCAAAAATCTCAATGATAAAAGGAGATAAAGATACAGCTATAAAATTTGCAAACATAGCAATTGATATAGATTCAGAAAAAATAGTACCAAAAATAAAAAGTGATCCAATATTTATACCTATAATGACAAAAATGGCAATACCATTTAACTTACAAAAAGCTCAAGTAAAAGAAAAATTAGAAGAAAAAGAAATAAAAGCAAAAACACATCTAGAAGATATGTTTGAAATAACAAGAAACTTAAGTTATGATGATATTAGATTATTAAAAAAGAACAAAGAAAATAAAGAAAGTGGAAAAAACATAAATATAGAAAAAGAACAAAAAGAAAGACAAGAATAAAACTAAAACTCATAAAATTCTAAAATTTAAATATAATAATAATAAAATAAAAAAGGAAAGAAGGATTTTATGAGTACAAATTTTACTGTTGTTGGTGGAGATTTAAGAATAATCAAATTAGTACAAATGTTGGCTAATGATGGAAATACTATATATGCTTATGGTGTAGAAAAAGCAGAGGAATTAAAAGAAAATGAAAACATAATAATCTGTGAAAAATTATCAGAAGCAATAAAAAATTCAGAAATCATAATAGGACCAATACCATTTTCAAGTAATGGAAAAGACATAAGTTCACCATTTAGTGAAAAAACAATATCAATAAGAGAGTTAATGCACGCAATAAATGCAAAAATTTTAATAGCAGGTAGCATAACTCCAGATGTATATGAATTAGCAAATGATGAATATATTGAAATAATTGACATTATGAAAAGAGAAGAACTAGCAGTTTTAAACACAATTTCAACTGCAGAAGGAACTATTGAAATAATAATAGCAAACACAAATAAAATAATACATGGAAGTAAAGTGTTAATATTAGGATTTGGAAGAATAGGAAAAGTATTAGCCAGAAAATTAGCAGGATTATCAGCCAAAGTTACCTGTGCTGCAAGAAAAGATGAAGACTTAGCTTGGATTAGGGCATATGGACATATGGAAACAAATATAAATGCAATAGGAGAAAATTTATCGGAATTCGATATAATAATAAATACAGTGCCACACTTAGTCTTAACAGAAGAAAGACTACAATATGTAAAAAAAGATTGCTTATTAGTTGATTTAGCTTCAAATCCAGGAGGAATTGACAAAAGAGCAGCAAAAGACAAAAATTTAAAACTAATATGGGCATTAGCATTACCAGGAAAAGTAGCACCAGTCACAACAGCAGAATTTATAAAAGACACAGTTTATAATATTTTAAAAGAAATATATAAAAAATAACAAAAGAAAGGATGAAAAAAATGAACGAAATTTTACAAGCATTAATTTTAGGAATCGTACAAGGACTAACAGAATTATTACCAATATCAAGCTCAGCACATTTAAACTTAATACCATGGGCTTTTAACTGGGATATACCAGAAAGCTTTGATGTAGCATTACACTTTGGAACATTATTAGCAATAGTATTATTTTTCTACAAAGATTGGTTAAAACTAATAAAAGGAGGATTTAACCAAGTTGTAAAAAAAGAAAAAACATTTGAAGGAAAAATGTTCTGGTATCTAGTTGCAGCAACAATACCAGGAGGAGCAATAGGATTTTTACTAGACCACTTTGTTGGGGACAATTTAGCGAAAATGCCATTATTAATAGCATCGGCATTAATAATAATGGGAATTGTCCTATACATAGTAGATAAAAAAGCACCTTCAAAAACAGATTATGAACATATGACATTTAAACAAACATTTTTAATAGGATTTTCACAAGCTCTAGCATTTATACCAGGAGTATCACGTTCAGGAGTAACAATGACAACAGGTAGAGCTATGGGAATAGACAGAGAATCAACAGCTAAATATTCATTCTTATTATCAACACCAATAGTATTAGGAGCAACACTATACAAATTTAAAGATTTTGTATTTGGAATGCCATTTTTCGTAGGAGTATTATCAAGCTTTTTAGTTGGTGTGTTAGTAATAAAATTCTTGTTAGAATACCTAAAAAAAGGAAGTTTTAAAATATTTGCAGTATATAGAATAATCTTAGGATTAGCTGTTATTGGATTATATTTAATAAGATTATAGAAAATAAAATATAAAAAACAAAAAAGTTGGAAGAAAATAAAAAGTTTTTCTTCTAACTTTTTTGTTTTTTATAAGTTATCTTATATAACTCTTAAATAGTTGATTTATTTACCAAAAAGTTAATAAAATGTGACTTAAAGGAGGTAATGAAATGGAAAAAAATGCATTAAGGAAAATTAAATTTAAAAGTTTAATAGAGGAGTGGTTACAATATAAAAAAACAACAATAAAAGAATCTTCTTATTTAAACTACAAATTTATAATCGAAACAAATATCAAAAAAGAAATGGGGGAGAAAAATTTAGAAGAATTATTGCAATACAACTTTAATTCATTTGTAGAACAATTAATGGAAAAGTTATCAAGTAAAACAGTCAAAGATATAATGACGGTTTTAAAGGCAATATTAAAATATGCAGAAATAAAATATGATATAAATTTTAAAATAAGTTTGATATCAACACCTGCACAAATAACAAATGAAGTAGAAGTATTTAATGACAAAGACAGAAAGGAAATGGAAGAATATTGTATTCAATCAAAAAAAATAAGGGATTTAGGAGTTTTAATTAGTCTATATACTGGATTAAGAATAGGAGAAGTGTGTGCTTTAAAATGGTCAGATATTGACTTTGAAAAAAAATACATAAAGGTAAATCACACATTACAAAGAGTATATGTTAATAAAAGAGAAACGAAAGTATTATATGATAGACCAAAAACTAAAAAATCTATAAGAAAAATACCGATGGCTAAAGTATTGTATGAAAAATTAAAAGAAATATCAAAAAATTATGATAATGAGGCTTTCGTATTAACAGGAAGTACTAAAAGATATTATGAACCTTTAGGCTATAGATACATATATAGGAGAATTTTGGAAAAATGTGATATTGAATATAAAAGATATCATCAACTAAGACATACTTTTGCAACTCGTTGTATTAAAGTTGGAATGGATGTTAAATCTTTGAGTGAGGTTTTAGGACATGCTAATGTTTCTATTACTTTGAATATTTATGTGCATTCTTCCTTTGAAACTAAAAATAAATTTATAAATAAATTATAAAAATAATCACCTAAAATGGTGATTATTTTTGCTTTAAATATTATTTTAATAATTGATTCCTAATAATACTCCCAATCCGAAGTGCTTAAGACCTTAATTAAGCTTGAAACTTAATTAATTTATTATACTGAGAATATAACATAACTAAAACAAAAAATCAATAGTTAAATTATTAAATATTATATAATTATAAAATTTGAAGTACGAATATTTCAATCTATTTTAAGCATTTACATTATATTAAGTTTCAAGCTTAATTAAAAAAGTAGGAGGAAAAATATGAATAACAAAAGAGGAATAACATTAGTTGCATTAGTAATTACAATAGTAATTTTATTAATATTAGCAGGTATATCAATAATTGGGTTAACAAAAGCAGGAGTATTAAAAAATGCAGAATTAGCAAAAGAAGAATATCAAAAATCAGTAAAAAAGGAAGAAAACGATTTAAATAAAATAAATGAATATATAAAAGGGAATAGAGAAAATAATACAAAAGAAAGCGAATTAATACAAGAGGTAACATTTGAAGTGATTGAAACTAAAGGGATTAGTATAAAAGTACAAATAAATGTAAAGGAAACAAATGAAAATGATGCAAGAGGGTATTTTGTTTATATAAATGATGAAGTTGTTGCTGTAAAAGATGAAAATATAATAAAAATAGAAAAATTAAATATAGCTACAGAATATAAAATAAAGTGTGGAGTAATTGATAAGAACGGTAATATAAAAGAAAGTTCAGAAAATAAAGTACAGACATTAGAAAAAGAAGTTTTATATGATGGAGTTGACAGTTCGATATTTGAACCATTTCGTGTGGATAGTGCTTCAAGTTATAAAGCTTATGGACAAGAAAATGGATATTATATTATAACTGCTTTGAACTCAAATGGAAGAGCAGGTATTAACATAAACAATAAGATCGATTTAACCAATATAAAAAAAGTAATAGTTAATACAGAGTTATACAATAATTATGGGAGTTCTTTTATTGGAACAATATATTTAGGAATATGTAATCAAAAAAATAACTCTATAGATTTTATTAAATCAATTAATTATTCTACAAATGCAACAAAGAATGAAAGAAAAATATTAGAACTGGATGTTTCTGATATAGAAGGAGAATATTATATAAAAACAATAGTGGTTCATCCTTCTAATGTTACTAATTACGGATTTACTTCTAATATATATTCAATTGAATTAAATTAGATTTATATAAATAGTAAAAATTAGTATAAAATGTCGAAAATTGCGATGAAAAGTATAACAAAAATACGATTTATTATTGCAATATTCGGCATTTTATTGTATTATATAAACATTAGATATCTAATTAATTTTAAATCAAAAATATTAATTCTAAGAATTTTTAATCTTAAATAAAAACTCAAATTTAAATTAAAAAATCAAAAGCAAAGAGGGGGAATAAAATTTGAAAGTTAATCAAGTGATTAATATTGACAAAACAAAAGAAAAAGATTATAATAAAGACAATCTAACTAATGAAGCAACTTTTACATATTATGATTATTTGAAATATAAACTGTTTGAAAAGATGCAAAAGGCTAAAAATACTACGTTACATGAACAAAAAGAAAAATATGAAAGGCTAGAACAACAAGAAAACAGAGTAAATAATGAACATGATAAAGTATTTAGAAAAATACTTTCAGACAAAATAGAAGTAACAAAATTCTTGAATG
>MNRP01000023.1 GCA_001916005.1 Clostridium sp. 26_22
TGTCAGGGCTATTAGTAGATACAGTAGGCAAAAATAAAAAGGCAATAGAAGAATATATAAAAAAACAATTACAGGAAGATATAGCAACAGACCAAATAATTATAAAAGAATATGTAGACCCATTTGAAAAAGAAGAAAAGGAAAAAGAAAGACAAGAATACAAAACAATAAACTTGTGGAAATTTGACCAAAGTATTGGAGGGATAGGTGGATATTGTCAAGGATGTAATCCGGCTCTTTCTAATCAATATCAAGGAACAGAATTTAGAAATGCATATAGATGTTTACAATATGTTAGAAGTGATATTGATATATTAGATGTTAATTATACAGCAAGATATATAATAGAAAATTGTGGACATCACTTTGAAGAATCAATAAAAATATATTTAAAGAAAAATTATAAACTTAGTTGGATAAAGACTAGCAAATATCCATTAGGAAAATTATTAAATTATATAGTCGATAAAAATATATTTGAAGAAAACATTACAAATGAATTAAAATTATTTGTTGACTTATATAATATATCAAAACATGTGATATTATCAAATGATGATCTTGATAGGACTTTTCATGCTGATGATGCTATTATTTGTTATTTTGCTTGTAGAATAGTAGGTAAGAAAATATTATTAATGATAGATGAAAAAAAGGAAAAGGAAAAATATGAAATTGACTGGGATAAGTATGGAATAAAAATTAATAGATTTTAAATAATACGGATACGACTTATTAGTAAGTTGTATTTTTTGTCGAAATTTATATTTTATTTACAACATTCGACAAATTTTGCAGCAAAAAATTGATATGATATTTAAGGGGGATATATATGAGAAAAAACAAGAAAAAAATAATATCAATTTTATTAATTATTTTAAGTATAATTTCAATAGGAGTAAATGCATATGCACATTCTGGAAGGACAGATTCAAGTGGAGGACATAAAGACAATAACAATAAAAGTGGTTTAGGAAGTTATCATTGTGGAGGACATCCAGCTCATTTACATACTAATGGTGTTTGTCCATATTCATCTAGTTCATCAGCAAGTAAAAGTAGTACATCAAGTTCTTCATCATCAAGTGCAAAAACAACATCTACGGTACCAACTACAATAGCAGTAACAGATATTAAAATAAATGAAAATGTAACAAATATGGAAGAAGGAGAAAATAAAAAATTAACTACTATAATAACACCGGACAATGCAACTGATAAAAATATTACGTGGAAATCAAGTGATGAAAGTATTGCAACAGTTAGTACAACAGGAGAAGTAACTGCAAAAAAATATGGAACAGTAGATATAACTGCAACTAGTACTAATGGAAAAACAAGTACGATAAAAATAAATATAAAAGAATCACCAAAAACTGAAAATAGTGCTATAATAAATACATCATCAACTAACAAAAATAATATAACTAATACTACAATAAATAGCAATGAAGATGCAAATCCGTTAGCAAAAATTATAACATTAGGACTATTAGGTGGAGGAGGATATTTAGGATATAAAAAATTCAAGAAAGGATAATATATGAAGCATAGAATTAAATACTATTCAAACAGTGATTTATCAACAGGATGGAATTTAAAAAAGATAAAAGAAGTTATAGAAAATTATGATGAAGCAAAAGAAAATTATGAAATTAATGACATTATTGAATTCTACAACATTACTCAATTTATAGACAATAAAATATATTTAAATAATTGGTATGATACTTATGTTGAAAATTTGAAAAATACAAATAGAAAAATAAAAGCCAGCATTGGAAAATATTGTTCAAAAATAAATAATAGAAACGTATATAAAACCTTTGAAGATGTTGAACGAAATTATAAGGAAGATTTTTTCAAAATAATAGAAGAATATAAAATTTATAATAGAATAAATCAAAGAGAATTTAATAGATTAATATATAATACTAATTATTTAGAAATATCAATAAAAAATAAAGAAATAGCTAAATATTATTCTAACACTCTACGAAGAAAATTTTTGAAATATAGTGATAGTGCGATAATATTATTAAACGAATATGTATTAGAAAAGAATAATTCAATAGAGTTATATATTCCAGAGGAACTAACAATTGAAGAAAAAGAAAGTATATTTATAAAATATATTAGATGCAAGAATGCTAATATTAATTACTTAAGAGTTATATTAAACATAAGATCAAATCCAAAGCAATTAATAATCTCGGATAAAACAAAACTTTTGGCAAAAAAGAGAATAGATAGAGAAACAAAAAGTATTTTTTCTAAAAATGAAGGAATAGGGGTAAGTACATTAGTTAGCTTTAAAGATGGAGTTAAAGATACATTTACATCTAGAATTAAAGGATTAGAAATAGAATGTGAGTATGATTTGAATTGGATAAAAGAAAATAAGGATTATCCTACTATATTAAACAATTTTATTTATCTTTTTGAATTCGTGGATAGTCAATGTAGAATTAATTTTGTGAATAAAGAAAGTGAGTCAGGAATATTTGAAAGTAGTATGGCAATAAGAATGAAACAAGAATATAAATCTAACCATACTTTTGGAATAAAATCGATGCTATCTTCAGTCCAAATGATAACTTATTATAATCAATTACAAAAAATAAAAATTAAATTAGAAGAAGTTATTAAATGGTTTTTTGAAAAATATTTAAAAGATGAATTTCAAGTGAAAAATTATAAGATAAATATTCCAACTGAAAATTCTACTTACTTAGAAAAATGTAGAAATATATTAATAGAGATGGATTATATTTTAAAAGAATATAAATTACTAGTAGAAGAAGGAAAGATTAATCATAAATTGCTGGAAATGTCTTCAACACATATGTTCTTTCAAAATATTCCAAGTATGGTAAGAAAAAAATATGTATATCCATCTTCTAAAGAATATAATTTAATTTCATTTTATTTTTTCTCAGACCAATGCATGTTATCTTATCTTGAAAGAACAGAAGAAAAATATAATAATTTTTATTCGTTAATATTAAATGAAAAAGTTAAAATGGAGGAATATCCAGAATATGATAAAAGTGATTTAGAACAATTAGTTGAAAATGATTGCATACAAATAAATGAAGAGGGATATATTGAAATAAAAGATATAAGAAAGATAAATATATTTAAAGAATTATACTATAATGGAGTTATATCTTATTGGAAATATTCAAAAGAATCTAGAAAAATAATGGATGAATTATGCAAAAAAGGAATCCTTAAATTTGGTGATACTTTATTATCTAATGCTGAAAGTGATTACTTTAATTATTATTTAAACAAAGCAAAATTTGTCAATGGACTCGACTTAAGAAATAAATATATTCATGGATGTCAACCAAACGGAAAAGATTCCGAAAAAATACATGAAAATAACTATTACTTATTTTTGAAACTATTAATTCTACTAATAATTAAAATTAATGATGATATAATAATAAAAGATAGTGACAAATATAAAAAAGATATAAAACCCGGACTTTAATTTAAAGAGTCTGGGTTTTGCATTTGAAAATACGGCTTAGAATATAAAAGCCCAGCTTTAAAAATACGGTTTCTTTGTCACACCTTGGTCACACTCTCCACAAAAACACCCAAATTTAAACACAATTTAACACAAACAAAAAATCACCAATATCACCAAATAACTTACTCTAACAAGGTTAAACACAAATCCACGAAATTCAACAATATCAGCACTTACGGGCTCATAACCCGTTGAGGTGTGTTTAAAATGGAAAAATCTTTAGATAATAAAACTTTACAGTAACAACAAGTTTAAAGAATTATTAATGAATAAAAATT
>MNRP01000024.1 GCA_001916005.1 Clostridium sp. 26_22
TTGTTTTCTTCTTACTAATTGGTTTACTAACCAATATGATATTCCTAAATACTCTGCTGTTTCTTTCATTGTTAGTGTTTTTCGTTCTACCTTTGGTAAATTTTCCATATTATCACCTCTTTTCCTTATTATTGTTGACTATTTATTTTTTTGATTGTATAATTTTGATATACAATTATTAATTATTATTTTAATTGTAGGAGTTATAAAAATAAACCCAACAACCGATAATTAATATTTTAAATTTGTATTGTAGGTATATGGAGGTAATATGGAACCATTTTTTAATATATTATTTAACTTAGAAACAAATGAAGAAATCATTACTTATAAGAAAATGCTCAAAAAAGGAGATACTTATTATTCTTATTATTTGTTAGAGCCTAAACAAAAACCACTTGGGAGTTTTTTATTAGATTTTCTAAATACAGATATGCATAAACGTAAAAATGTTGAAAAATTTATAACCGAATACTGTTTTGAACATTACTATGCTATATTTAATAAAAATTATGAAGATAAATATGTAAATTATACATTTACAATTTCAAATGGTGAGTACTTAGAATATTTAGATAAAATTTATGAAAAATTTGGTGAAGATTTTATTTGGATTTACGATGTCCTTTGGGATATTGCTATGAAAAAATATAGATATCTACATCTTTATGAAAATAATAAATTTACAGATCCTGAATTTTCAAAATACAACAAAAATCAATTAAATACGCTTAAACCAATAAATTATTTTGAAGATTTAGATGATTATTATTTAAAAGATTCAATTGGAGATATAATAATTGATTTTAATTTTAATAATTATTTTAATATGGAAATACCTTCATCTATTCCTTTTGCATATAAAAGTACTTCTTATGAAGATATTTTATATTTATCATTTAGACAAATTGATAGTTCAAAATATTTAATTTGTAAATGTGAAAATTGTGGTAAATTTTTCATTCCATACACAAATCATGATACTAAATATTGTGATAATATTTTTAAAGGAAATAAAACATGTAAAGATTTAGCACCTGAACTAATGTATAAACAAAAATTAGAACAGGATCCTTTGTTGAAAAAATATAGATCAAGATACCAGTCTTTACACAAATCTGCTTCTCTTAATCCTGAACTTAATACTCAAAGATATGAAGATTTCAAAAAGATTGGTGCTATTAAAAAGAACGATTATTTAAATAATAACATTAGTGCTAAAGAATTTGAGGAATGGATAGAAAGTACAAAAATAAGGAAGTAGTGGATTTTATTCCATTATTTCCTTATACGTTTACACATATTTTTTATTTTGCATTATATTCAAATCCTAATGTATTAGAATCTCTTTTTTTAACTTCTTCTGCCTCACCCTCAAATTTAATATCCCAATTTAAAACATTACTATATCTTTCTAAATTCATAGCAATTCTTGTAGAAATCACTCCGAAATCACACGTTGCATTTGTCCCTTTTAAGTAGCTACTACTCGTACAATATACTTTCATGCCTCTCTTTATGTATCCTTCTAATAATTCATAGTTAGGAGTTTTATCTTCACCATTCTTTTTATAAATTGTACTGACCGCTATTTTATTCGTATCATTATCTATATCTTCAATATTTAAAAGCAAATTATTAGATTTATTTGAACCATGATGAGGAATTTTATAATATACTATATTTTTTATATCTTCTTTATTTATATTCATTTCATTTATTACATTATTATAAATATCACCCGTGAATAAAAACTCAACACCATTTATCGATATAATCATACAAATGCTTAATTCATTTAAATTTACCTCCTTATTATTACGCAAATTATTTATTCTCTTTGATACTGGTGATATTGTTTTAATTCCAATAATTAATTCTTTTCCTCTTTGATCCACAAATTTTATTGTCGGTAATACTGTAAATTGACTTACTTCAATATATTCACCATCTCTTTTTTTTCCTCTTGAATTAATCTTTTTTATTGGTTTATATGTTTTTTTACACAACGGGGTCATTTTTCGCTTCACATCAGAAATTCCACAAGGTACAATTATCATTGTATTTTTGTCTGTATACTTCCCTATCACTTCTTTTATACCATTAGTATGATCATCATGAGGATGTGACCAACATATAAAGTTTAACTTTTCTATTTTATTTTCCTCAAAAATTTTTTTATTAAATCCTTCATCTATAATACCACTATATATTGATTTATCTTTACAATTTACATTAATAATTATACCTTCTCCAATTGGATTTTTTCCTATACAATGTATATCGACGAATACAGTATCTAATTCAATATCATTTGGAAGTACTCTCATTTCCATAAACTTACTTTTGCTCCTAATACAATATTTCGATTAGTATTTATTATTTTATTACTAGATTTATTACACATAAAGTTTAATTTTGAATTATTAGAAATTACTCTGTTATTATTAATTATTTTATTATCTGCTCTATTGATTGTAGTAAATTCAATATTATTCATTATTTTTATTTATTCCTCCATAAATCTCTTTTTTATATAAATCTTCATTAGTTATATGTTCATTATTTAATATCTGTTTTAGTTCTGATGTAATTATTTTGTTATATTTTTCAAATAATTTATCATTTAATTCCTCTATTTTTTCTTTAATTTTATTTTTTTCTGTATTTCTATAATAACAATCTATATCCCATACTATTCGATACATATCCTTATCCTGTATGGTACCTATACTTCCCTTTCCTTTTTTTAATGATAACATCACATTTGAAGAATCTTCTTCTCCTAAATTCTTTTGAACAATATTATATTCATCAACAACATCTTCTTCATCCGGTTTAGGAAATCTTTGATCATTAATATAATTATTTAAAACATTTAAATTCCCGATGAATAATTGATTCATTTTTCTGATTCCAATTCTAGAAACCTTGATTTCTTTTTCTTCTTTAATTATTACTTTTATTATTTCTTGTAAAACTTTTAAATATTCATCTATATTTTTATAATTGTCAAATTTATATTTTTCAAAAATAAGAAAATATTCATTTAGGACAAACTTTTCACTTCCATTTTCTGAAACATATTCATAATTTACTGTTGTGTTAATATTACTTTTTATCATTTCTTGTGTTAATAATGTTTCAGGATCTTCTATATTTATATTCACATTTCTTATATCTGTTGTATTAAAAGAGTATTTTAGCTCTTTCATATAATCATCTAAGTTTGATAAAATTGTTGGTAAATTATTTATCTTAAAAAAATCAATTCTTATTATTTCATTAAATAATGTATTGTTTTTCATCATTCTTTTTTCTTTCATAACTTTCTCCTTATAATATATTATATTATTTATATACTATTTTTGTTTTTTTTTCAATAAATTATTAATATTTTTCAATTTTTTCTTTGACAAAATTAGACATTATTTTTTAACTTACCGGCCCCTACATCACAAATTTTTTTCTTCATAACCCCCTGTCGGGTTTTGTTTTCCTATCAAAAAATGTTACAATAAAAACATAGTAATACAAACAATTACTAAAAACAACAGAAAGGAGGCAAAAAAGTGACAGGTAGTATTGAAAAACGAGGAAAAAACAGTTACAGGCTAGTAGTATTCAAAGGATACGACCTAGATGGCAGACCAATAAGGCATCAAAAAACTATACACTGCAAGAAAAAATCAGAAGCACAAATAGAACTTGCAAAATTTCTAACAGAAGTAGAAAGTGGACTAATAGTAGACGGAAACATCCCAACATTTGCACAATATGTGGAAATATGGACAAAGGATCACCATCAACTTACTACAGATACAAACGCATGCTAGAAACAAGGATTACTCCATATTTTGGACATTATAAACTAAATAAAATCAAGCCAACAGACATTATGAGATTTTATGATTTGCTTGAAGAAGATACTCAAATTGTTAGAAGAAAAAACAATAACGGAAAGAAAACAAGAAAGCCACTATCTCAAAAGACAATATT
>MNRP01000041.1 GCA_001916005.1 Clostridium sp. 26_22
CTAATTCTTATAATAGCAAAATCAATTCCTGATGCCTTTACTGCATCCCAATTAATATTACCTTGATGTGCTGATACATCTATTCCTTTACTCATTAGCCCCACCTCCAAATTCATTTTCATCTCTTTGGATTTCTCCATTTCCTAGAATTTCATTTTCTTCCATTGAAAATTCCACCTTTCTTTACAAAATAAATACTGGAAGATTTTTTATTTTTCTTCCAGTATTTTAAAATTACAAGAAATTTATTCTTGTATTAAGTTATTGATTTTTAGCATCATATAATACAGTAGCGGTACCAATTCCACCTAATGCAGTAACAACTGCTTGTATTATACTATTTGCATCTAATCCCTCAATATGAATTATACAACCTATTATTGTCGCTATAATTCCTATCAAAATATTTTGTATTGGAATAGGTAATGTTTCATTCCATCCAAAATGCTTTGATATTTTACCTAAAATATAAGTAAATAATGTTGTTATAACATATACTAATAATTGAACTGTCATTACTTTTCCCTCCTTTCTAAATCTTCTATTCTGTGATTTGCCACCTTTATTTGTTCTTCCAAAACAGGAACTCTTTGTGCAAAATTATTATGTGATCTGACCTCTCTTGTAAGTTCTTCCAATTTTGTATCTGTTACTGCTTGTTGTGTTGATAATGTATTTTCAATTTTTTTATTATTGGATAAATTAGAAAGGACTACTCCTACAAGAGATAGTCCACCTGTTATTATACAACCTATTATCGTTTCCATTATTGTTCCTCACTTTCTTTAGTATAAAGAAGGAGCCCTATCTAGACTCCTCCTCCAATTTTTCTTTTACTTTTTTTCTCCATAGTTTTGGAACATCTTCAATTGTCATTGTTTTTAAATCTCTAATTTGAATTACATAAAAATTAACCATTGCCAAGTACCTCCCCAATTTCCATAATTGCCTGTTCTAATGCAGAAATTCTTTCTACATCCGGAATTGCCACAACCCTTTTTGCATTTTCTTCTTTTGCAAATTTCAACCATTCATCATAATTTGCTTCAATACTTTCTGCAAGTGTATCTCTACTATTTACTTCTACTTCATACATATCGTATAAATATCTTGTTGTTTCTACTCCATCTGGATCTGTAACTTTTTCCTCTATTATATTGTCATAAAAAAGAACGGTACATTTACCGTTCTGATGTTTGCTTATTTCAAATTTATTTGGTTTTATTGAATTTTCTGTTTGCATAGCTCACCACTCCTTTTAACTTATTTATATCTATATATGGTCTTATATATTTTTGATTAAAATTGTAACTGTTACAATGTTTAAGCCAACCATAATAACTTATCATTGCTGAAGCATCTGTCAAGGTTACTTTATTTCTTTTATATATTCTTTTTGCCCTTCTCTTTATCCTTAAAAAATTTCCACGCCTTAAAGTTGTATATCCTCTGTAATATCGATACCCAATAAAATCAACTGGCCTACTATCAACTCTAAATAGCTGCCAGTTTTCCTTTAAATTTAGGCCTTCCTTTTTCAACTTCAATTCTATTTCATTTTTTATTTTCTTCAATTCCTTCTTATTTCTGTGAAAAAGTAACATATCATCCATATATCTTAAATAATATTTTACCTTCATTTCTTCCTTTATAAAATGGTCTACATCTTGCAAATAAAAATTTGCAAACCATTGTGAAGTATAATTTCCGGATTGGAAGTCCATTTTCGGAGCTATCAATTATTTTTTCAATAAGATCTAAAGTATCTCTATCTTTTATAACTCTCATAAACTTTCTTTTCATTATTTCTTTATTTATCGATGGATAAAATTTTTTCACATCAAGTTTTAAAGCATATTTTGTATTTTTTCTATCATTTACCAATATTTTTTTTATATATTTTCCCCCATAATGTATGCCTCGGTTTGGAACTGAAGCACAGCAATATTCATACATTCCTTTTTGAATTATTGGTTGTATCTGCTGCATCAATGCCCAATGAATAATCTGGTCCGGATAAAATTTTGGTTTATATATAATTCTTTCTTTTTTTCTTGCACCATCGTGAATTAGCATTTTTATATATGGACTTGGTGTATATGTTTTATTGATAAGCATATTGTATATTTCATCAACATAAAAATTGACATCTTCTAATATTTTTCTTACACCATTTCTATCTTTTTTTCCTTTTGATGCATTTATAATTGCTTTTCTAATATTTTCTTTTTTTGTTATCTTTTCATATATATTTCCTACTCTTTTCACTTTCCCTCCTGGTTTCTTATTTCGTCTACCGATTTTTCGCTCAAAAGGAGCTACTAGACCAGTCCAGTTTCGACTCTATTTTTAGCAAGTGCTATGGAAAATGATGTGTAAAAATAATTTAAAATAAGTAGGCGAGCCCCGTAATTCCAGTTCGAATTGCCGGAACCATTGTTCAAATTCAAGTAAAAGAACCCATCATTAGCACCATTGTTGAAATTACCCCCAGCAAACGCTAAAATTCAAAACGACAATTACAGGATCGCACACATCAAATCCCCTGTAGGATATTATATATATTTTTTTTAAAAATTTTAACTACTCTTAAATTAAGGTATTTATAATGGAGGCTGGCCGCCCCCATACCCCTGCTTGTTACTGGTATTTAAGAAGGCGAGCCCCGTAATACCAGTACGAACTGCCGGAACCATTGTTCAAATCCAAGCAAAAGAACCCAGCATTAGCACCAAAGTAGAAATTACCCCCAGCAAACGCTATTCTGTTTCCTTCTGCACACCAATAATAATCGCAAGTTCCTGTACCAGAGCTTCCATTTGATTCTATTGGTATTGCTATTTCAGGATAATTTTCATCATATCCTAATTTACTTGTATAGCAATTCGTTTGTTTTAAATTTGTATATCCAACTGGTTTATAAGGAGCAACAAATTTATCAGAAGCATATTGAGTAGGATCATCACAAACATATGCCACATAATCTTTAATATTAAGCCCATCTATTGCAGTAAACATATTACTAAACACATTTTCAATTCCTCTATATATAACTGAATGACATCCGTCATTTGATAGACAACCTGATTTCATTCCTAATTCATCACATTGTCCTGCTTTTTGACCTATTCCCCACAAAGCATTTCCTACTGCTATATTAACGGCAGCTCCATCAAAATACACTGCCTTACCAGTTACACTTCCATTAGAAAATTCTTCTATTTTGGTTATTGTTCTTTCTGATGCTACAGAATTATTCCAAGCATCAGTTGCTCCTATTGATACATTTCTACCAACATACATATTACTTGAATTTGCTACAATTATTCTGTTAACATTATTTTCAGCAATTAAGGCTTTTTGATTAAACCATTCAGATACTCCTCTACCTAGTTTACTTTGAGAATTATAGTCAGCATATTCAACTAAATACAACAATTGTAATATAAAGTATCTAGTATCCATTTGACAAAATCCTTCGCCTACTGCAGTCGCTAAAGTTCTAAATGCTGCTATTGTTTTGTTATATGCAGGAATTGTTCCACTAATGCTGTGAGCATTTCCTTCGGCATCTATGCTAATTCCATATCTACCAACAGAAAATTCTTTACTATGTTTATAACCTGCTCTATTATAATCAGATATATAAATATATTCATAATCACCTTTAACTTCTCTTTTGAACCAAAATTCTGGAATCCTTGTAAGTACTTCTCCATTTGTTCCATCAAATTTAAAACCTGGTTCTCCATAAAATGCTGTTATTTTTTTATTTTTCGTATCATAATTATATGTAATTATATCAGACCATGGATATAAATTATCAAAATCGTTTTGAACTTCATCCCCATTTTTTGTTGCATTTGCAACCAAACCTGTATTATCACAAATTCTCTCCCATTTTGAAAGAACATTATCTACAATTTTTCTTCTAATACCATAATTTTTCCCAACAAATTCTCTAGCTTCAGTTATTGCTTCTTGTAATTCTTTTTCAGTTACATATATTTGAGTAGAATCTAATGTAATTGTAACATTACTAGCATTATCAACAATAACATTTATTTGAATATGTTTTTCTATTTTTTCAGCAATAGAATTATTTATATATTCTGCATTACTTCCTGCATTTGCATAAGCATATAATACTTTTGCTTTTGTATCCGGATCAATTGCAAATAATCCAATTTCTCTAAAATAAAATGCACTTTTTGCATCAGTATTTTTAAAAATAAAAGATACACTTGCTTGTGTATCCCCTGTTATTTTTGTTTCTTCAATTGGACATTCTAATACTTTTGTAGTTAACGCTGTTTTATCTGCAGCATTACCACTCAAATTTCCGCTACCTATTTCAGCATGGTCAAATTGTATTTTCTTTCCCTGCAATGTTTTTGCTGCCAATAGGGCACCTTGCTTTGTTATATAGACTTTTTCAAATCCCATTTTAATCTTTACCTCCTATTTCAATATAATCTTGGCTTGCTAATTGTAAACCTAAATTAGTATTTTGATTTATACTTATATTTTCCTTTTTTTCTTCTGTAGTTATATTTAAGTCAATGTAATCTTGCCTAGACACTTTAGAACCTATGCTTTCATCTGCATTTAATATAGTATCTTCTAGTATTATATCTGTGTTCGGATCAACATTCATATATTCCATATTAGAAACAACTAGTCCAATATTATTTTCTTGTATAATTGTTATATCCTCTTTTCGTTCAAATGCTATTGCATTTAGATTTATATAATCTTGACTTGATATTACTGCACCTATAAATTCATTTGCTTTTGTTTCCAACTTGTAATCTAACATAATATTTGCAGGTATTTGTTTTATCAAGTTAGTTTTTAACATTTCTGCTGCTTCAGTATATACCA
This sequence comes from Clostridium sp. 26_22, assembly GCA_001916005.1. Lineage (GTDB taxonomy): Bacteria > Bacillota > Clostridia > TANB77 > CAG-508 > CAG-269. The sequence continues at coordinate 4,885 of MNRP01000041.1, forward strand.
AATTTATAGTAATATGTAATTCATAATCTTTGGCTTCTAATTTATAGTTATCTTTTCCAATGCTTTCATTTAAAGTATTTATCAACCATTTTAATGTATATGGCACTTTATTATTCATTTTAAAAAGAATATTCATCCTTCTTGCTTCTATTGTTTCTGCCTTGTTTGTAATTCCATATATTTTTTCATATCTATCTAATCCATAAGTCCTAGCAGATTTTACAATTACTTCTCTTAATATACTATCTATCAAATACCTCATACTTTCGATTTCTACATCTTCTGCATCAAAAATCTTATTAAATTCAACTACATTTTTTAGAAATGGTGGCATATATTCTACTAACTTCATTTTAATGTCACCTCTTTCAATGTAGGAATTTCAAATTTTTGTAATTCTATATTTGAAGCCTTATTATTTATAACTGTATTTGCTACATCTATAACTCCATCTGCATTTAGAATTATTGTATCTATTTGAGATTTTCTTATAATAATGGTTTCTGTGTTTTCCCAATTTTGCTTTAATTGTAAGAAATAATCATTTATTAATTGTTTTATTTGTTTTCTTACATTTTCAATAGTTGTAGTTTCAGATATTGTAACAGTAGAAATTATAGAAATTTCAATTTCCTTAACTGTATCAACTGTTACAACATGTCCGATTGGGGCAATTCCTAATCCTTCATCTGTAAAATCAGGGCATATTTCTTTTTGAACTTTATCAATTAAAACTTGTGAGGCCTTATCAAAATTACTATCTAATATTGTAAGTTTAACGGTTCCTGGCCCATTCCATATTGGAGTAACCTTTACACCACCAACTCCGGCTATCTCTTTTGTTTTATTTTGATAATCAATTATATTTCCACCAAACCCTTGCTCACTTGTGGTCTCATAGTACCTACTTCTCAAAGAATCGTCGCTTTCTTCATCTTCTCCAGGAATTAAAATATCTGTTAGTTCTGCTTTTGCTAAATTTTCTATATAATTTACTGGTATTAAATTCCCAACATAATTATTTCCTATTGCTCCAGCAGTTTCACATTCCATTTTATAGATTCCTTTTTCAATTCTTTCGGTCGCTTTATATACTATATCCTCTATTGTAAATCGCTCTCCTACATCTATGTCCATCAACTTATCATTTTCATCGTAAAATATTCCTTTTTTTATTGCATATGTTGCTTCATTTCTTGTAAGACCAACTTGGTTTGCTAATCTATCTAAATATTCTTCTACAGCAGTATCTGCAAAAACCAAATCTATATTATTTTTTAACAAAATATACATTTGTGCTAGTTCCGCTGCTGCAGGTCCCAAAGCATCATATATAATACTTCCTTCCCTTTTATCAATTTGAGTAGGTACTGTATCTAGCATTCTTTGTAGAATAGTGTCATAGTCAAAATATTCATCTAAATTCTCAATTTTATCTATATCAACTACGCTCATTAAACACTCACCACCTTTTCCGCTTCAAATTTTCCTATATTTGTAACTACTGTAAATTTCACTTTTATTTCATTTCTGTTTATTTCAAAATCAAAGTCCTTTACTTCTGTTATCCTTAAATCCTGTAATAATGCTTCGGTTATTACTCTTTCTAATTCAGGAATTACAAAAGTTGTATTTTCCCCGATTAAATGTTTTAGTTCGATTCCATAGTTCCAACTATAAATAAGATGTTCAAATCTTTCTGTATTTAATATACAATATACAGCCTGTTTCATTGCATCAATACCATCACAAAATTTTGAAATAGTATTTTTTTCTATATTCAAATAATATGTCTTGCTTGTTTGTTCTATTATATCTTGCACATTGTTTATTACAATATTATCTGTATTAGGTGTCATCTTATTACCACCTTTCTTTTAAAATTTATCTAGTACAACAAAGTTATTTCCACCTTGCTGTTGTATTAAAATAACATTGTCGTTAATTTTTAATGCATTATGTACTGTTATACTTTTAGTCCCATTTATACTATGTTTATGTGTTAAATTTATATCTTTTTGTTTTACTGATACACCTATTTCTCCTGTGACATTATTAGTTATTTTTTGATTATTGTCATTTGGAGATATATCAGATGAAACACTTATATTTGAGTTAACATCTGCAGTATGGTTATGGTTAGCATTTAATGATGTTTTTTCTGTACTCCAGTCCATAGTTACATCTACTGTATAATCCTTAACATTTTTAGTAAGTACTAAAAATTCTTTTGTTAGTTTTAATTTTTGTTCAACTGTTATTTCAAGTGGTTCAACACTTGTTACAGTTCCAAATAAAACAGAAGTAGGAGCATTTGCATCATTTGCTCCTACTGCCATTTTTTTTATTACTTCTCCTAATGAACTACTCATATTTCCCCCTATTGAGATATAAAGTTTTGGCCTCTTAATGTTAAATCCATAAAATGTTCTCCATTTTTAAAAGTATGTTTTGCTTTTTCTACTAACATAAAGTTTTGAAGCTTAACATCTCCTAAATTCAGATTTACTATTATAAGCGAACCACCTCTAACCCTAATATCTCCTAATGCATTTTTTATTTCGAGGCTTCGTGTTTTTTGATTATATAAATCTAGTAGTGCTCTTGCTTTAACTGCTCCATTAGTTTTTTCATCTATTGTATCAAAATATTGTAATACTCCCCATTTTTCAATATTACTTGAATCTTTTGCCATATAAACTTCTCTTTTTCCTGTGTCGGAATTATCGTATGTAAGCTTTATTTGATTATATGTATCTGAATCTATGGAACTTTCATAATCAAAGTTTTCTCCAGTTTCTTCATCTATGACTAATCCCACTTTCATTCTTTCTAGGTTTTTCAAACACAATTTTCCAAAATCATCATATAGAACATACATTTCTTTTCTATTTCTTATTGTTTCATCTAGTGCATTTAATATAATATCAAATAAAGACTGATTGCTTTCAGTCTTTTTTGCTATCACATATCCTGTATTTTCAAGCATTCCAACATTCAATTGAAAATCACTAGCAATAGAGCGTACTACTTCATCTGCTCTTTTATTTACATATACTCTAGTATCTTTATTTTTTAAATATCGAAGTTGATCATATGCTGTTGTTTTAATTATTTGTTCTTTATCACGCTTTTTTCTAAACACAAACCCATAAAATAAATTTGTATTATCAACTTTAAATGCTACTGGATTTCCTTCTTCAAAGTTAATTATTTCATCCTTAACAACTTTAAATTCTAGTTTTCCAGCAGCACCTTTTCTTTCAGTTGTCCAAGTTATTTCATCTTGAACAACTGGTTCATATACAGTATTTCCATTTTGAATTAATAATTGTTGGCTCATTTTCTTTCCTCCTATGATGGTATCCATAGAACTTGACCTGGATATATCAAATTTGGATTTCTTATTTTACTTCTATTGGCGTTATAAATAGTTGTATATTTAGCACCATTTCCATAAAATCTCTTTGCTATATTCCATAAACAATCTCCTCTTTTTACTGTATAATTTTGCCCACTTGGTTTTGCTACTGCGGTATTATTAGTTGTAACTGTTCTTGTAACTGCTGGTGGTCTATATTGTTTTATTGTTACTTGTACCTTTTTTGTTGAATATTCTTTATATTGTTTTAGTTTTATTTTTACTTTTGTATCAAAACCTTCTTCTGTTGTATCAGTTATAGTATATTCTTCCAACGCCACTTTAATATTAGTATTAAAAATGTCTTTACCATTTGGAAATTTCCTAACAACTATAAATTGAAATGCAGATCTATTGACTTTTAAATTTTCTAATACACCTAAATAATATTTAGCATTTTGAAAATTATTTTTATACATCGCAAAAGGATATTTTGTATTTGGTAATACAACTTCAAATTCCAGACTTGACAATCCTGGGTTTTTTAAAACATTTATTTGTGAATAATTTATCAAATCATATGTCTTATTATTATTACTTATTTTTAGTTCAAGTTTGCTAGGAGGAATGGGAAGAAGTACATTGCCTAAATAAAAATAATATGCCATAAAAATTCCTCCTATTCATGTACTCCATCTGAAATATATTCTAATTCTTCCTCTAACCTTTTGGTTAAAGAGTTAACTATTCCATCAATATCTGTTTCGCTATCAATATTATTATTGTTAGTCATATTTATAGTTAATGGAACCGTTGTAAATCTATTTATAGTATCTCTTTCTGCTATATCTATTAAATATTTTAAATCTTCATCTGTTATTTCTTTAGTATTATTGGCTATGTCCTTTGTATTTCCAGCAATATCTCCTAGTGTACCATTTCCAAATTGTGATGGATCTATTGAGAAACTCTTATCACTTAATACATTTTTTATTGCATTTCCAGCACCATTTATCCAGTCATTTCGATGGTCTACTCTATCTTGTCGAGTATTATTCATATCTATTGCTGTATTCTGTATATTAGTTGCTGATGCATTAAGTTTTGTTCCAAACTCTCCTTTTAATTGGTTTATTTTATCTACAGTTCCATCCATTTGACTAGCCATTTCTTGTAATTTTGCATTTCTATCTATTATATTATTTGTCATTTTACTTGCAAAATCATCAGCAAAGTGTGCTGCCTCAACAGTATCTATTTGAACACCTGGTATTTTATTCAATGCTTGAATTATTCCGGTTTACTAACCAAACAACCCCATTGTATAAACCTTGAAAGATGCTTAAAACACATAAACAAACAGCCTCTACTCCTGTTTGAAAAGCAAACCAAGCAGCCATTGCCCCAAGTACACAAGTTTGAATTCCTAACCATAATGCCATAGCACCTAAAACTATCGCATAAAATACACCTTGAATTCCAAGTCCAGCAACCATTATTCCTAGTTTCAATGCATCCCAAACATAAAGTATTCCGTATGCCACTTTGTCATTAGTAAACCATAAATATGTTAGTGCAACAATTAAGGCCATTATTAAAATCACAATCCAAGTAATTGGGCAGGCTAATAATGCAGAATTCAACCCCCATTGTGCAGCAGTTGCTGCCATAGTTTGCCCAGAATGTAACATTTCAGCTGCTCCTGCTATTCCATGTGCTATTGACAACATACCTAAAAGTCCACTTGCAATCATTGAGACTATATTAAATCCAACATAGGCTCCTACTAATCCAAGTATAACTGGTGCTACCGGTTCTAATACACTTAACAACCATGATATACCTTCTATTAAGTTTAATATTGCCTGTGCTGCTAAACTAGCACCGTTTATAAACATATTAAACATTTCTTGCACTTGCTGATTATTTGCTAATGCATTTATTTTATTAAGTACCGGATCCAATGCTTTTATTGCAATATTTTTCATTTTAGTAAAAACTTGATTCCAAGTCATTGGCATTTTATTGAATTTCGCATTTGTTTCATCTGCAGCTTTTAGCATAGCATTTTTAACAATTTGTGCACTAATCTTTCCATCCGCTGCCATATCACGAATCTTACCAATTGGAACATTTAAATAATCTGCAATATTTTGAACTATTTGCGGAGCATTTGAAAATACCGCATTTAAATCTTGCCCTCTAAGTACACCTGTTGATAATGCTTGTGTTAGGTTATACATTGTAGATTCTATTCCTGTTGCTTCAGTTCCGGATATTGCAAATGTTTTATTTAATTGTTCCGCAAACGCAATTAATTCATCATTTCCTTTAAATGCCTTACCAGCCTGCAAACCTAGTTTTGTAATAATATCTGTTGTGGTTTGATATGATGCTCTTGCATTCATAGCAGATACAAATATTTTATTTTGTAATGCTTCTACACTTCCACCATCATCTACTATTAAATTTAATCTTGCCTTATTATTGGTCATTTCATCTGACAAATTAAATAATCCTTTTATTGCAGATATGCCACCAACTGCTAATGCAATATTTTTGATAGTAGAAAGGAGCTTGTTTCCATTGCTATATGATGTATTTATACTATTACTAAATTTGTCTTGGTTTTCTTGTGAATTCTTTATACTATTATTTAGTCTTTCTTGGTTTGCTTGTGTTTTTCTTACACTATTATTAAAACTTTCTTGACTATTTTGAGAGCTTTTTATACTAATAGAAACATTATCATAATCTTTCTTTAACCCTTCTACTAATCTTCTCTGTTCAACCACACTAGAAATTAAATCTTGTGCTTTTGCACTTTGTGTTCCTTCTGCTGCAATAATCTTTTTAGCTTCAGATTCAACTTGTCTCAGAACCTGTAACTCTGCTTGATATGCTAATTCAGTTTTTACTGCCGATGCATTTAACCTTTCAGCATTATTTATTGCTTTTGTTGGAGCGTTTGACATTTCACTATTCAAGTTTTTAAATCCTGCTGTTGTTTTACTTACATTAGAATGTATTTTTGCAAATACAGAGGAAGCCATATCTTGTACCACTATTGAACTTTTTATAGTAGCCATATTTTCCTCCTTTTAGAAAAATAAGATTATTTCTTTTTAATTTTATTGGCTTCTTCTTTTTCATTTTCTGCTCTTATTTGAACAGATGCAATAACAAAAGCCTTTTCTTTAAACGGAAGATTTAGAAATTCATGCGGAAATTTATGAAGTTTTTGAAGGCAAAAATGTGCATATACAGCCTCACTCTCGCCTTCCTTAATTAGTTTTTTGCTTCTTCAACCGCATCATCTAAACTATATCCATTTATTTCTTGTATTTCTTGCATTAAATCATCATATTCTCCTGGGTTTAATAAATGTTTTTTCAACAATTTTATTGAATCCATTTCATTATAGAAATCTTGTAATTCAACATTATGCAAATCCGGATAAACAACACATTTATCAGCTAATAATTCTAAATATTTTACAGTATCAAATTCTTGTTTCATTCTTTTTCCTACTTGAACTTGTTTATAGCATTGTTTTCTTATTGCATCGTTTTCATCTGCAGTAATGGTTTTTAGTTTCCATTTTTCTACTTTTCCTTCTTTATCTACAAATCTATTAGAAGCAACATATTCAACTTCTTTTACTTCATCTTTCAACATAAAACTTTCTAAACTCATATCTTATCTTTCCTTTCATTAACTATTTTTTTATTTTATTTTTATTGCATACCTGCTAATTGTGTGAATTTTGTTGGATTTGAAAAATCTTCAAATGTAAAGTCAATTTCTTGTTCTAGGAAATCACCATCTACATCAAATGAAGCTAACACTCCACCATCTACATTACATCCTGAAAATACCATTGTGCAAACTCCTGCTGCTGATGTAGGATCACTATTTGATACTTGTATATCAAAGTATATATCTTCTCCTGTATTTTTGTATCTTTCCATTAGTTCATCAAATATTGATGTATTTTTATATATTGTTATTTTTCCAGTTCCTTTCCAACCTGTTGATTTATTACCAGAACCAGTCTTTCCTAACACATTTATTTCTTTCTTTGTTTTTTCAAATTTTGCTTCAAAGTCCTTACCTTGCATTAGTAAATATCTTCTGCCTTCAATAGTAACATAGCATTCTGCTAATTTTGCACTAACGGCATCTTTTGCATTCATTGTAATATTTGCCATTTAAAATTCCTCCTTATAAAAAAATTAGAGAACTTAAAAAGCTCTCTTTTATTCTACAACAACGGTCATATATAATTTTTCCATTGCATTTATTACTTGTACACTTGTTTCAATTGTTACTGATTTTTTATCATTTCCAATTGCAACTTTAATATCTTCATCTTCAAAATTTTCAATTGCTTGTAAAGTTTGATAATCTTTGAATAAAGCAACTATATCAGCCCAAAGTGATGTTCTTCCGGCTTCATTGTTTGCTATTTTTCCAAGATATTTAGAATTAAATACACTTGCTACATCAGAAGCAATTTGATCTAGAACTCTTATTGTTTGATTAGATTTAAATTCTTCGCCTTTTTCACTTGTAATATCTACTAAACTATTTATATCTACCAACACTCTAACTTCATCTCCAACTTTATGAAGTATAAATTCTCCATTATCTATTGAATTTTCTAATTGTGCTTGTGTATAATCAGCATTTACTGTATATTCTCCATCATATGTTTTATTTGTATTTGATCTATTTATTTCACAACCAGCAATTACTCCTGTAACCCAATAAACAAGTGCTGAATCATCTTCAACAGTTGTATTCTTAACATTTACAACACCCTCATAATTTGCTGAATTGTTATATACAACTGCTTGAAATTTAATTCCTTGTTCATCTCTCATTCTTTTAGCATATTGAACATATAAATTAGAAGTTGATTCATCTTTAGCAGTACATCCAACGGCATTTATTTCATATGATTCTAACTTATCTAAAAATTTTTGATGTGCTTCTCCACTTACATCACCATTTGTTCCTCCAGCTAGAACTTTTCCTGCTGTTACAGCAAGAGTTTGCATTTTAAATGTAACATAGTCATTATCTACTAGTTCATTTACTGTTTTAACTGTTTGAACATCTACTTCTTTTGTTCCTAAATATGTACTTACATCATATTTACTATCTTCATCAATATTTTTTGCTATAACTATTTTTATGTCATTACCCCTAACCCCACTACATTTTGCTGTTGCAAGGTCATTTGTAGCCTTATTTCCAGAATTTAATCTATAAAAATATGCTTTTTTGATATTTTTAAATAAATCTCTTATTCCTTTTAATTTTTCATTTGAATAATCATAACCAAATATTTTTAATGAATTTTTTGTAAAATTCTCTGATGTAACTTCAATAATGCTTTCATCTTGTCCCCAGTCCATTTCTATTGCCATTGCAGCAATTCCTCTTTCTCCTATTTTAGAAGATGTGGCTTGTGCTGATGCAAAGTTAATATAAGTACCTGGTAACTTTTTATTTTGACTTATAAAATTTCCTCCTCCTAGCATAACTAGTTCACCTTTCCTTTCATATAATTTTTTATTATTTCATCAATTTCTATTTTAGTATATTTCTTATTTTCTCTTAAAACTGCATTTAATAAATCTCTATTACTAATATAGATTTTTGAATTAACTATTTGACTTTTTGTATATTTTTCTTCACTTATCGTTTCCTTTTTAGTTTTCTTCATCTTCTTTTACCTCCCCACTCAAATTATAATCATTCATTTTAGTTGTTTCGTTAATATCTTTCTTTATAAATAATTTATAATCTATAAAGAAATGTAAAATTCCATCTTCTATTTTATGGTTCAATTTATCTGCTCTTATTTTTGATTTATCTGATAATTCTATATATTCTAATTCATATAATGTATCACTCATATCATTTAATACTTCGGTATCTTCATCCATTGCATACCCAATAATTACTATACTTAATAAATCTCTATAAAATCTATCTTTCAATCCTATTTCTTTTTTTTCTTCTCCATTAAGAACTTTTATAAAAAAACAAGGTTTTTCAAGATTTTGTAACTTTCTATCAGTATATATTGGATATTGGCCTTTATCTTTATATAGTAGTGCGATTTTATTTGCTATTCCCTGTATAATCTCATTTACTACACTTTTAACCATTATTTAAACACTCCTCTATATATTTTTTCATTTTTTGTTCTAATATTGCTGGCAACTGTGATTCAAGTTCCTTTTCAGATATAGTCAACATATATTTTCCTTCAACCCAACTTTGTTTTAGTCGTTTGCCCAACGCAGGAACATATCTGCCAGGTTCTTGTCTATGTCCATATTCAACATAGGATGCATATTTAACTGGATTTTCAACAATGACAATATAGTTGTTACCAAACTTAAAAATTTTTAAAGAATCTGCATATGTAGTTGGATCCGGTACACTTCCACTTTCCGCTTCTGCTTCTGTATTCGCTGTCCATCCTCTTCTTAAAGTTCCACCACTTTTTATTGTATATTTTTTTTCATTTATTACTTCAAAGGTTCCTTCCCCAACAGGTGTTCTAGGAATAACTTTTGATAGCAACCTTGCTGCAAGTTCTTTGGCTACATCTTTACAGAATTTTTCTACATCTGTTTTCGCTAGTTTTTCAAATTCTTTTTCTAATTTTTCAAATTCACTAAAATCACATTTTCCCCATTTAGCCATTATGCCCATCCTTTCCATAATTCTATAATTATTTCTTGATGTGTATCATAAACTGCTGGCTCACCACTATTTTTATACTTCGTAGTTCTTCCTCTGCCAGTAACAATTATTAGACTTCCTGGTTTAATTTCTAGTTCTGGTGCAATAAATAACTTTATTTTCTGTACTTTTTTTGCTTCAGTATCTGTTTGTGTATTCACATAAATGTCTTCGAATGAAATCCTACATTTTTTATTTTTAAAGACTTCTGTTTCAACATCTTTTGTTATATTGTTAATTACTTTAGGTTTTAATTCATAAATCGTACATTCCGAGTCATATTGTTTTTCAATATTTTTTCTTGCAATCAATGTATATTGGTTCATATTACCACCTCATCTTTCGATGCCTATATAAAGCCTTTTTATACTTTTCTATTAGAATATCATTATCAAAATCTATTGTTCCGGTATTGTATGTTGTCCCATTTATTTCAATTTGTGAGGTTGTATCAGCAAATGTAGTTGTTGTATCTCCTACTTGAATACTTTTAACTTTGACATTTTTGTCCTCATTTTCTTCAGCATCTATACTTTTTACAAATTGATCATCATACTTATTTAAGTACCAATAATCTTTTACCATATTTAGCCATGTTGTATATAATCCCTCTGAAATTATATTTTGGTGTGTTACATCTAATATAATAACTAAAACATCATATATACAATAAACTAATTGTTCATTTGCTTCTTTTTTCTTTTCATCATTTGAAATAGTATTTATAGATAATTCTTTTTTCAGTCTTTCTATAAATTTATCTACATCTATATTAGTTTTATTTTTTATTTTATCAACCATATTTTCACCTACTCTCCTTCTGGATTTTGGCCTTCTCCTGCTTTTGCTTCTTCAATTTTAGCAATCAATGTTTCTTTTTTCATATTATGAGCATTTTTTATTCCAAGTTTTTTAGCTTTTTCTTTTAATGCTTCTAATTCTTCATCTTCGCTAGTTTCATTTTTGTTTTCTCCAGAATTTTCTCCTTCATCATTGGTACCGTCATTTATGTCGGTACCATCATTTTGCTTTCCTTCTGGATTTATTGGATTTTCTGGCTCTGTTTTTGGTTCTTCAATTTCTTCTATAACTTCAACATATTTCTCATTTTCTTTATATTGTTTTTCATCAATTACAGCTTCCTCATTGATATAGCACCATATATTATTTAATTTAACTCCAGGACCTGTTACTCTTACTTTTCTTTTCATAAATCCTTTCTCCTTTCAAAAATAAGGTAAAGACTAATGTCCTTACCTTATGATAATTTTATTTCTGCTTGGAAGATATCTTCAGCACAACTTAATGTTGGTAAAGCTGTAGCAACTGCTTTTTCCCAAGTGCTTACAGGATCTAATCCTTCTTCATACATACAAGCAAAGATTTTTCCAACAGTTCTAACATCAATAGCAGGATTTCTTTGTAATCTTATTTCTTCTGCTGTTGGTCCATAAACTGTTTCTCCTAATGTTTCATTAGGAATCATAACAAATTTATTTTCTGGGAAATATCTATGTTTTGTATATGTACCATTCTTTTCTAATTTTCTATATTTTCTGTCATATGTATAAATGCTTGGTAGTCCTAGAGAATTTAAATATGTATTTAATTCCCCAACACTTGCAATTCTTGTACTATCCTTTCCAAATAATGCATTTACAACATTTTTATTTGATAGAATTTTTGCAAGTACAGTATTTGAAGTTATTATTCTTCCTGGCATTTGATCTAATTTATTTGCCCATGAAATTATATCATTTACTGGGTTTGATGATTCTAATGACCAATCAACATTTGCAACTTTGTTTTCAGTTGGTACACCATAATCAATAGTAGCATTCAATTCGTTCTCATCTAATGTTATAACACCATTAGCAATAACATCCATTCTCATTTTTTCTACTCTTGCTCTTACTGATTCCACTAAATTATCAAAATCATTATAAACATCTTTCATTAAAGCTTGTCTTTCAGCATCATTTCTTGGACTTTCTAATGCAATAATTTCTTTTTCTTTTAATTGCATTTTTCTTTTGATTAAAGCTAATTCAACAGCTTTTTTCTCTGCTTCCCTTTGTCCTATTTCTGATTCTGTATCAAAACCATGAACACTTGCTATAACTGGTGTTTTACTTGCATTTGTTAAAACATCGAATTCAAGACTTTGTTTTTTTGTTTCTGGAAATAACTCCTCACCCATTAAAGCTGGGAATTTTCTTTCTTTTAAATAATTTAAAACTTCTTTTTGACTAAATAATTCTAATACACTTTTTGGCATATTAACACACTCTCCTTTTTTATTATTTTTTATCATTATATTTTATCTAAATTTAATTCCTGTCATTGTTGCTTTATCTTCTGAAGATACAACTGCAGGTAATCTTGCCTCTAAAACATATCCCTCAACCATTATTGCTGCAGGTTGTGGTCCATATGTTACATCAACATCGGCAAATACTAAACCTATTGCCTTTTCACCTTTTTTATACACTGTTCCTGCTTGAACTATTTTTCTACCTTTTTCATCCGCTTTTATACCTGTATCATCTACTTGCTCAGTAAAGTTTTGGTATTTTGCTGATGCTAAAAAATTTTTTTCTTTTACACTTTCTTTATTAACATACATAATTTTTACCTCCTAAAAAATTTAATTAAAAAATTGGCTTTTTGTATTTTGGCTTTCACTTTTATTAGCCTCTTTAGCAAAATTAGCAGCCATACTAATTTCACCATCATCATCGCCTTTGTCTCCTTCTGGATTTACTGGTTCATAACCATTGGCTTTTTTCTTTTCAAAGAAATGTGGTGCTTGTTTTTTGTAATTATCAGTTATTTCTTTTAATCCGATTAGGGATTTTTTGTCATCTGATAATTTAATTTTATCTTTATCTTTATTTAATAGTGAAATAAATGCTTCCCTTGTCAAATCATCTTTTAACACTTTAGCATCATCTAGTCCTTTATTTAATAAATCATTATAGATATAATCTTCATTTTCTTTTTTTGCATTATCTTCAATTTCTTTGATTTTTTTGTCGTATTCATCTTTTGAAATACTATTTTTTTGTAAATCAGCAATTGCTTTTTCCTTATCTTCTTTTTCTTTTGTAATAACTTTTTTGTCGTTTTCTAATTGTGATTTTTCAGATTGTAAGGTTGTAATCTGAGTATTTAATGCAGCAACCTCTGCACCATTTTTGGCCATAACAGACTCTACTTGCTCATCTGTTAATCCCATTGCTTTTAGTTCTTCTCTTTTCATGAGTTCTCCTTTCATTCAGGCTTTCGTGTTTTTATACGGAGCAACGCCTCCGACCTGGTGTTGTTTTCGAACAACTTACAAAATCGTAATATATAAAAATAAGTATGTTAAATAACATACCTACATTTATAACTTCTTATTGGCTGTTTAAGAATCCATTTAATCCACCACTATTTATAGACACCAAAAAAAGACATATAAAACTATATGCCTTTAAATTTAAATAGCCTTATATTCCATTTTCATGCGTCGTTTTTTGGCTATTTTTCAAGTATTTTTATGATTTTCACTTCGTTTTCAAATAATGAATAGACTTTATTGTCTGCATCATTTTTTATACTTATTTCTTCAATTTCTGGATCATTATCTTGTGCTGGTACATAACCAACTATTATTCCTTCATACTTTTTACCACTAAATGATTCTATATTAACTTTTTTATTTAATAATTCCTCTAAATTTTTTCCTTTCATTTTAGTTTCCACCTTTCCTATAAGGAACAATATGCGTTCCAGTTTTACTATAATGTATTTTGAAGCTATTTGTCTTTATCTCATTATTTTTATTTTTTACAACTCCGATTGTTTCTTTTACTGTTATTATTTCTTTTTTGTTCCACTTACCACTGTCGCTAAATTCTAATTGTCCCTTTCCCGCGTATTGGTTTATTAGCTCTTGTGCTTTTTCTTTTGAAATAGTTAAATAGCTTTTTCCGTCTATATAATTATTACTTCCAATTATATGTTTATCTTGCTTTCCTTGATTTATGGTCTTATTTACATTATCAATATATTTTTTTGCTCTTTCTTCAGTTGTTATTCCCAACGCATCAGAGTATTGTGCTTTTAAATTCTTCCACTCATCAATATTATTATACTTCATTTTTTGAAATTTATCAAATGTTTTAGGCATTTCATCACCTAAAATGTCCTTGTATCTATTATATTGCTCATAATCCGATGATTTATTTTTATTCATTTTTATATCTGTTTCAAATGCTTTCTTTGTAGCCGGATCTGAATAAACATATTTTTCTAACCATTCCTTATAAGTAATATTTCTTGGAACATAATAGGTTTTTCCATCAGTATTTCTTGCTGCCCTTTCTCCAAATTCAAATTCATCTTCGAAGTATGGTCCCGTTGTTGTTCTACATCTTACATGAAACGGTGGGGCCGTAATTCCTATTTTCATATCTTTCATTTCATATACTGTGCCATCTATATCTCTACATATATCTGATGTTCTTGAATCTAATGTTGCTATGTTTATATACTTTTGTACCCCTAACTCATTAAAACATTTTTGCCTTGATGCACTTGAGAAAAAAGCAGATTCTGTCATTACCAGTGTTCCAGCCTTATTCTTACTAACATTAAAATCCTTTGAGATTTTATCTATTACTTTATCTGGTGGATTTCCCAAAATTATTGATTGTGTCAAATCTGTTTGTAATGTTTTAATTAGTGCTTTTTTATTTTTCCAAATTCTATCAGAAAATGTTTGTTCATCTGTAGTCCAGGGTTTAGATATTATACTTTGTATTATGTCTAAATTTAATGTTGCAAATTTAAATGCTACATTTGAACCCTTTTGGAGCTCATAGGCTGTTTTATAGTAATTATCTCTGTATGTTTCTAGTATAAAATCATTTGTATTATTGCTTTCATCATAATACAACTTTTCAACTTGTTGTTGTATTTGTAATTCTAATGCCTCTAATCTAGAAATATGTATTTTTGAACTTGCATTTTCCAATTGCTTTTTCCAAATTAGATCTATTCCATTTTCTTCTCCATATTTTATATATTCTTGTACATCCCAGTTCAGTTCTTTCAGTTCATCACTATTCAGCCACTTTTTTGCTTCCTTTAAGCTAATTTGATTATTTACTGCAAATCTTACTAACCAATTATTTATTTCTTTTTTTACGGTGCTTAATGCCTTATCGTATGTTTCTTTTAATTCTGTAATATATTTAGCCTCATTCAGCAATTGTGCTTTTTCAAGTTCTTCAAATCTTTTAGTCCAATATTCTGCATTATTTCCCATTATTTATCACCAACTTTTGAACTTCCATCTTCTGTTTTGTTCCCTAATTCCTTTATTATTTTGTTATAATCACTTTCATTTTTTTCCGCTTCTGCTTTTTCTTCTTTATCTATCTTTTCTTTTTCATCTTCAACATCATTAACATAAGGATGTCTTGATAATATTGTATCTTGACTTAACATTTCTATACTTGCTTGGCAATTTTCTATTAGTTCTTTTTCATTTACAGTCATTGTTTTATTAAATACATATTCTACTTCTTTATCAGAATAATCTTTGCCTGTGCTCATTTCAACCCAATTATTATAGAAAAACATAAAATATTCCAAACTGCTTTTAAATTCTGTTTCTATGTTACTACAGTCTAAATCTAGGTCAGCATATAATTGTTTTAATGCTACACCAGACTCCTGTGTTCCAAATTTTTCGCTTTGAGTATCAACGCAAGAGCCACCCTCATAAATATCTTTTCTTAATTGTTCGATAAAACTTTTAAATGCTTCTATATTTAAAGTTATATCTTTACGATCGTATTCTCCATCAGTATCTAAAAATACTGTATTATATGTTGCTAGATTTTTTTGAAAAGTTCCTGCTTCCGACTGATAATTTTTTACAACATTAACTCCATCTGGGGCTTCATAAATTGAATCTCCTGTTCTAGAGCATAATTCATCGTAACAATCAATAAGGCTTTTCAATAAATGAATTAGTGGCATTTCATCTCCATTATACTTGAAATATATGAAAGGTATCTTTTTCCATCTTTGTGGTTTTCCATCAAGTTCAAAATGTGCAACAATACTTGTTCCTTCTCCATCTTGTCCAATTACTAACTTACTTCTCTTGTCTACTTCTTCCACATCTTCTTGTAATGTAGAACCATCATAAATATAATATCTTACACCCTCTAAATCCCAATATTCTACTTTTGTTTTCTTTTCTCTTTCTGTTTCACTTGTATATACTTCAACTTCATATGTCATTATAATTGCATCTAATATTTCGTGTTCTTCATCTTGCCATAATGGTATAATTCTAGTTGCATATCTTAACCTTGCTTTTAAATCTCCATTTTCATCGATATATATTTGCCACCAAGCAATTCCTCTTTTTACTGCTTCTATTAGTGTATATTTTAGTCTTTTATGCATTTTATTGTTAAATAAATCTTTCAATAAGTCCTTGTATTCTTCATCTTCTTTTTCATTTTTGGCTAGAACCTGTTTTATTGTTGGCTTTTTTCTTAAAAGATATCCCGCTTTTTGATTTATCATTTTATATATAATCGGATGTTTTAGTTTATAGTTTTTTGCGTGTGGTGCTACTTGTTCTGCTCCATTTTCTGCAATAATAATTCTTTGTTTATCTTCAATATCACCTTGATTTTTGTAGTATTTACTTCCTTCTACCATTTCCTTAAATGTATCTGATTGCTTAAAATCATCTATTTGTAAATCTATAAATTTTGACAATACCAGACCTTTTTTTGCTCCTTCTGCTATTATCATTTTTATTCTATCCATCTCTGTTATCATTATTTTTCTCTCCTTACTGCACAAAATATGCTCCCCTTTTCTTATTAGGGTATAATGTTTGTAATAAGTATCTTAATGCATCTAATGCGTGATCATTTTGTTTGACTGGTTTATCCTCTCCTTTTTCCTGTGCCTTTTCGTCCCAAATGTATGAATTAAATTCTCTTATTATATTAGGACACTTTTCTTCAACAATATGGATTCTTTCTTCATCTAACCAATTCAAAACTAAATTTATACCATCTATAACCGCATTGTCTGCTTCCTTAACGGCTATTTTATTTTGCTTAAATAAATTAATTAAAGATGTAGCACTTGGATCTATAATAACCTTTCTAATTTCCAAATCTCCAATTAATTTTTTATAATCATTTAAAAACATTGTGTCAGTCTTTGTTATTTTTTCTTCCTGTCCTTTTTTGTTCTTTTTAGTTCCTTTATTGTAATATTCATCTAATATCCATACTTGTGGCTTTCCATCAATATATTTTATTCCACATAATAAGAATACCTGTGGATTTGTAATTCCATAGTCTGATGATACATAAAAGAAATCAAACTTTTTAGGAATATCTACAGGTTTTATGCAATGCTTAATCTTATCAAAATTAGGATATATAATACCTTCAGCAAGTACCCACAACCCCAATATAAATCTTTGAAAGAAAACTCCTACAAACATTTTACGATATCTTTCTTTTGTTTCCTCATCAAGACTTGGATTATCATCCATTGTAAAATGTAAATGTAATATATTTTTTTCTTTCTTTTTATCAATCCATTCAACTTTAAACCAATGATTTGGTCCTTCTGGGTTGCAGTTAAACCAGTATTTTGAACCTTTTACAGAGCATCTAGCAAGTGCTTGGTTTACGAAAGATTGTGGCATCAATGCAACTTCATCTAAAAATACCCCTGCAGCAGTAATTCCGTTGTACTAAATCTTGTGATCTTTCGTCCTTACCACCAAAGATATAGAAATAATTTATTATTTCTCCTTTGGATATTTCACACATATTGTCTGCACGCCTATCTTTTATTTTATATCCCTGTGCTCTTAACATTAGCTTCAACCAAAAAAGAACATTCCTACGAAATGCTCCTACTGTTTTTCCTGCCAATATAAAATTTTGTCCATTAAATCTTGTCATTGCCCATAAAACAAATGATAATGACATACATAATGTTTTACCTGCTCTAATACTTCCATCTGCAATAATTCCATTTTTATCTTTTACTGGACTTTTATCTGTCCACCAGGTCAAAATCTTCTTTTGTTTTAAACTAAATGGCTTAAACTTGAATAATGTACCATTCTTTATTTTTTTTCTTAAAGTAATAGCATTTTGCATTACTTTGTTTCTTAGATTAGATATTCTTTCATCAAAACTTTTACTATTATTCTTCAGTGTAATCATTCCATGCACCTTCTGTCGAATCATTTAACGCTTGTATAAAACTGTCATCTTTCATATCTTCATTATTTGAGCTATCATCCTTTGCTGCTTCCATTTCTAATCTAATCAAATCTAATTCAAGTTTTCTATCATCAGTTTCTATTTTGTGATAACTATCAATATATCGCCTTTTGGCCTCTTGCACTCTTGTAAGTGATTCTTCTAGTCTTTGAATAATATTTGTTGTACTTTCTGCTTCAGTTGTTGTAGTTGATCCATTGCTTTTGTATGAAATATTTTTTGATGTACTTTTAGACATTCTCACAATTGTTAAATCTTTGCCTTCTTTTACATTTTTTATCCTCTGCATCATTCTTCTTTCTCGTATAGATAGCATTTTTATTTCTGACATTATTTGATATTTCTTATCGTATAGTTCCGTTTGTTTCATAATAGCCTTTTCTTCATCTGTCAATAGGTCATCATATATCGTTTCATATTCTCCAGTTTTTAATGCTCTAGTGTTTCCTTTTTCTGCTCCTGGTCCACCCTTATTTCCTTTTGCATTTTGATTTCCTTTCTTTACCTTACTTAAGTTGCTTTTTCTTTTCCAATTTTTCTTTTTTACTAAATAAAGAACTTCGTTATAAGTGACATCATGTTTTTGTGCTATTTGTTTATAGGTTTTTCCTGCCATATAGTCTTTTTTTATTTTAGAAATTTTGTTATTATCATCTATCACATCATATCACCCACCTACCTTTTCAAATATTTATTCCATTACCTATTTGTAATAATTCATTTCTTTTTAACCTTGTATTAGTAAAAGATGGCTCCCAGGTAGCATATTTTTCATCCTGTGGAATTTTTATAATATTGCCTTCTTCTATTAGATCAACTGCTTTACAAATCATTTCTACACCTATTGGGAATATTTCTCTCCATAAATCGTGATAGTTCCATTTTCTATCAACAAATAATGTTTTTTGAAGGAATATATCTCCTCCATCTACACTATCATCAAGCCAAAATACTGTTGCTCCTGTTATACTGTCATTCATAGCAGTGGTCCACCTAACAGCATCTTGTCCACGATGTCTAGGTAACAATGAAGGATGAAAACCAATAGCTCCATATTTTGCTTTTTCAATAATTTTAGTTGATATATACCAATGTGAATGTGCTGCAATTACAAGGTCTGTTTCTTCAGGTATATCCCTAGAAACCAATCTATCACAATCGCTTATCACAGGTATTCCTAGTTTTATTGCATATCCTTGCATTTTATCATAGTATTTTTCTTGTGGTGGTGGTGCTACACCAACAATATTATGTCCCTTTTCATATAATGCTTTTAGGACTTCTTTTCCAAAACTTTTTTGCCCACATATAAATATATTCATAATTGTTAACCCCCTATATATTTAAATCCCTGTACTGCTCTAAAATGTCCACCGTATCCAGATGCACACGCATTTGCTTCTCCACCATTATGTCTTTTTCTTGATTTCATAATAGATTTTGAACTTCGTGTTTTATTTCCACCATACAAATTTGCACTTGTTTGCACCCATTTTTTACTTTTTCTCAATGCCATACATAACTGTGGATGCGATGTATGAAAATAAGTTGGAAATTTTTTATTGCATCTTCCGTTACCTTCTAAATGATATTGTGCTATCCATTCTAAAAACTTCATTCCAACACCTGCACCTTGCCATTCTGGCATAGTAACTAATCTTGTTGCTCTGTATCCATTGGATGTAAAAAAAGGAGCAACTGCTACATGACAAGCTAGTTCTCCATCTACAACCCCTATAAAATACTCTGCACAAGGCGGCATAGGTAAATTTAAATAATAATGTGGCTTAAAATATTTCCAGTAACTTTGGTTGACCTTGAAAACTTGGAGGTCAATTTTAGGTCTTTGCCTGGCCAACCCACGCTCAAATACTTTTGTTTTTGTATCAAATACCCAGTCCGGTTTGACCCAATCTAAAATATCATAGTGTGGGGTTAACAACACCACCTTCCCATTTGGATTCGTTCTTCTCCAAGCTTTTTGAAATGCTTGTGAACCTATTTTTGCTATTTGTCTATCAATTACAGATGTAAACTCATCTATAACCACTTTTTCTGGTTTTTCACAAATTAGTCTTGCTAACCCTGCTCTAAATTGTTCCCCATTTGATAATACCCTAAATGGTCTTAACCAGGCAGGTACATCACCTAACCCAACATTTGCTAACGCTCCTGTGACCTCATTGAAATCACCATTCGGAGCAATTTCATCAATTATTGGTCTATCTGTGGCCCAGCCTTTTGTATAGTCATATATTAAGTTTTCACCAAATATAACTTTTCCTATACTAGACTTTCCGCTTCCAGAAGGGCCAACTACAACTCCAATTTGCCATTCGCCAGATAAATCTATTTCTGCTTCCAAATCAAAATTACAACCATTTTCTGCATTAAACAATGATTTAACCCTTGCTGCCCTATAACTATTGAAATCTTGAACTCGATTATGAATTTCTATTTTGGTTTTGTTATCCATTATGTTGTCACCACCTTACATTCATAACCTTGGTCAAGTAATTTATTATATACTTTTTCTTGGTCTTCTTCATTTTTGCATATTACAATTACTCCATATTGTTCCTTATAATTAAAACTGCTTTCACTTGAAGTATTCACTTCATCTTCCAGTTCTTCTTCAAGTTGTTTTATATCAAACTCAAATTCCTGCATATCAATATTAGATATTTTTGCAAGTTCTTCTTCCAAGATATCAATATCAAATCCGGTATTCATAGTTAGTTTATTATGGACTAGCATATATGCTACTTTTTGTTCTTCAGATAAATGTGTAAGTTTTATAACCTCTATTTCTTTTAGTCCCATATCTTTTTGTGCCAGGTATCTTCCTTCTCCTTCGATTATAAAACCTTTTTCATCAATAGCAATTGGATCATTGTTTCCAAATTCTTGAATTGATTTTTTTATTTCTTCAATTTGTTCTGCTGTGTGAATTTTAGCATTATTAGGATATACCTTAATACTATCAATACTTACTTTTTCAATTTTCATATTCTCATCCTCCTAAATTGCAACAGTCTTTTTTATTGTGATTTATGTTGCTTTTCCAATATTCAAAATGTTCATCTACATCTTCACATACACTTATTTGTTCAAAGCCTGTGATTTTCTGTAGATATTGCTTTTTAATGCTTAAAGGCAAATGTTCATATCCGGCATGTTTTACTGTATATTTAGAATAATCTATATCAAACCATTGTTTTATCCAATGATTCACTCTTAAAAACTCTATTAAAATCTTATTGCATTTGATGTTATTCAATATATCAAAATCTATATACTCATAAATAAAAGGGCTTAATCTTACTTGAACATCAAACCCATTTTTATATAATTTTTCAATAGCTTCTATTCTTTTACTAGGGACTGTGGCTTTTTCATATTTTACTGATTTACTATCATCTGTGGTAGTAACGGTAATTTGAAAATGGGCCAAATCCTTGTCGTAAATTTTCAAATATTCATCATTCGCAACAATACTTGATTTTGTGACTATTAAATATCCAATTCTTCTTTTGTTTAGATATTTAATAATTTTATAGGTTATCCTATTGTCCAACTCTATTGGTTGGAAACAGTCTGTCATTCCTCCAAGTCTTACTATTGTTCCTTTTCTTAATTTATCAATTTTCCTTTTTAGCTTTTCAACATTAGCGACACTTGGATTTTTAGGATTCCACAAACCTCTAAAGCTTAATAGGGATTTTGCATAGCAATACTTACAATCGTGGCTGCAACCGACATCCGATAAGTATCTAATCTTATAGGATAATTACACTTGCTGCCTTCATTTCCGCCTACTTCCTTATAAAAGCTCTTAAATTGTTTCAATAATACTCCTTTCTCAAAATAAAAAAGACCATAATAGGTCTTTTAGGGGATTGAATATTTTGTAATTTATATTTTTTCACAATATCATTATAATTCCTTGATTATGACATGTCAAGGACAAATTATGGACAAACTTACATTGTATTATTAGAACATTTTTCTTATACCATCTATTCCAAACATAAGTATTGCTATTTCTTCAATTGCAGTATTTTGATCTCTACTAATTTGTCTTTCACTAATATGATACTTTTCGGACATACTTTTTGTTTTTGGTTTCTTATCTCCTTTTATATATAGATCATCAATAATATGAGCTCTCCTTATTTTTTCTGTATTATTACTGCTTTCAGCTTCATATATATAAAATTTTATAATTCTTTTTATATGTTCTATAATAATTTCTGTTCTTTTTTTAGATGCTAATATAGATTGAACTACAGTTACTTCATCAGATGTCGTACAATATAATTTATCTAATACTTCATCAACAGTCGCCGTTTCTAGTTCACATTCAGTCCATGTTGCCTGCTGACAAGCACTTAAAAATCTTCTATAATTTTTTATTAAAAGTCTGGTATTTTTTAATTTGGTATCATATGTTATTTTTTCTCTTAATCTTTCCTCATTTCTTGCCCTTTCAATTCCTTTTTCAATTCCCTTTTCTACTGCAGAATTTATTAGTTGTTCTATAACACCTAATATTTTGCTTTCTTTTTCAGATATTTCAATTTTTTCCATACAAAACCTCTCCTTCTAGGTAAACTGTATGCCTTGTGCTTTAGTAAATTATAATTCTCTATTTATTATTCTATAATACAATGTTTCCTATTTATTTTATATACATTTTTAATGCTCTTACTAATGTATTTAGAGCTTCAATATATCCATAACTATCAGTTCCATCTTTTCTTACTTGAATATATTGCTTGTCTTTTATTTTTCGTTTTAATTCATTTGTCTTTGTTATTGCTTCCTTTATCTCCACTTTCTTTTTGTTTCTCCTTTTCTACTGGAACACTTAAGTATAATTGTTCATCAGCATAATTTTCCCAGTATGGTGTATCTGTAAATGTCACTTCATAAAATAAATTATTGGTATTTCCTAATACTGCTTGATATCCATTTAAAACTCTCCATTTTTTTCTTGTCTTATCCCATAATGGTCTACCTATCAGCATTATAATTTGAAACCAACTCAACATTTGCTGCGATTCATCTTTGTTTTTCTTTTCTACTTTTTCTTGATTTTGCTTTTTCATTTGTTATATTCTCCTTTCTCAACTTTTCTAATAGTTGCATCCAACACACTTTGTCGCACTCGTCTCCATAACTTATTGGATTTTCTATATCTCTTATCATTACTTGCCTGTCCTTTTCAGTTAGTAAGTGTAAGTTATTACCTATAAACTCACAGGTCCATTGCACAATATATGTTTTTCTTCCTAGTGCATATCTTTCTGCTCCAATTAGCATTGCACTTAAATCTTCTGTTTCTCCATTTACATCAACTTTCATCTTTTCTCCTTACTTAAAGCTACTTATCTTCAACATTTGGACTACAAACACTCCTGTTTTTTCCTCAATTTTGTTTTGAATTCGCTTCATTTTTTCTTCATCTTCTTCTTTGTCTAATTTATCCATTAACTCAATTATTTTTTCTAAAGCCTCAGTACATTTTTCAAAGCAAGTTTTCATTTCTTTTATTTTTTCTACATCATCCATAATTTACCTCCATTTTTACTTAACTTTCTTATAGCCTCATATCTCTTTATTTTATTTAATCCATCATTGTAATTAACTTTTACAATTTTATTGTCACTGAAGTATTCTTTAATATCATATAATTCATCATCAATTATTAATATTCTGTCTCCATCCTTTGTATTATCTTTGCACCACTGTAATATTTCTTTTCCTCTATCTCCGGCTAATAAATGGAGTAACGGAATATATTTTTATTCCGTATTCTATAAGTCTTGCTTTTAATACTATCATTCCATTTTTTGTTCTTCTCCAGGAAGAAGATATTACTACTTTTGAATTTGTTTTATCAATTATTTTTCGTAAATTTAATATACTTCTAGGATTAAATGGCATATTCTCGCAGCAGAACCTTCCACCATATTTTTTATGTTGTTTAGAGTAATGTTTTTTATTATTTAATACCCCATCAATGTCCAAAAAAATATAATTCACTTTACTCACCTACCTCAATACTATTTTCTGTAAAGATTTCTTGTGTCAATACTGTTTTTATATCTTCATCGTAAAACACTACCAGTGTCCCATCTCCTTGCCAGTTGTATTCCCAATGTTCAGTAAATAGTTGTTTTTTCTTTGTAAATGGATCAATTCTAATTTTTACAATAAGATGTCCATTTACATAGTCTCCTTCTTTTATTAAGTCTACTTTTGATTTTGAATGTTCTACTATTTGGCTCCTATATTCGCTTGCCATTGTAGTTTCGCAGCAATAATACTTTTCATTCATATATTCATCAGGTTCAATAATTTTTTTTACTTTTCCTATATACCCTGCCTTATTTCTTATGTATTCATCTATTTCTATTTTATCATAGTAACAACCTGGACATCCCATTTTTTCAACTTGGCAAGTATCCCATTCTTTATCTGTACATTTCATTATTCTTCCCCCTTTTGTATTTCTTTTATAACCCACTCTATAACTGCCTGTACCATAATCGGACAATATCCATATTCATTTTTTCTAACTATATCTGCAAATATGTTAGCATCATTTCTTTGAATTCTACATCCCATAAGTAATTTAATAAATCTTTTTCTTGAAATTCTTTCAATACCTAACATTTTTTGCAAATGTATTGATGATTCTCTTGTAATCGTAATTGATACACTTTTTGATTTTTCTTTTTCTATTGCGTACCTTACTGCATCTGCAGCATCATCTTGATTATTTTCCTGCACACTTTCAAAATTTTGTATTTCCGCTATTTTACTAATTTCTCCATCTTTGTCCTGCATAAAAATATCGCCATCTACTATTAACTTTTTTACTTCATCTGTTGACATATTATTCCTCCTTTTCAAATATTTTCTTATATTCTTCTTTGCATTTCTTTCCTTCAATTTCAAATAATACTTTTGCAAAATCGACTTCTCCATTTTCATCGAAGTACTCTTTTATAATCATAAATAATGGAAGTTGATTTTTACCTCTAAAACCGAATATAATTCCTGTTTTCTTTCCTTTTATTTCTAAGGATGGCATTATTCCTCACCATCCTTTGCTACTTGCAATATACACATTATTGCCATACCTATAAAATCTCCTATAAAAAAACCTATTAAAAGCCCTATTATTAAATACTTTATCATTTGTAACACCTACCTTCCATTTAATTCATACATATATACTGTTTCTCTTAATGAGTCCAGTTCAACATACTGTTCATCTATTATTGCCTGTCTCCTATCTATTGTTCTTTCTAATTCACCTATTTTATCTTTTAGCTTGGTATTTTCATTTTTTAGATCATGGTTTATTGCTATACACCCAACAACAAATCCAAAAACAAAACATAAAATAACCATTAAAGTTGCTTTTATTTTTTCAGTTTTCATATATATTTCTTTATCATAAATTTTCATAAGTGTTCCTACCTTTCAATAAATTTTCTTCCATTACACCACATATAATTTTCAGTTGGACAAAATTCATCATATACAAGTGGCATATCTTCTTTTTCATCGCAGTACATATCTCCATGTTCAATATACATACAATTTATACATTGTTCGCAAGTAACATTCTGCTTGATTTTATACCTTTTTCTTTGTACTGGTTTTCCCATTTTTTCTCCTTTCTTGTATTTTTATTTTCCAAGCTGTTCAATTTAATGAACAGCTTATTTTTTATATTCTTAGTATAGTTCAATATCACTAATGCCAATGAAATCCAAAACTTTCAAATAACAATCTTTACATAGTCTTGTAAGTTTTTTATTAGTGTATGTATCTGCTTTTTTTAACAAAACCATGTGCCTTTGTGGTAATTTCTGTCCGCACATTGGGCATATATCATAATATCTATCTTCACTTTTCCAACTATTATAATTTCCCATTCTTACTCCTCTATATCGCTTACTCCTAAATAGTCCAACATATCAGTATAGCAATCTTTACACATATTACATAGTTTTCGTGGAGAGTTTCCATTTTTAGCAACAGAAATAGTAATTCTATCTAATGTAAAATTTCCACATCTTACACAAAACTTTTGATTGCTACTTTGAACCTTAAATAAAAATTGTTCAAATTCTTGTTTTGACATATTTTTTATATCTTCAAATTTCATTATTCATTATCCTCCCAAAGCCTCACAGCTACTTTAACACCTGATTGCTCTTTTTTTCTAGGTTTTCTTCCTGTTCTAATTCCTGTGTCTGCTCTTTTTTTATTTGCTGGTGTTGCCCAAAAATAAACAGTTTCTTTTTTTACATTAAAGTGATTCATAACTTCTTCAATAGTACCCACAAATATTTCTTTTTCTCCCTTATATATTGAATATTCTTTTCTCTTAGACATACTTCATCATCACCTACTTTTTTATAAATTTATTGTCTTATGTATGGCCTATCTACATATAAACTAACTGGTGGCTGTATATTTCCCCTTACAGACAAGTATATCTTTCCAGTTTTCATAAATTCTTTTTTCTCTTTTTCGGTCATTTTCCAACATGAAACTATATGTTTATCTGTTTTTAATGCTGGTAAATCTCCACATTCTTCTGCTTTGAATATGCAATTCATATCTTCAAAATTTACTGGGTTCATTGTTCTATTCCTCCTTTATTTTTAGGTTATATTTATCTTCAAACACCTTTTTCTTTGTTATATATTCTTTTGTTTTAAAGCCTTTTGTATCAATAATTTCTGCTGCCCCATCATTATGAAATACTATAAAATCCGCTTTATATTTTAAACCTGGAGCTAGTATAAACACAGGCTGCAAACAAAAACCTTTTATTTCTCCTGCTTGCAGCCTTAACTTCAAATTGCAATAATAGTCCGCTTCTTTTTTACTATCAAATGTCTGTCCATCTACGGAAGTCTTTACTGCCCCATATTTACTTTTTCTATTACCTTTTTTTTGGTATTCTCTATATTGTTCAATGCTCCAATGTTCTTGCATTTATGTACTACTCCTCCATAAATTCAATATTTTTGTATGACTCCCTTAATTCCTTTTTTTTTCAATAAAGGTATTATCTTTTTTACTTCCGGAAAATTACATTCCATATTATCAGAAACTTCTCGTAACATTTTTATTAACATAGCCATCTCTATTTCTTCACCAGTTCCATAAATAACAGACTTTGGCCCTTCTTTAAATTTTCTTGGAATTACAATTTCACATACTAAACAATCATTTTCTTCCTTTAATCTATTTAACTTTTGCATTTCTTGTAGTTCTCTATAATTCATACTATTTATTCCTCCCTTTTCTTTTTTGCACATTTCAAATCTTTTAATACTCGTGGTGTATATTGTCTATTTTCTTGATTTCTTTTTAATGTTTCTATATTTTTTATAGCTGCATCTGTTTCTGCACAAATTCCTTTTGCTATAAACTTATTTGCATATGGTTTTATAGTGCTTACTAGATCTATTTTATCTTTTATTATTCTTCTTTCCTGTAGTACCTTTTCTAGTTTTTTATAAACTGCCATTATTTCAATAGCATTTAATTTACTCAATTCTATTTCGTGTAACAGATCGTCTCTTTCGTATTCCTTATTTCGTAAATCTATATTCAATTTTTTCTCTATTTCCTCTATGTTATAGAAAAAATATTTTATATTTTCCAACAATTCTAATGATTGCTGCATATCTTCAATTACCATAATTTTCAGTCCTTCCTTTGTATATTTTTTCTAGGTTGTGTTTGTTTCTAAAAATTACCACTTGGGCATATCCTTATAAAATTCAATTAGTTCTTGGATATCTTCTTTTTCTTTTCCTTTTCTAAAACCAACCATTATATTTGGTGGAGTTGGTATCTCTTTATTAATCGGTCTCCATATATGTAAGCAATATGGCATAATATTTACATAATTTTCTTTTTTAGGATGTATTTGCATACAAACTTCATCTTCGTTCCAAAATATGTCTTTCATAAAACACATTTGCTCCCATGTCGGTGTTTTGACTGGTGTTGATACACTCAAATGTTCAAAACCACATCCCCAACTGAATATAAAATGTAGTGCCTTATCAATGTCATTTATTATTTTTACTTTTCCTTTTTTATATTCTATTGGAAATATAGTCCCTCCAAAGCCATCCTGTCCTTGTTTTTTTATTATTATGCCTGGTGTTTTTTTTATTTCTTCTATATTTTTCATAACTCCTCCTACATACTTATGTGCATTCCTGTTCTCTTTTTGAAAAGCTCGCAATATTCAAATAAACCTGTTTGTTTGCCTTTTAATAAGCATCGTGGTACTTCTATCTCAAATTTCTTATATGTTTCTATTATTGGAATACACCATTCGCAATTTTCACATGTCTTTAATCCTCTAGATATTAGTTCATCTTCTCTAATAAATCCCATTTCTTTACTCCTCCGCTTCTGATATCTGCATCATTATTGTATCTGAATCATACTGTGTGCTTAATTCTGTTTGTTCTAACGCTGATAATATGCATTTTTTAAAATATGATTTCGGTATTTTTATTCGTGAGATAGTATTAGCAATAGCAAAATTCTTTAATGCATAACATAATTTTTTAGAATTGATTTCTTGTACTTTTTCTCTTGTATCTGGATTCATATACATTTCTTTCAAAATTTCTGACATTTCAATAGCTAGTTCCGGAGTAAATATATTCATTTCGCAATTATGTATCATCAGTTCATATTCCATCTTTTCAGTCTTGTCCATCATATCATCTAAAGTCTTGTTTTTTTTTGCTTTGTAACCAGATGGAAAGATAGATGTGATTTCATTTAATTTAATTTTATTTAATTTAATTTTATTTGATTTTATTTGATTTAATTTGCATAATATTGTATTGCTTTTGTATCGTTTTTTGTATGCATTTGCATTACTTATGCAATAACCTTTTATGCACTTGCATTGCTTTTGTTTCTTCTTTGCATTGCTTTGGTTTTCTTTTTTTCTTTCTTTATTCCATCTAGCATTTGCTGCTTGGCTTCTTTTTTCTTTTAAGGTTTCATACTTTTCCATTCTTCTTAATAAACTTGCA
This sequence comes from Clostridium sp. 26_22, assembly GCA_001916005.1. Classification (GTDB taxonomy): domain Bacteria; phylum Bacillota; class Clostridia; order TANB77; family CAG-508; genus CAG-269. Next base: position 34,446 of record MNRP01000041.1, read on the forward strand.
GACCAAAAGAATTTTTTATCTGAATTAAATAAGCCATTTCCACTTTCGCCATCTGTATATTCACTTATACAGTCTTTCAAGTACGCCTCGACATCAATAGTTGTTCCTGTATGCATTTTTATTGCTCTATATGTAGTTTTGTCGAGAGGTAATTTATATGTTGCCTCATTACGAAGCATTTCTAATATTGCCCAAAACAGACCATATCCGTTCTAACCCATAATCACATCTCATTGCTAATATTTTTGGATCCGATAATGCGTTTGCATCATGGCTAAAATAGTAAACATCTTTATTGTTGGCCATTGGTTACCTCTCCTTTCTTTTGTAATATAACATCCATAGTTAGTTGTTGATTTTTATATACATCATTTATATATTTCTTTTCACATACTGGACCAAATCCTTTTTGAATACTTCTCCAAGTTTTTAATTCTTTTCCACACATTCGGCAATTAAATGTTCTATCTTTTATGTCAGGACACTTTTTTAATGCCATTACTGCTAGACTTATTGCTTTTATATCATTCAAATAAATTTCATCAGAATCACTATTTTGTATGAAGCTTAATCTATCTCTTCTCAATTCTTCTAATTGTGTTATTGCTTTTATACTATTCATAATATCCCTCCACATTAAAACGGATATAATTTTAATTCTAGATCTAATCCTGGTCTTGCAATAGTTGTTTTTATCTTTGTTTGTTCATATACTCTATTTTGCATTATCATTTGATTTGAATTAGTATCTGATAAATGGCATAATATTATATTTTTTACATATCTCAAATCATTTGATGCTAAAAACTTTAATACATTATCTAAACTAAAATGACTTTCTAATAGTCTCGTATATCTAGTTTTATTTATTACTCCATTTCTTACATTTTCTTTTGCTATTTCTTGATTATAATTACACTCTAATAATAAATAATTTAATTTATTAAACTTATATTTTATATAATATGTATCTGTAGCATATAATAATTTTTCACCAGTTGGCTTATATTGAATTAAAAAGCCTAATGGTTCTATTGCATCATGTTGCACATTAAAAGGAAGTATTATAAAATTTCCAATTTCAAATTGTTTTAATGCTTTTACTACATGAAATCTATGTCCTTTTAAATGTTGCTTTTCAAAAGTTCCTGCTGAAGCATATATATCCATTCCATAAAGGGCAAAATTTGTAGCATATTTCAAATGGTCCATATGTTCATGTGTTATCAATACTCCATTTATTCCGCTAAAATTAAAATTTAGTTCTTTTTGCACATTCTTAAAGTTAACACCTGCATCTAATATTAACTTTTCTTTTTCATTTGCTTCTATTAGATAGCAGTTACCACTTGAACTGCTACCTAATACTTTTAATTTCATTAGAATGATGGTCTTTCTGTTGTATCAATATTTTCTTCTTCAGATACAGGTTGAGAAATTTCTTGACTTTCAATCAATGTTTCACTTGGTATTTCCTGTGGTGTAACATCTATTAGTTCTTTATTAGCATTATCTTCAATTTCTTGCTTTACTTTGTCTTCTTGATTTTCTACATAATAGTCTTCTGCATTTTCCATTACATATACATAGCTTTCATTTATCTTTTTAGGATCTAATGGTACCTTTTTACAAGTTGCTCTTACCATTGTTTTATAAAGCATTTCTTCTTGCCATCCTTCAATAGTTTCTGTTCCAACCTTTTTACCATTTTCCCATTTATCTTTTTCTCCACCCCAAAATTCAGCTGCTGCTGTACTTGGTTTTCTTTTTAGTAGTTCTGCTTTTGACATTGTAACTAGTTTATTTCTAGTTTCATCTTTATATCTTATATATCCAAATCCACCTACTACTTCTCCCCTATCAAATGGGTTTGATATATCAAATTCGTAACAATCAACATTATTCTTTGTAATCATTTTAAAATTGTCATTTTTATGTACTAATTCCACTCTAATATCAACTATTGGATATATTGAATATTTAATAGCAACATATCTTAATCCTTCATATCCTGGCATTAGCGTTAAATCATATTTTCCGGTTTTTCCATTTAGATAAGGTACTACGCTTAAATGGTTTGCAACAGCCATATCTAGTCCTAATTTTGCATTTTGTACTACATCAACGGCTAGTTTATTCATATTTACATTTTGCCATATTACTGCTGGGTCTGCTGCCTTTTTCTTACTATAACTTCTTCTTTCTTCTGCACTCTTTAAAGAATTATCTATTCCTATGAAATAATTTCTAACTAATTGTCTTTGATAGTCATTCAAATTTAATTCTCCAACATTTCCCTTAAATTCATTTATTACCATTGCTGTAAATCTTTCGCTTGCTGTTGGTTCTGCTTTTTTTATTTCTCCAGTTTCTTTATTTACTAATTCTGTTCCCATACTATTCTTCTACCCCCATCTCTTTTAACATTTTCTTAAATGCTTCTACTGCTTCTCCATCAATGCTTCCTACTGTTACTTTCATTTTAGGTCTTTCTTTTTTTTCTTCACTTACATTAAAGTTATGATTTATATCTATTGGGCCATCTCCTAATAATGTTGTCATTTCCTTTACTCCTTCATAAAATCCTTTGTAATACGCTAATTCGCTTTTTAATTTAGTTATATTTATTTTCTCATTTTTCATAATTTCAAATTCCTTTCTTAATATTTATTTGTATCATTTCCATATGTTTTTTCTGTCTTATCTATCCATTCTTTCATTGCTTTTACAATATCTTGTCTGTCTGCATTTGATACATACATCATTTGTGAAGTATTAGGCTCTGTATTAAATGAAAAGGCTAAAACTACAAATCCAAATCCATTAGGTAATTCATTTTCAACTTTTTGAGCTATGTTTTTCATTTTTCCTTTTACAAATTCTTCTGCATTATTCATATTATTTTATCCCCTTCACAATAAATTTCATTCCTGTTCTGTCTTGATCCTCTACTACTACTGTTGCAAATGCAGGTATTGTAATTAAATCAATTCCTAATGGTGCTACAAATCCCCTTGCTATTGCTATTGCCTTTACTGTTTGATTTATTGCTCCTGCTCCAATTGCTTGTAATTCTGTTTTCTTATCTTCTGTTATTAATCCTGCTATTGCTCCTGCTACAGCATTTGGATTTGATTTACTTGATACTTTTAATATTTCATTATTCATTTTTATATCTTCCTTTCTTTTCTAATATATCTTCTAATTTTTTATACTCTTTAGAGTATTCTCTCCATACTTTACTATTATGAGAAGTGTGAAAACAAACTATTATACATATTGCAATGTTCATAAAAGTATTATAAATACTAATCTGTGTATTTTGTAAAAGTAATGTTACTATCAAAGATACGAACTCCAATAATATTAAAGCAACTACAGTATAATAGGTTTCCCTTCTATGCTGATTAAACATCAAATCACTTATTTGTATTCTTCTTATCAAATTTATCTCTTGTTGGCTACTTATGTCATAATCTCTTTCTAAAAATTCTAAAACTTTATCTTCAAATTTAATTTTTTGTTTAGTCATTTTTTGCCTTCTTTCTAATCTTCTGATATAGATAAAAACTTTTTGTTTCCACCATATCCAAAACATAAATTTCCACCATCGCATATTAGTGCTAGTTCATTTAGCGTTACTTCATCAGGGCATTTATAAATCCTATATTCTCCATGAGCATAACAAGCTTTTCTTGAATATACTATATCGTTTTGCTCTAATTCTTCTTTTGTAGGTATTTTATGATCTATATCACTTACCTTTAATATTTTATATTTTCTTTTTAATTCTTCGTATATTTCATAATTTATTTTAAACTTTTCATTTTCATTTTCAGTAAATGCATATGATTCATATACCTTCTTTTCCATTTATAACACCTCAATCCTTAATTCTGTATCTTCTGTTACAATCAAACTAATAATTTGCGTATTTATGTTATATAGTTCATTTATTGACTCTCTATTATCAATAAATATTGGTGCAGAAGTTTTGTAGAATTTTATTAATGTATTTATAATATCTAGCCCCGCAAGTATTTTATGTGCATTGTTTACATCAGAATATGGAACTCCATTTACTAATGTATCGCAGCATTCAACAAGGCCACCATTAATTTGTGTATCAAAAAGTCTAAATTTTACTACTTCAAACTTACTATTTATAGCATTTTCTAATAGTTCAACTTTTGTTTTTGTAAATTGTTCAATTTGGTATTGTTGTGCCTCTAGCTCTTGTACTTTTTGTGATATGCTTTCTTCTTCCGCTTCTAGTTCTTCTATTCGTGCTTTCGTTTTTTCTTGTGTATCCCTTTCATTTAGTTTTTTATCTATTTCATTTATTTGGTCCACTAATTTTGCTTTTTTATTGCTAATTTCTGTAGTATCACTTTGTACGATTTTAGATATTGCCGTTTGTAGTTCCTCAACCTGCTTTATTTTCTCCTGGTACTGTGGCAATTTAGTTACATCAAAAGGTCCAATGTTGCTTTGTTCTTTTGCATTTTCTTCTAATTTTGTATTTATATCCAATAATTCTTTTTCTGTTTTTTGTATTGTCTCTTGTATTTCTTCTATCTTATTTCTATTTTCTTCTATAACACTATTTAAAGCCTGTCCTTCCTTGTTTATTCGTTGCTTTTCGCTCTCTTTGTGTTCATTAAAGTTATTTATAAATGTGCCTTTTAGTTCTTCTTTCTTTTCTGCTGGATATTCCCTTTTACAAGTAGGGCAAATAAATGAGTTTGGATCAAATTCTAACTTTGTATTTAATAGTTCATCCCATTTTTTATATAATTCTTGTTTACTAGATTCCGCATTTTCTACCTTTTGTTTTCTTTCTTCTAGTTCTGCAGCAAGATTTCTTTTTCTACTTTCTAATATAGCCTTTTCACTTTCAAGTTTTATTGTAGCTTCCGATTGTTGTTTGCTATGTTCTGTTTCTAGTTTTAGTTTCAATGTATTTAACTCGTTTTTTGCTGCTGCTAATTGGTCAGCTTTTTTCATATTTTCTTTAGCTCTAGTTTGAATATCTGTCATTTCTGCATCTATTTTTTGTATTTCTACTTTACAATTAGCCTTTTCTTTTTCTAGTTCTTCATAATTAATATCATGTTCTGTAATTAATGTATTAGTTAGCTCATCTATTCTTATTGGTATTTTTTCTTTCTCTTTGTTCAAGTCTTTAATTTTAGAGGCTACAACCTTGTTATAATCTTCTATACTTCTACCATTTAAGTTTTGTTGTAATGTTTTAAATTCTTCATTTGCGTTTAATATCTCCTCATCTGTTATTTGATTACCAGATATATTAGTCAATATTTCTCGTCTTTCCTGCCATTTTAATTGTTTATTAAAATACAAAGGATCTGTTATTAATTTAAATAGACTTTCTGGAACTAAACTATTGATTTTTTCTTCATAATCTTTCTTTTTGACTGGTACTTCATCTATCCAATAACTTGTCTCGTGTCCAGAAAATTCTTGTTGTGTTTCTCCCCTTTTAGTAACCCATTTTTCCTTCAGCATTTTTTTAAAAGTCATATCCACTCCATCTATTAGTAAAATGGCCTCAACTTCATGTTCTAAAAAATGAATTGGTTTATTATTTTCATCTAATGTTTTTATATTAAAATCTTTCCTATCGCTACTATCTTTATCAAAAAATAGCCATTTAAATGCGTCAAATACTGTTGTTTTGCCTGTTGCATTTTTTCCATATATATTTGCATTTTTTCCTTCGAAATTAATCTCTAAATTTTTTATTCCTTTAAAATTTTTTAGTTTTAAATTAGATATCTTTATTTGCATTTTTATTCTCCTTCCTTCTATTTCTTGCATCTTGAAACTTTCTTGGAACTATTATTGTTTCATTGCAACTATCACAGCATCTTCCATTATTAACTGGCAGTGCATTATTGCCATATCCTTTGTACTGCTTTCCACAAATACTACACTTGGGCATTTTTTCTCCTTTCCGCTCTTGATTTCCAAATTATTGTATGCTAGAATGGAAATAGAGCATTTATATAAGTGTTTTTAGAACTATTTATTTACTTTGGTCGGTATTTGGTAGTTCTATTATTTTTGCGGTTTCATCTGTTTCATTTATCACTATGTCTTTTACTAGTGCTGAAAAATTATCTGAAGCAATTTCGTAGATTTTCTTTAATTTGATATTTTTATTATTGTATTCATTTATAAAACATAAGTCTTTAATCATTTTAAATTGTTCTGCACATTCTGTTTTTATATCTTTAATTTCTTTATCCCTTCTTGCAATTATTTCTTGAAGTTTCTTATTTTCTACTGCTTCTCTACTATGTTTCCCTGGCATTTTCTTTTTCCTCCTTTCAAACTTTTTAATCTATATTTCATATTGAATAATGTTAATAACATATTTTTATATTTTGTTTTAGCTTCTGCAATATCAATACATTCATTTAATAACTCCTGGTAATATTGAATCATTTGTACCCTCCTATATTTCTTCAAAAAATATATGTTTTATTACTGTTATTGTATCGTCCTTATCTAATTTACTTGCTTTTAAATATCCTATCGCATATAGTAATTTTGTATCTTTGTCATTCATTTTTTCTTTTTCAAATGTTTTCTGTAGCTCTCTTTCTGCATCCTTTAAATTTGCACTTTTTTCCATTGTAAAATCCTCCTTTATTAGTTTTGATCTTCATCTAAAAAACTCTCTAAAACTAATACTATAATTAAGCCAAAAACAAGTATTAAGTATTCCCCTCCAAATGCTTTATAACCTCTTGTTCTAGTGGCATATTTGATTGATACTATTGTTAAAATAACTGTTGCTATTATTGTAATAAGTTCTAATATTCTTACTATAAATTTTTTCTTATTTTTAATTTTCATTTGTTTTCCCCCTTTCATTTGTAATTCCTGCGTATTCCAAGAATTTACTTTTTATAATAATATAATTCCAATTTCCACCTTCTTGTTCAGGTGGTATTGCTGTTCCAAACGGAAATCTTGATTGCCTTAATCCTGCTCTTATCGTTTCTTGATTCTTTCCCAATATTCTTCCGGCTTCTAATGGAGTTAAGGTCTCAACTGGTTCAAAATTTTCTTTTTCCATAATTTCCTCCTTGAATTCTGTGTGTAGTTCGGCATTTTTTCTACTTTTTTCATTTCTTCTCCTTTTGTTAGGTTTTTCCTAACTTTTAACTTAAAAAAATATCTTTTATTTCCTCTGGTGTCAAATTTAATTCTTTGTCAATTTTTCTAATATCTTCTTGTGAAAATCTAACTTTTCCATTAACTTTTTGGCTAAATGTTGCACTAGACATCTTTATATTCTTTGCTAGCTCCGCCATTGTTAAGCCTGCCTCTGCTATTTTAGCTTTTAACTTATTAGAATTTGTCATAATTATTCTCCTTTCTGTTAAGTTTTTCCTAACTGTGATTATATTACCAAACTTAACTTTCATTGTCAATGCTTTTTCCAAAAAAAATTTGTTTTTTCTTAATTTTTTTTGGAAATATCAAAAAAAGTTTGACTTTTCTTAATTTTTAAAGTATACTTGTTTTATCGAGAGGTGAATTTAATGAGTAATTTAATTGATACTTTTGCACACAGGTTATCCTATGCAATAAAAATAAGAAATGTTAGACCAGCTGATGTTGCAAAAGTTACTGGTATTTCAAAAACAAATTTAAGTTGCTATATGTCTGGAAAATATGAAGCAAAACAAGATGGTGTAGAAATATTATCAAAAGTACTTGATGTTAATCCTGTTTGGTTAATGGGATATGATGTTCCAATAGATAGGGATTACGAAAAAGACAAAATTATAGGAATAGACCTTTTTAATCTTTCAACAAATGAGGTTATAAAACAAATTCCATATATATATAGAACCGATATTCAAGATGAAGATCCAAAAAACTATTTTGCAATAGAAGCAATTGACAATTCTATGGCTCCACTTCTTGATGTTGGAGATATAGCCATAATCAAAAAATCTAGTAAATTTTACAACAAAAAAACTTACCTTTTAAAAATAAAGGGTGGTTCTCCTATTATTCGTAAAATTATACAATCTAATGATGGTAAAATAGAATTGCAAGCAATGAATATGTGGAATTTTCCAACCCAAAACAACTTAACCCTAACCGATATTGAATTATTAGGAGAAGTTATAAAAGTAGAAAATAATAGTGCTTTTAAATAGGATGGAGGTTTTTATGTCAAAGAAATGTGCTATTTGTAATAATAAAATTGGAATTTTTAATAAATATAAAGTTTTAGATGGTTTTGTTTGTTCCAACTGCATTAGTATATCAGATTCTTTTCAAACTAATACAATTGAAGAATTAAAAAAATATTGGGATATAAACAATTCTAGATTATCAATATTTAACACAACAACAGTCTTAAAAAATTTAGGAACAACACCTATATACATTGATGCCAAAAATAACTTATTTATTATAGGTAAAAAAAATAATAAAATTAAGAGTATTGTTTATTCATTTAGTGAAGTAAATAATTATAGTATCGAAACAATTGGTGAAAAAACTATTACAAATAAAAAAGGAACTATAAGTAGATCTATTGCTGGTGGATTAATTGCCGGTCCAGTAGGTGCTGTTATAGGTGCTAATACAGCAAAAGAAGAAACAAAAGTTGTTGGCGGAATTTCAATGTTAAAAATAAATATGACCATACCCTCTGGAAAACATCAAATAACTTTAACTTATTACCCTAATGGATTTACAAATTTTCTAGATAAATGTATAGTCGAAAATGATAAACAAAAGAATTAATAAAAAAGGATAATGTGTCTGTTTTTGCCGAACTACACACATTATCCAAAGCCGTAAACACTTAAAAAGTGATTACTTTTGTATTATATATAAAAGTCTCCATTTTTTCAAGTGATTTACAAAAAATATTTGAAAAAATGGAGGTTTTTTATGCGTCAAATAGAAATTAAGAAAAGAGCAAATGGTAGTGGTTGTGCTGCATATTTAGGAAAAGGTAGATCTAAACCCTGGGGAGCAAAAATAACAATTGGAAAAGATATAAATGGTAAAAACATCTATCACTTTATTGATACCTTTGAAACAGAATTAGAAACTTTAGTATGTTTAGAAAATTACCACAAAAATCCTACACCACTTTATATAAAAGAGGATAAATACAATAGAATAAAAACTTTTCCCAAAATCCCATATCCTCTTGTTTCTGTAGAAAATCCGGAGAAAAGTATTCTTGAAAAAGTTCAAAAAGAAAATTATACATTTAAACAATTATTTGAAAAATTTAAGGAAGCCAAAATGCTTACTAAAGAAGAAGCACAATTAGAAAAAAAATATCATATTAGACCTAGTAATAAACCTTTTGGTCGTAATTATTGTAGAGGTATGACTACTGCCTTTCATAATTCAAAAGAATTATATGATAAAGTTTATAAAGAATTACGAGCATCTGATTTTAATAAATTCATAAAAGAAAGCCAAAAGGGAACTTCTGCACAAAGGCAAATGGTTAATCTATATATGAATCTAGATAAATTCGCCTTAGAAGAAGATTTGATTGATAAAGGTTATGCACAATATATAACAGCAGTTACAAATGATAAAAAACAAGTAAATAAGCCACAAGGCCGAGAACCAGAAAAGGAAAAAGTTTTTACTTATGAACAAATCGATTATTTGTGGAATTTTGAGGCTAAAAGTGATGGATTACAAAAGCAAAGAAAACAAGATAGAGAAATATTTATTAGGGACTTTTGGTTAATGCTATTATATTGCGGTTGCAGAGCAGATGAGTTACTTTCCGTTTATACTGCAAATGTTTTTCTAGATAAAAATTATTTTGTCGGTGGTCTAAAAACTGAAGCCGGAATAAATAGAACTATTCCAATACACCCTGCAGTAAAACACTTATTTGAAAAATATTATAATCCGCAAAATGAATTTCTATTTACCCAACCAAATGGCAATAGAATTGATTACGATTATTATTTATATCATTACCAGCATAATTTTTATAACTTACATCCTTTTATCTCTGATCATACCTCGCATGACTGCAGACATACATTGAGAACTGAACTTGAAAACTTAAACATAAAACAAGTAATTATAAATTCAATAATTGGGCATAGTAATGATAATGTTGGCCAAGATATATACACCCATATCCCTCTTATTGAAAAGCAAGAAGCCATAAATATGGTTACATATAAGAAAAGGAAAAACCTATATATAATTGCTGCAAATCAATAACAATATTTTTATAAAAACCTATTCAAACTCATTAAAACTCATTTGGTTATCAACTTATTATCAACAAAGCAGTAATACCAAGTCATAAAAGGCTTGATATTACTGCTTTTATCTATACTTCCATTATAATTGG
>MNRP01000025.1:0-3913 GCA_001916005.1 Clostridium sp. 26_22
TGAATATAGCTGAATGTTTTAATAAAGATAATTGCTGTCCATACATAAATCCTAACTGTAAACTTAAAGGAATAATGCAAGTAGCATTAGATGAATTTATAAATGAGTTTTCTAAATTTACATTATTAGATTTATTATAGTTATCTTTATATGAAAAAGTTAAAGATATGCATGAGTAAAAACCAAAAGATATAAATGATCATTTAAAGCAATCAAAAGAGCTATAGTCTGTGAAAAAGAGAGATTAGAAATTTTAAAAAGACTTTAATTAATTACAGCTAATAATTATAAAGACATTGCTAAGTTAAAATCATTAAAAAAGAATAAAAAATACTATTTCTCAACTAAGATCGAGAAATAGTATTTTTTATTTATTTCATTAAGCCTAAATTTAACAAAATATTTATAGAACTAGACTTTAGATAATTACACAGAATTATCTAAAGTCTCAAGTATAAATTTTTCTTTTATTATTTTCTCTTATTAATGTACTTTTACTTATCCCTAATAATTCTTCTACTTGTGAATAACTATAGTTCCCTCCATTTATATTAAGCATAGAAAGAGCATTATCTAATTGCTTTTTAGTGAATTTTTTAGGTCTGCCTTCTTTAAATCCTTCTTTAGTTTTTGCAATAGCTTTTCCACTTTGAGTACGTTCTATAATCATCGCTCGTTCAAATTCTGCAAATGCTAGTAAATTTGTAACTATCAATTTACCAACAGGAGTGTTTTCTATTAACCCCATATTTAGTATATGTATTTTTACTCTTTTTTCTAAAAGCATATCTATATATTGTAATCCTTCTTTTGTAGTTCTGCAAAATCTATCTAGTTTAGTTACAACTAAAATATCATCTTTTTCTAATATACTTAAAACTTCATTAAAGACTGGCCTTTCTTTTGCTCCACTCAAACCTTCTTCATAAATTACAACTTCTTTATATACTGATAAAATTTCTCCAATTTGTTGGTCTATACTATAACCATCTAATTGCCCTTTGGTACTTACCCTTACATATCCTATTATTCTCCCCATTTACATCCCTCACTTTTGAATATAAGTTTAGACACCGTTTAATATGTTGATTTTACATTATAAAAAAATGAGTGTCAATACTTTTAAGTTTCGATACTCAACTTGAAAATTATTCTAATAAATATTAATATTAAGAATATTAATGTTGGGAGGTTACATATGGAATTTTTAATTATTTCTTTTATAATAGGATATTTAATATTTAAAAATAACTCTTTGAAAAAATCTTTAGGAAACTTAACTCAAGAAATTAATAATATTAATATTAAACAAAATGATACTTCAAACTTAAATAAAAATCGTAAATCTACTGAAGAAATAATTGAGAGTATAAAGAGAAGTACATATTATTATAAAGAAAAAAACTTTTGGGATAGTTCTTTAGAAAAAGAAGTATATTTCATTATTAATAATTTCATAAAAAAAGAGAACTATTTAAACCAACAAATGATTTTCAAAATAGAAATTTAAAACAACTTTCTTCATATCATATAGATATATTATTATTATCTGAAAAATCTTTTGTTCCTTTATTAGCAATTGAAATAGATGGAGCACATCACGAATTGAATGATAAACAAAGAATAAGAGATGCTTTTAAAAATTCATTATTAAAAAGAAATGGAATAAACTTATTAAGATTAAAATTAAATAATTGCAATTCTGAGTTTATTGAAAATGAGCTTACTAAATTATTAACTGCAGCACCTATTTATTGTCCTGAATGTGGGGGAAAAATGATTGGAAAATTCAATTCAAAAACTGGAGAAAAGTTTTTAGGTTGTTCAAATTTTTCTTCATTAGATTGTAAACATAGTAAATTAATAGATTATAAAATAATTTAAATTGAAAAGTAATTTCTATTTTTTATATAAGTAGAAATTACTTTTCATAATTATTTAATCTATTAGTTCTTTTACAAACAAAAAAATCCACACATAACAATTTAAAATTTAAAGTAATAAAATAAACTCCAAGTAGGGAGATTACTTTTTACTTAGAATTAAAGTTTAATATAATTATTTACGAGTTGATATACTTAATTATACTTGAAGCTTATTTCACAACATCATAATAACTAATATTACTTATTTAGTATTTTTAGCTATCTCGTATATCATATCAAATAAATATTTAAATATTTTTCTAATATTTATTTATGTAGTTTATCTTTAGCCTTCACCATATTACTAAAAACTCAATTCTTACTACGACCAATAATAAATGGCTTTTTAGCCATTTAGATACTGTTATTATCAATCTCTAAAGATAGATCAATTGTAATAGTTTTCGTTCTAGGAGTTATTTTCCTGGTATAATGAAGAGCTTTAACCATGGGTCTTTTAGGAAGTGTATCTTTCATTTCTCTTTCAGCAGTTTGAGAATAGAATTCTATTAAATATTTTCAAATTTATAAAGTTTTTTTTACAATTAAAAAACATTAAAATTCGTGATTTTTAGTCTTCTTTATTAATTATTATTATAATTTCATGGGAATTTATTCTTGATATGAGCTAAGCAATAAAGTCTTTATATGTTTTATACCTTATTGCATACAGTATATCTATCAGTTTGAATGAAATCAGAAAATTCATTTAGAAATTCTCTCGAATAAGAACCTTCTCTTGTCTTTTGGTAGTCATATATGATAATTAGATATCTAAATTCACCACTTTTATATAAGCACATATATTTCTTAGACTTTGATTTCTTATCGCTATCAGCAATAACTTGTAAAGTTGTCTTATCAAGCTGAATATAGTTTATTCTTAGAATATCGTCTTTCATAGCAGCACAAATATCTTCTAGAAATTAATAAAACAGTTCCTATAGATATGACACTAAAAAAGTGACTTATTTATTTTATGATTTTGGTTACAAAGTAGGTAAAGCAGTTGGTAGCGCATGGAGCTGGTTCAAAAACGAAGTTCATGATATGATTTACGGTATACCAGTTTACTAAATTTAAAATCAAATTAATTATAAAATTGTTATATGATAGTGTAAAGTTTCGTATGAAAAAATAGAGTTAATCAAAGTTAAGGAATAAATTTCAATTTATTCTTTAAAATTCAAAATTTGCTCTAAATTTAAGTATGACGAAAAGGCCTTCGATAGCGGAGGCAAAATTGAATCGGTATTTAATTTTATTATTTATCAAGAAGGCTTAAATTCTTGCATATGTAAGATAGTTTGTTGGCCAAGAGCAATAAGAATTTGCCACTTTGCAGGCATATTATCAATGCCATCTAATTCCTTAAGTTCATTTAATGGACGCCAGTAATTATAAGGATGTGGACGTAGAAAGTTATAATACGCAACCCAAAGACTAACCCCATGAAGAGCACCATCTTCGCTACCATAACCACAGGTTATGCGATAAGAGGATTTAAATGTTCTATTAAGTCGCTCAATTATTTGTTTAATCCAACGATGTTCAGATGATACAGCATCATCATTAGTTAGTCCAATAACTTGAATTAAATCAAAGTCTTTATTTTCTTCAAGTTCAAATTGTTGCTTCGCTAACGGATAGGCTGTATAGCCATCAGCAATAAATTTCAAGGCTTTTCCTGGGAAGTTTTTAAACTTATCAAAAGCCATACGCATAGCTAAAATACAAGGACCTACAGATCTTGTATCAGATACTTGATAACCTAGAATAGATTTTTTGCAAGCATCCATTACAAACCAAACATAATGCTTAATGCCTTTAACTTTAATATAAGTCTCATCAGCAGAAAGTATTTTAGATGGCTTGTAATCAAATGTATCTACAAATGGTTTAATAACAGCGGCTGCTGTTAAAGCATATTTAGCCACCATTGTATGTGAAATATCTATTCCATGAACTTCTTTTAGTGCATGAGCAGT
>MNRP01000025.1:4120-8505 GCA_001916005.1 Clostridium sp. 26_22
TTAGTTGCATAATTAGTTTCTTTAAATGTAAGACCACAAACTTTACATTGGAATTGTCCTTTACTACCATTGTTATCATAAATGTATTCATGAGGTGCACCACATTTAGGGCAAATAGTTTTTTCAGGAATAGACTTACCGTTTCGTCTTTGAACTGGTTTTAGGGTTTTATTATATTTATGCTTGTAATAAGCCAGAAGTAAAATATAGTCTACTTTTTCGAATTTAAGAATTTTAGGCAGTTTGTCTACCTTAAACTTTTGATATTCCGGGCTATTTGAGTCATCAAATGCCATTTGTTTAAGTGGAATATGCTTTGAAATAAATAAAATAAGTTGATAAATAATTTTAATTAAATATTGATTATATGCAAGTAAATAAGTTATAATTGAATCCACAATAACGACATCCTTTCATGGTTATTTTTGTTTGGTAGGAGATTCAATTTTAACATGAAATTAGGGGGTCGTTGTTTTTTTATGCAAAAAAACTTTCGAAACCTTGATATATAAAGAAAAATAGAAAAAAAGTAGTGTAAAAACTTTACACTAACTAAAATTTAATGGAGGGGATTCTATGAAAAAGAGGCTATTATCTATTATTGCAATAGCTACTATTACATCAATGTCTATGACAAAATTAGTTTTAGCGAATGATAAGATTTCAGAAGTTAAAAGTAAATCAGAAATAATCCAACAAATTTCTGAAGATACAAATGGAGAAGAACAAATATTAATTGATGAAAGTAATGGGGTACAACTATTCATTAATGGTGAACTTGATTTAAATACTGGAGTTTCAAAGGATAAAGTATTAGATTATCTTGAAAAAAACAAAGCTCTTTTTGGATTTAAAAGTGAAGAACTAAATTTTAAAATTGATAAATATGAAATAGATGAACTTGGTTTTACTCATGTAAAATTAAAGCAGACATTCAAAGACAAGGAGATATATGGAAGAAAAATAACTTTACATTTCAATGAAAATGGTAATATTGAGAGTATAACAGGTACTTTGGAAGATAGAATTGAAGATATTGTAAAGATTAATGAATCGGAAATATCAAAAGAAAATGCTATAGAAATAGCTAAATCTTCAAAAGAATTTACTGAACTTAGTGAAGAACCTAAGGCAGAAAATTATATTTACTATAAAGATGGACAGGCTTATGATGTATATAAAGTTAATATAGTATATGATGAGCCAGATTTTGAGAGTTGGGATATATTTGTAGATTTGTATAGTGGAAATATAATTGGAGAAAAGGACTTGATGCGAGAGTCAAATACTAGTGGATTTGGAACAGCAGTTAATGGGGATAAAAGAAATCTTAATCTTTATCAATATGGAGACTTATATTATATGCAAGACAGAACAAAAGATATGTCAGGATATATAAACACTTATACAGCTAATTATAGATTTTCGAATAATGGTTCCCTTATATATAACACTACTTCAAATATAACTGATCCAGCTGCTGTAAGTGCACATAGTTATGCAGAGGTAGTTTATGATTTTTATAAGAATATGTTTAATAGGAATAGTATAGATGGAAATGGAATGTCAATAGATTCTGTTGTACATTATGGTTCAAATCATAATAATGCATATTGGAATGGGTATAAAATGATTTATGGAGATGGGGATGGTAGCTATTTTACTGCTTTTTCTGGAGATCTTGATGTTGTTGCTCATGAAATGACTCATGGGGTAACTAGTTACACATGTGATTTAAATTACGAAAATCAATCAGGTGCTTTAAATGAATCTCTATCTGATGTATTTGGTGTATTAATACAAACTTATGATAAGTATGATGTTGCAAATGGAGGAGAATGGAAATTTAATCCTCTAGATTGGGTTGTTGGAGATGAGATATATACTCCTGGAATACAAGGGGATGCTTTAAGAAGTCTTGCTAATCCTACTTTATATAATCAACCAGCCCATATGGATAATTATAAGAATCTTCCAAACACTGAATCAGGAGATTATGGTGGAGTCCATATCAACTCAGGAATTCCTAATAAGGCTGCATATAATTTAGCATCTAATATAGGTTGTGAAAAAATTGCAAGAATATATTATAGAGCGATGACACAATATTTTAACAATACCACTTCATTTAAAGAAGCAAAGCTTGGATTAGTACAATCAGCTAAGGATCTATATGGAGATTATTCAGTTGAAGTAGACGCAGTAAATAATGCATTTTCAAGTGTAGGAATAAACTAATTTTTATAATATCTTTAATAAACAAATTATTTATAATAGTTAGTTTTATAATTAATTTAAAAGAAGGATATAAAAAATAAAAATAAAGAATTTTAAGTTTAATATATTAGCTGTTTTACTATTTCTATCTCCATTAGCTTTTTTGAAAATAGTAGTTATACTAAGTTACTTTTTTAGATATAACTATAAATGCTACAACAATTCTTTAACATATTCCATAATAGAGTGTATAAAGGAAAGTTTTTTAAGGAATTTGTAATGAAAATTTTCAGAGCTATCATTTTTATTATTCGTATTTTCTATGTATCTATCAAATTGTGTATACTCCATATTTTTTAAGTATAGTTTTTTTATAAAGTATATATTTTTAATTATATAGTTATTAACTGTCAGCAAGTAATACCTTGAAAATATAAATAAATTATAAATATAACTTAATCAATAAACTAAAGTAATATATTGATTAAGTTATATTTATAGTTTATAATTAATATATTAGCCAATATATGTAATATTTCTCGATGATAATAAAAAATTTTTGCATTTTGATTTAGTAAATATTATTTGATTTTAAGAGTTATATAAATTTATTAAAATAGAAAAATATTAATAGAATTTTAAATGTGTATATTAAACGTAAAATAATTGTTAAATAGTTCAATACATAAGATATTTAAATTTTAAGTAATAATTATCATATATATTAAATTTTACTCAAATTAAGAAAATAAAAATGAAAGATAATAAGAATATGGATTTATGGAAAATATTATAAGTGTATTTGCAGAAAATATAGCAGTATATAACAATTACAGTAACGATCAGAAGGAAGAAATTGAATATACATTGAAAATTATTATATATGAAACGACTAAAATTTTATTTCTTATAATCATGTTTTATTTTGTTGGTTATTTAAGTGAAGCCTTAGTAATATTATTTGTAATGAGTATAACTAAGCCTTTTATTGGTGGATATCATGAAGATAGTCAAATAAAATGTTTTATTGCTACAAGTATATTAATTTTTATTATAATTCAATTTGTAAAAGAAATTAATATTACTTTTTGGGGGAGTGTTTTGTTAAATAGCATAAGTATTTTTGCTATTTATAATAAAGCACCTATAATAAATGAAAAAATGCCTATAACTAAAGAAAATTTAATTAGAAGAAATAGGCATCTTAAATACACTTATTCTGGCTATAATATCATTATCTCTATTCAATTTAACTCAATTAGCTAAAGTGATAGTCTGGACGATTTTAATACAATGTATTTTTATGTTTAATAAAAATGAATATAAATTTAAGATTTAGTTAATATAGAATAAAGTTTTTTATTAATAATAGTTATATAGTTTTTTATAATTTTAGCTTTAGATGTAAGTAATAGTTTTATTTTATTTATACTTGTAATAAGTAAAAAAACAAGTATAGTCTACATTTTTAAATTTATATAATTTATAAATGAGTTATAATAACAACAATTTTTCATGGATGTTTTTTAGTGATTAAATAATAACTTGAAATTAAAGATTTATTGTTTTTTATAAGAAATATTATGAAAAATTTTTTTTATCTTTATAAAAAACAAATGTAAACGTAAACTTAAACTAATTTATTTAAAAAGGAGGTGCTATTATGAAGTTGAAAAAAAATTGGTGGAGCATTATTACTTTTAGCTACAGTTATTATTAATTCTGGAGCCACTTCTATATTAAGTATTGGTGTAGAAGATATGCCACAATCAATGGAAATAAATTGATAAGTCTTAGATTTTTACTTCTTTGAAAACCATATAAGTTTTAATACATTTGATCATGGTAAATATGTTTGATTCTAAAAACAAAATTTATATAGTTAATAGAAGCAATAAGTTTGACACTTGATATTTTGCTTTTTCTCTTTTTATATAGGAATAGTTAATTCTAGTAAAACTTATTATCTTTCCTAAAGTTGATGAGAAAAATTCTAATAAAATTAACAGATGAAAATAATTAATTAGGAGATACTTGCTAATATGTTTGAAAAACTTGACTTAGTTAATATTATTGACTCTATTACAACTGTAATGCAGTGTACACTTTTCATATTAGGTATTAATTATTGTTTAGAAGAAGATAAAAAGTCCCTTAAAGAATTAGGT
>MNRP01000025.1:8518-11133 GCA_001916005.1 Clostridium sp. 26_22
ATTAATTGGATATTAGTTACTATTTCATATAAATTAGTTGGGAATTCAAGTTTAAACATTATTATTACACATATTATCTCGCTATGTTTACCGTATTTAGCGTTCAAAAAGAATTTTTTTAATATGGGGCTGTTGCACTAAAAATTAGTGCACAGCTCCTTTTTTAATAAAAAATAAATCCCAAACTCAAAGAGTTTAGGATTTATGGTAAAATATTTTTATGTTACTAAAAAAAATCTTACAAAGAAATTATACTTTAAATCAAAAGGTTTATCAACTAAAACTTCCTTTTGATATTGATTGCATAATTCCAAGTAATGATTCTGTGCGATTACTAAGCCAGTTTACTGAGCTATATTCTACTTATTTTAGAGTAAGAGAAAATCAAGTTTCGCCCATGAAAATGCTAAAAATTATGCTATATGCTTATATGAATGGAATTTATTCTTCACGTGATATTGAAATAGCTTGCCGTAGAGATATCAATTTTATGTTTTTATTAGAAGGTGCTTCCGCTCCGGATCACTCAACAATTGCAAGATTTAGAAGTCTACATTTTGCACCATGTTCTGAAAAAATTTTGGGTGAAATGAGTAATTTTCTTTATAAGATAGGAGAAGTATCAGGTGATAACATATTTATTGATGGAACTAAAATAGAAGCTTATGCAAATAAATATACTTTTGTTTGGAAAAAGGCTGTTACAAAAAATATGGCAAAACTATCAATTAAATTAGCAGACTTTGTAAAAGAATCTGAAGAACTTTATGGCATTAAATTGATTTATAAAAATAAAGTAAAAATTAAGCACATAAAAAAACTAAGAAAAAGGCTTTATGAACTAAAAAAATTAGAAGGCATAAAGTTCGTCCACGGATGTGGTAAAAGAAAAACCACACTTCAAAAGTCTATAGAAAAGCTAGAAGAATATCTTTCAAAATTTAAGGAATATAATCAGAAAGTGTACACTTGCGGTAATAGAAATAGCTACTCCAAAACGGATAAGGATGCTACATTTATGAGAATGAAGGAAGATGCTATGAAAAATGGTCAACTTAAACCTGCTTACAATGTACAACATGGAGTTGATTCAGAATATATCACATGGCTTACGGTAGGGCCTCAGCCCACAGACACAACTACACTAATACCATTTCTAAAAAGTATGGAAGAACATTTAAATTTTAAATATTTAAAAATTGTTGCTGATGCTGGATATGAAAGTGAAGAAAACTATTCTTTTATTGAAGATAATAATCAAATAGCATTTATTAAACCTGCTAACTACGAATTATCAAAAACGAGAAAATATAAAAGTGATATTGGTAAAATAGAAAATATGGATTATGATTCTGAAAAAGATTTTTTTATATGTCAGAATGGTAAAAAACTAAAAATTGAAGGTGTAAAATTAAGAAAATCAAAAACAGGATATGAAAGTGAAAAAACAATTTATGCATGTGAAGATTGCAGTGATTGTAACTATAAAAGTAAGTGCATTAAGGGAAATAATTGTAAAACACCTTTAGAAGAAAGAACTAAAAAATTTGAAACCTCAAAAAAATTTAATCGTCAAAGAAAAGAAGATTTAGAAAGAATACTTAGTGATGAAGGATGCTTACTCAGAATGAATAGAAGTATCCAAGCAGAAGGTTCCTTTGCGCAAGTGAAACAAGACATGAATTTTAGAAGATTTATGTGTCGTGGTCAAAGAAATGTTTTAGCAGAGAGTACACTACTTGCTATGGCTCACAACATAAATAAAATGCATAGAAAAATCCAATTGGACCGAACTGGTAAGCATTTATTTGAGGTAAAGAAAAGTGCATAATTAATTTTTTAAAAGCTTTTTTTCTTAGGCTTATTAAAGTGCGCTTTTTTTAAAAATAATTTTATTTCATTATCAAAAATTAAAATATTTTCTTTTTAGTATAGAATAAGAGCTGTCGCCAGCGGATTTTTTTACCCGCTAACGCGACAGCCCCTACTTCATGATAACTATTAATCTATTAGTATTCAGTAATGTGTTTTGGGGGATTATATCTTTAAGATTAGATAAAAGATACATAGAATTTTTCAGTTTAGTATTCTTATATTTACCTCAAATTATTATGATTATAATAATTCTTAATAATTTAGATAAATTTAAAAGAATATATAAAATTATTATATCTAAAAACTTTAATAGTATATCATTTGTTATATTAACTTTAATATTGGATTTTCTTATATCTTTTAATTTAATAGTATATGGGAATGATAATCCAGTATATACAAATGTTATATTTATATTATTATCAATATTTTTTATAAGTGTAACTTTATATTTTGCAAATAATCAAAAGAAATCTAATGAGATTTATAAACTAAATAGAGAATTAGAAGAAAAAATAGTAGAACTAAGGAAAATTAAACATGATTATGGTTCACAAATATCTTATTTATACGCATTACATTTAATGAAGAATCATGATAGATTAGGAGAACTTTTAAAGCAGATAATAGATGAATATAATGTAAGCGTCAAAAAATCGACGCGTAGCAATTAAAAATTTAAAGTGATAAAATAAACTCCAAGTAGGGGCGGTATTGCTTTCTACTTGGAGTTAAAATTT